>JAJDHV010000044.1 GCA_030266365.1 Synergistaceae bacterium OttesenSCG-928-I11 | reverse complement strand
CGGCAGACTGTCCTTCACCACGGACCTCAATTGCGGCCTGGAGGCGGCGGAGATCTGCTTCATCGCCGTCGGTACCCCGGCGGGCGAAAACGGGGAGACGGACATGACCCAGGTGTTGGCCGTTGCGGATCAGATCGGCACGCATGTGAACAACTTCTGCTTCATCGTGGTCAAGTCGACCGTCCCCGTGGGGACAAACCGGCTTCTCTACAACCGGATCGAATCGCGCCTCCGGGAGCGCGGAATCGAGCACGCGGTCGAGATCATCTCCAACCCGGAGTTTTTGAAGGAGGGCGCGGCGGTCGCGGACTGCCTCTCTCCCGACAGGGTGATCGTCGGGGCTGCGTCGGAGCGGGCCTGCGAGACGATGAAGACGCTCTACCGCTCGTTCGTCCCGGAGGAAAAAATTATTCTGATGGACCCCGCCTCCGCGGAAATCACGAAATATGCGGCAAACGCCATGCTGGCGGCCCGCATCAGTTTCATGAACGAGATCGCGCGCCTCTGCGACGCGGCGGGGGCCGACATCCTGCGCGTGAGGGACGGGATTGCGGCGGACCGACGTATCGGCCCGTATTTTCTCAACGCAGGGTGCGGTTACGGCGGCTCCTGCTTCCCCAAGGACGTCCAATCGCTTTCGGCGCTCGGGGAGGAATACGGGTTGGACATGACCCTGATCTCGGCGATCGAAAAGGTGAACAGGCGCCAGAAAAAAATCCTCTCGCAGATGATCCGACATCGTTTCGGCGAGCAGATGGAGGGGCTGAAGATCGCCGTGTTGGGGCTTGCCTTCAAACCCGAGACGGACGACATGCGGGAAGCGCCGTCCGTTGCGCTGATCAAGAGCCTTCTGGAGTACGGCGCGACGGTTGCGGCTTACGACCCCATCGCGCAAAAACAGGCGTCCCAAATACTTCCCTCCGGCGTCCTGTACGCGCAAGATCCCGGCGACGCCATTCGCGACGCGGACGCCACCGTCATCGTCACGGAGTGGCATTCGTTCGAATCGCTCGATTGGGAAACGCTGGGGCGTTCCATGAGAAGAAAAATCATATTCGACGGGCGCAATATGCTCACCCCCGAAGAGATGATAACATTGGGATTCGAGTATTATTGCATTGGGCGAAACAGGGCGATTGCAAATACGCCTTTCACCCAAGCGATTCACCAAGGAGGAGAGCGATATGAGCAATAAATTTATTCCTTACGGCCATCAGAGCATTTCAGAAGAGGACATCCAGGCGGTCGTCGACATTCTGCGCGGCGACTGGCTGACGATGGGGCCGTCCGTCGAGGAGTTCGAGCGGGCGTTTGCCGATTATATCGGCGTCCGGGAGGCCGTGACGTTTTCCAACGGTACTGCCGCACTGCACGGCGCAATGCATGCCGCAGGCGTCCGCCCGGGAGACGGCGTTGTGGCGCCGTCCATGACATTCGCCGCGACGAGCAACGCGGCGGTTTATTGCTCCGCCGTACCCCTCTTTGCCGATCTTTCTCCCCAAACGCTCTGTCTCGACCCGGAACAAACGAGGGCGGTCTGCAAGAGCGCCAAGCGTCCCATCAAGGTCATCGCCCCGGTGAGTTTCGCGGGATACCCGGTCGACATCGCCGCTTTTCGCGAGGTCGCAGCAGCGAACGGCGCCCTTCTGATCGAGGACGCGAGCCACGCACTGGGCGCGGAGAGAGGCGCGCGCAAGGTCGGACAGGAAGCGGACCTTACGACGTTCAGCTTTCATCCGGTCAAGCACATCACGACCGGCGAGGGCGGAATGGTGACGACGAACTCGCCCGAACTCGCGCATCGGCTGAGGGTCTTCCGCTCCCACGGAATCGTGAAGCAACCGGATGATTTCGTTCGCCCTTACGCGGGACCGTGGGACAACGACATGATCGACCTCGGCTACAACTATAGATTGAGCGACATCTCGTGCGCATTGGGGATGAGCCAGTTGAAACGGGTCGATGCGTTCGTCGCGCGCCGAAAAGCGATCGCATCCGAATATCGGGAAAAATTGTCGGACATTCCCGGCACCGTATTGCCGCCCGACCACCCCGGCCACTCCTATCACCTGTTTTCGATCTGGGTCGAACCCCACATTCGAAAAAATGTGTTCATGGCGCTACGGAAGGCTCAAATCGGCGTTCAAGTCCATTACGTTCCGGTCCACCTCCACACGTATTACAGAAATACATTCGCCTACAAGGAAGGCGATTATCCGAACACGGAACGACTCTCGGCAGGAGAAATCTCCCTGCCGATCTACCCCGACATGACCGGCGAGGATATCGATTTTGTCGTGGATCAACTGCGGCAAATCGTTCCCCGCGCAATGGCGGTTCTAAACGATTGACGATTCAGGGGCCCGAAAAGCAGCCCCCTGCAACGATCGCTTGAGGGGGCGAAATCGTGCAATATCGGGAGAATCCAAGGAACGGCGACCGCATATCGCAACTGGGTTTCGGGTGTATGCGCTTTCCGCGCAAAGGTCTGGCAATCGACCAAACGGCGGTCGACGAGATGGTCCGTACGGCTGTGGAAAGGGGCGTCAACTACTTCGACACCGCCCACATGTACCCGGGTTCGGAGGAGGCGCTCGGCCGGGCACTCCTTGCCGCGGGCGCACGCGACAGGGTCTTGATCGCCACCAAACTGCCCATTTTGAAATGCCACAAAACCGAGGACTTCGAACGTATCTTCACGGAAGAACTGAAGCGACTGCAAACCGACCATATCGATTACTATTTCATGCACATGCTCTGCGACACGATCACCTGGGATCGCCTCAAGTCCATCGGCGTCGAGGCGTGGATCGCAGATAAAAAAGCGGCCGGCGCTATCCGAAACGCCGGCTTCTCCTTCCACGGCGGCAGGGCGGATTTCAT
Source organism: Synergistaceae bacterium OttesenSCG-928-I11 (assembly GCA_030266365.1). GTDB lineage: Bacteria > Synergistota > Synergistia > Synergistales > Synergistaceae > JAJDHV01. The sequence continues at coordinate 10,879 of JAJDHV010000044.1, read as the reverse complement.
CCGGGTACTGGACGCCTGGGACTGGGACTTCTGCATGGTTCAGTACAACTATCTGGATGAGAATAACCAGGCCGGATACAGCGGAATACGCTACGCACATGAAAAAGGCCTGCCCGTTTTCGTGATGGAACCACTGCGCGGCGGGCAGTTGGTGAACCGACTGCCGGACCCCGCCGTTCGGGCATTTCGTGAAGCGAACCCCACCCGCTCGCTGGCCGAGTGGGGACTGCGATGGGTGTGGAATCGCCCGGAGGTAACCTGCGTGCTCTCGGGGATGTCCTCGATGGAGCAACTGCGCGAAAACCTCGCGATCGCGGACGACGCCGCACCGGGACACCTGAGCGACGCAGAAATGGCGGCATACACAGACGCCGTGGCCGCCATCGATCAATTGACCAGGGTCACCTGTACCGCCTGCGGCTATTGCCTGCCCTGCCCCAGCGGCGTGGACATACCAAACTGCTTCGCCTGCTACAACGAGTCCTATATCGGCAGTTATCTATCGGCGATCATCCGCTATGGACAGGTGACGGGAGCGCTCGCCCCCACGCAGAAGGACGCCGAAAAATGCGTGCGGTGCGGAAAATGCGAACCACACTGCCCGCAAGGGATCCCTATCGCCGACGAACTGACCAAGGTGCGCCGCCGCATGATGACACCGATCACCAAACCGCTCTTCCGTCTCGTGAGAAAAATCATGTCAAGGGGCGCTTCATAAACAGTCTTTTCTTTGACTGGGACGTATGGAACAGGAATAAAAAATGGCCCAGACGGGAACCGCCTGAGCCCTGTCGTAGTCTTGGTGGGTGATAGAGGAATCGAACCTCTGACCTCTTCCGTGTCAAGGATTTGTAAATATGATAACTAAGCACTCTTCTGAAAACTACTTTTCACATAAACGCTGATTCAGACTTCGTTTATCAATCTAAGCCATTGAGCCCATTGCAGACGAATTATATCACAGTTATAATGTCTCGGAGGATATATGGAGGATGGAATGGAGGATGAAAATCTAAATGCAAATCAAGATCACGCCGTCGGTTATTCAAAATCTCAAGCCCCAAGAGAAAACATATCGCGTTGTCGATACACTACTCAAGGGGCTAACTATCATAGTTCGCCCAACCGGGAAGAAAACTTGGTACGTAGATTATCGACGACCAAATGGCACCAGAACGCACCATATGATCGGCACCACTACACTTTTCACTGTGACCGAAGCGAGAGAACTGGCTCGCGATTTTTTGGCGGCGATTGCGCGCGGAGAAGACCCGAAGGCGGAGGCTGAAGCAGAAGTTCAGGCACAGATAGACGAACAAAACAAAACTCTCACTTTGGGCAAATTTATCAATGAAATATACGGCCCTTGGGTAAAAGAGAGCCGCAAGACAGGCCGCGAAACACTTCTTATGATTCAACGCGCCTTTGAACCTCTCTTCAAAATGGACGTCACTCAAATAACGCTTCCTCAGCTTGAGACATGGCGCAACCATCAGAAAAAAGAGCGAGGCATAAAGGCTTCGTCTCTAAATAGAGAAGTCACTGCGCTGAAAGCTGCGTTAAACTGGGGCGTCACGATGGAGATATTCGAGAAGACGTCGATTGCAAAACTAAAACCACTGAAAGAAGTCGATTCGAGAAAGATCGTCAGGTATTTGTCAGACGATGAGCGTTCGCGTTTGATGCAAGCGTTGGAAGATAGAGAAAAGCAAATGCGTGAGGAGCGCCGTAGCCACAATGCTTGGCTTAAATCCCGTGAACTTGATACTCTCCCGGAATTTAAACACTTTACGGATCATCTGAAACCGATGATCCTCATCAGCCTCAACACCGGCATCCGCCAGAACGCACTGTTTTCGCTGGAATGGGGAGACGTGAATTTCGAAGATGAAACGATATTTCTCCGCGCCGATGTGGACAAGGCCAGCAAGTCGAATTATATTCCCATGAACGACGTTGTAATCGACACGTTGCGCCGCTGGCGAGAACAAGCCAAATCCGCGAAACCCGGCGCGCTTATCTTCCCCTCGCCTAAAAACGGAAAAAAGATAGATAATTGCAGAAAGGCTTGGGAAGCACTGCTCAAAAAAGCAGAAATAGAAAATTTTCGCTGGCACGATATGCGACATGATTTTGCTTCGCAACTCGTGATGATGGGTGTAGACTTGAATACGGTTAGAGAATTGCTCTGCCACTCGGACATGAAGATGACGTTGCGCTACGCTCATCTTGCGCCAACAGTCAAAAAGTCGGCCGTGGAAATGTTGAAGCATAAGCACGTTAAAGTGGCCTAAAAAGCATAAGGAGAGAACTAATCTACCTACAATGACGACTGAACAAAACAAACCCACCGTCACACGAATTAGCCGGACGCGAAAAGAGCTGATCGCGAAGTATGCGACGGCGGCATGTTTCCTGTACGGCATTATCGACATCCCGGAATTCGTAAAAGTTTTCAATCGCTACGAGGAGGACAAGACCACCGCGCAGGAGACATGCCTTGCTTTGGAGCGGCTTGCCAGAACTGATGACGTTGAATATTCGCTGTACGACGGCAACATTTTTGGTCCCGACTTTCAGCCCGATTTCCCGGATGATCTGAAAAAAGCGAGAATCGTTAAATCCCACCAGAAAGGCAAACCCCGTTATTTGCCGGAAAAGGACGAGTTTTTGCGATATTTCGATCCTGAGTATCGCGAGCCTGAAAAACCATACGCCGACTTGAAGGCGTACATCTTGAAAAACAAACTATCCACCAAAAAAGGGATTCACGGAGTCGATGGCGATCTCATGGATTTGCATGAGATGATACAGGCGGATGTCGAAGCAGCCGGAATATTGCAATACTTTGTCGACAAAGGCTATCCGTTTCAAAATATCGACGCCATAAATGCTTTTCTACAAAGACTTACTGACGTCATGAACAACACACGTCTCTTTGAAAATAACGGTTTCACTCCCCGAGAACTATTTGAAAAACATGAGCGTCCCCTAATGCCGATGCGTAAATAGGGACAGGAGGCATGGAGTTGTTTGAACAACGGATTCTTCAGTTGATAAAAAACGGCGAAGGCATCACGACAGAGTTTAAAACGTGCAGAAACAAACTCAATCGCGATGTCTATGAAACTGTCTGCGCCTTTTTGAACCGCCACGGCGGCACGCTCTTGCTTGGTGTAAATGATGCCGGAGTGATTGAAGGGATAGAGCCCGATGCCGTCGATCAGATCAAAAAAGACTTCGTCACCGCTGTCAACAACTCGCAAAAACTGGCACCGCCAGCATATCTCTCCATCCATGACGTTGTTGTAGAAAACAAACACCTGCTGTTTGTGTATGTGCCCGAAAGTTCCCAGGTACATCGGTGCAATGGACGGATATACGACAGAAACGAGGACGGCGACCTCGATATCACCGACTACACGGAACAGGTTTCAAACCTGTATCTACGCAAGCGGACTCACTACACGGAAAACAAGGTATTTCCGTATGTGAAGCTGGAAGACCTACGCTCCGACCTGATTGAAAAAAGCAGAAATATCGTCCGCATACACACTCCGACGCATCCGTGGAGCGACATGGACGACATGCAACTGATACAGAGCGCCCAACTCTACCAAGCCGATCACGAGACGGGACGAAGTGGTTTCACGCTCGCCTGCATCCTGCTTTTTGGCACAGACCAGCTCATTCTCTCCGCCGTCCCGGCGCATCGCACCGATCTCATCCTTCGCAAGGTGAATATCGACCGCTATGACGACAGAGACTTGGTGCGCACAAACCTCATCGACAGCTATGATCGGATCATCGCATTCGCGCAAAAGCACCTTCCAGACCCATTCTACCTGGAGGGCATTGAGCGAATCAGCCTCCGCGACATCATTTTTCGCGAGGTTGCGTCCAATATCCTAATCCATCGTGAATTCACCAGCGGCACACCGACGAGGCTCATCATCGAATACGGTCAAGTGAGAACAGAGAACCCAAATAGGGCGCGCGGTTTCGGCGCGATACACTTCGAATCTTCTTCCCCCTACCCGAAAAACCCGGTCATAGGGGCATTTTTCAGGGAGATTCACAGGGCGGACGAACTCGGCTCCGGCATGAGAAACCTGATGAAATACGGCAAAGCCTATGGCGGCTCAGACCCGGAGATGGTCGAGGGAGATGTCTTTCGGACAATCATCAAAACACCGGAATTTGCGTCCTCGCTCAATCTGGAAACCGCTGACAAGCATGAGACCCCGCAAGTCACCCAGCAAGTTGCCCAGCATGTCACCCAGCAAGTCACGCCAGAAGTCAACAAATTGCTTTCCGTGATAAAAGGCGAGGAAGATCGGGCCACGTTGCAAGCAAAGCTTGGCTTGAAGGACCGGGAAAGCTTCAGAAAGCTGTATCTCCGCCCGGCTTTGGATTTGGGGCTGATTGAGATGACGATCCCTGACAAGCCAAGGAGCCGAATGCAAAGATATAAGTTGGCAAACCGCAGTCAATGATTTTCGATACTGACATGGTTTATGCTGAGATAACCTCTAACATTCTCGTTCAGCAGGTTGAAAGCTTAATTGGGATGAAATCATTCCTTAATTGTTCTCTTTTATTTTGCCATATGCTTCATATACGGCCTTAATAATATTCACAACATCATTCGTGACGTTGTATTTTCCATAAGAAATGCGAATCGCCGAATTAGCTTGTTGTTCAGTAAGTCCCAAGGCAAGAAGCACATGAGATGGCTCATTTTTGCCAGAATTGCAAGCCGAACTCGTTGACACGCAAACACCCTTTAGGTCAAGCAAGTGCATCAGAGACTCACCCGAAACACCATCAAATCCAAGATTGACCGTGCCGGGGAGACGGTTCTCGCTATCTCCATTTACCTGCACGGAGGGTATCTTCTCTTTTATACCTGCAATCGTACTTTCAACCATCGCTTTAAGGCGTTTTGCTTCGCAAGCCATAACATCGACACTTTCCTCAATCGCATAGCCGGCTGATACGATTCCTGCAACGTTTTCTGTCCCAGCGCGAAGGCCCTTTTCCTGCTCGCCGCCAAACACCAAAGGTGCTAAAGGTAACCCTGTTCGCTTATATAGAATCCCTGTGCCTTTTGCTCCGTTGAATTTGTGAGCGGAAGCAGTTAAGTAGTCCACACCCAAAGTCGAAACATCGACAGGGATATGCCCAACGGCTTGAACGGCATCAGTATGAAACACGATACCCTTGTCTTTCAGGATTCTACTAATCTCTGCAATTGGCTGTATCGTGCCAACTTCGTTATTTGCAAGCATAACAGACACCAGCTTGGTGTGGGGCCTAACGGCTGTAGCAATATCCTCAACAGAAATTTGTCCGAATCTATTTACTGGAAGGTAGGTTACTTCTAGGCCGCTTTGCTCTAATGTGTGGCAAGCATTCAGCACAGAGTGATGTTCGATTGTCGATGTAATAACGTGCATCGGCTCATTGCGGTGGTTCTCCGCAACACACCGCAATACCCAACTATTCGCTTCAGAGCCACCAGAGGTAAATGTGATTTCAGATGGGTCTGCGCCTATGGCAACTGCCACTTGCCTACGCGCTATTTCAATGGCTCGTTTGGATTTTACTCCAAGCGAATACTGACTCGACGCATTGCCGTATTGGTCGCGAAGAAAAGGGAGCATTTTCTCAAAGACGCTATCTGATACTCTCGTAGTCGCGGCATTGTCTGCGTAAATCAAAGCAACACCTCCTCAGAATAATTTGCAACCTTGCTCCTTGAATTCTTCAATTTTTGCAAGAAGAAACTCAGCATCTACCTCCAAATGCTCGGCCAAGCAAACAAGGCAAAAGAACCGTTTTGACTCCTTATCGAGCAACTTTTTCGTCAATCCGATTTCGTTTTTGCTCAGAGTTTCTTTCCCACAAATGTAACAGTTCTTTTTCTCCACAGAATTACCCCTTTTCTCCAGGGTCAGCCCTGACGCTTAACGCAGGGATGTCCTTCCCGCGGTACTCCACATCAAGAAGTCCCAACTGGTACTTTATCGTATCCCTCATTTTCCTTGCCCTATCAAGACAGTAGCGCTTGAATTCACGGGCGGTTATGTCATCCGCGCTTCGGACTTGCGGGAAGAGCAGCTTCAGATATGCTGTGGCGATACGCTTTACCGCTTCAGTGTCGCGTGTGTCAGCCGCTTCAGGCACTTCAATTAGCTCATCAACGACGGCACGATAACTCATGTCGTCACGCAACTCGTGCATAATGGTGCAAAAGTATTCGGAATTCAAAGCCCAACCGGAAATCTTGAGGTCATCGTTCATTCTGGGTATGTTCCACCCTTTAATGAATCCGTGGAAACGCTCGATAAGAGCCGACTCGTGAAATACAGACGGTAGTTCTTCAAACATATTGCCGAAACCATCCTCGTCCATGGTTTCTTTCTTGATATTACCGCAAAGAATAACCCCCGCATCTCCATCAACTCGGTGATTTCCGATGTTGCAGTAACCGTTTTCGCAAAACGACTTCAGAGCACCTCTCATCTCATCAACATCTGGGAAGGTTATTGTTTGTACCTCGTCAAGGGTCACGAAGTCGTTGTTTGTAACCAATCCGTCCGCCCGTTTGGAAATGTCATAAAACATTTTTGCGCGACTCATCACCCCACCGCTCGCGAGCCACCCGAAACGACTGACTTGTCCAAACAAGTAAGACTTTCCGGTACCCTTTGGGGCAAGTTCAATCAGGTTTAGGTTCTTCTCAACGAAGGGCAACAACCGAGTAAGCATGGTTAGCTTTTTCTCTTCGTCGCCAAGATATCCCGCCGCGTTGTAGTCAACGGCCCCCAAAATGACATCTATCCATTCTGACGTGCTGAATTCTCGGCGCGAGTCTTTAAAGTATTCCAAGTCTATAGTATATGGACAGAAGGTCTTGAAGGCTGTTAATTTGATTTTTCCGCGACTTGCGCCCTTTGACTTGTTTTTTGAAAACCCTATATCGAGGTCGTCTGGTGGGCGGTAGCCGATTTCAACCATTCCCCAAGTTTCGCGACCACGCACCAAGTCCTCCTTGCACATCTGCCACACAGAGTCCTCAATTATTGTGTCTTTGCTTCCCAACCCAAAATCGGGTAATGCAAAAGACACTTCGCCGGTTTTAATGTCAATGTCAACCGATGTTTTGGCGAGAAACTTTACCCGCTCGTGTTCAATAACCACCCGATTTTTTATTGCTGTCCAGTCATCCTTGCGCGGTAGGTACGTCCGCACGAAACGAGCCAAATCATCGGAGTCGAAGTGACCATTCTCGTCTTCGAACTTCTTTAAGAGCCAGTCGCGCATGAAGGATGGTAGGCTTAGAGCGGAAAAGAAATTGCTTTTCTTGAGGTCTTTGAATACAACCATCTCATCAAAGCAATTTTTGAGTTTATCGATCATCAATCGCGCCTCCTAAAATAAATCGTCAAAAGCATCGTTGACCTTGCCGCTCTTGCCTTGTGTCTTGATCAAAATCTTGCCAATCAAGTTGTCTCCTGCGTAAACATCCGCAGGGTACTCGCCAGCACGCTTTGTGTCTGGCAGCTTCACGAAATAGTGGTTGTCGCCCGTCTGAACAGCCTGATACGGTTTCCCATCCAATACAACAGAGATTTTCTGAACCGGAGAATTAAAGAACAGCTTGATTTCCGCGCCGGCACGGAAGTCTGCCGTCACTGTTTCATCAACCAACTTGACGGTAACGTTGCTATTTTTCAGGGATAGTTCTATAACGGGGATGACGACCTCTTCCAAGGACGCACCACCATGTACCTCCACGTTAGCAGCGCGGCTTCCTTTGAAACGACCGTAATCTGCCAGAACAAGGTATCCATTTTCATCTGCAGCGAAGGGAAGGTCGTTGGGGTGGAACAATTTGCAGCAACGCCCGGAATGCTCCCCGCTGGTATCAGTATCATACTTTTCCTCTTTACGTCGCAATACGGCAAGGCGAGAAGCACCATGGTCACTAACAATCAAGAAGCGTTTGCAGTGCCTAAGAGCAAGCTCCGTTGCTGCTTTGTCTATCATTGCGGTGATGATGTCCAACTCTCTTGCAAGGTGGATGGGCAACTCGTTATCTGTGAAATTATAGCCGCCGACATCGTGGTGCTTGGTGTCATCCAGTTCAGCGTTCTTTTCTTTTTTACCACCTTTCCACGAATCAAAGAACCCCCTGTTAATGGATGTTATGGTTGGTAACTCCGCTCGAGCAATACTGATATGAACAGCAAGTCCTTTTTTTTGCACTAAAGCTTCAATTAAACCCAAATACTCAACACCAAGCGCATCAAGCCAATATAAATATGTCTCGTTTTTGTCTATGCTGTCCATAATCATCTCCCTTGTGGGAAGGCCACTAAATGGTCGCGAGATGGCAAGTTCATCAACCTTTTCCAAAAACTCAGGTTCAAGTTGGTTGGACAGTTTCTGCCGTTTATATGCATCGAAATAGTCGGTCAGCAAATCTGCAAGTTCAGGGCATTTAAAAGCATACTTTTTCATGTATGCCGCCAACACAGGGTAGATATTTTCAAGTTCCGGAATTAGGCCGTTATTCGAGAGCCACGCAACAATCTCTTCTCGCTCCGTTTTTGTCCTATCTGTTAACTTATAAATGCTCTCGGCAACCACTTGGCGACTATTAACCACGAAATCTGCTATGTCCGATTCGGGGAACTTCTCAACCAATTCCTTCCGCTCTTTGTAAAAAACTGTAAACCGCTTATCCGTGTGCGGTATTTCAATTATTGCGTTCAGAACATTGCTGACGAATTCCTCAAAGCGGTTCGTCTTATCCAAGACGAACCGAAGGTATCCATTTCGCAAAATATCAATTTTACTTTTAAGGCAAATGAAGTAAAGCCAATTATCGTAATTTTCACCTGCTGCGCGAGAATAAAAATTGGATTCTAAATTGCGGTCGAACCCATGTTTTTCAAAAACTGCATCAAGTGAGCCGCTGGATTGATTGAGTTCAATAAGAAGCTCTGCCCATTGAGAGTCAGTTCCGCAGGAACGTGCCAAGGCAAATTCCATCGCCCCGAGCCTGAGACCATCGTAAGCGTTGTTTATTTGATCTACGCTGAGTATCGCCTTATCGAAATTGATCTCCGTATTCGCGATTATCCTACCGCATCGACCTTCTTCCAGTTTTGAAAGAATAGCTTTGAAACCCGTCAAAACCGACAAACCGACAGAAGGGGCGACAAGTGTGAACGAGAGGTCGCATTCACCTCTGTCCACAACGCTGAACCTGCGGCTATCGAAACGAGGGTCGGTTTCTAATCCGGCAATCAGAGAGTAAAGCCCTCGAAGGAGCAGAACGACTTTCGCTCCACCGATGTTGAGATCTTTCAATCTCGACAGAGTGCGTTTTGCCTCGTCAACTCCGCGTAGCGCAAGAAATTCTCCAAGCCCAGTAACAACAAATTTCTTACCCTTGACATTCACATCAGCTGCCTCGATATAGCTAAAAAGCCCATCCACATCAGGGATCTTGTCAGAACTACTACAGAAATCACTCATAGGGACGAAGTTCAATCCGCACAACCTCAACTCTTCTATCGCGGAAGAATACTGCTCATCACTGATGAACAAGAAATACGGCGTCTTGACTGTGGAAGTCAGATAGTTTTTCACCAAGTCGATTATCATTTTCTTCAACCCCCACTCGCCAGAATTTCAATTCCCACTGTGATGCTGTCTTTGACCAATCTCTTCAGGTATTGTTTCAACTGAACGTCATCCATCTCATCGATTTTCATAAGAACTTTGTCGCTGCCTCCTGCGTTGTACGCGGCATCAGCGAGTTGCTCAATCCTGGCCTTTACCCCTGGATTGTCGCGCCAGTTGTAGACGTCAACCGAAAGATGGTCAAGCGCATCTCTCACTTTATTAAGGTCAGGCAGCAATGCACTGTACACTCCGATAATGTCACGCTTAAATGCCTCATCGCGCTTTTCATCGTCCGCAAAAGCATCGAATAACGTGGTAGATTCAAGGAATATAAGAGCTGTCTTGATTTCTGAATCGGCACCCCCGTTGTGGTTCAGGGTATAGAACACCTTCTTTGCGCGCTCATATTCTGCTGCTGGGATCATACACAAGATAGGCGTCCTGTAACGGCTTGACCACTCGCTCGGATTTTTCGTACCTGTTTTATCTTTCCATAAGCGGAATAGCTGCGATTTTAACTGGTTCTTGCGGAACTCCTCGGCAGCATCCTTAACCTTGATGTTGCAGTCGGTTTTCGGCAAATCGAATAATCCGATGCCAACATTGGTTTTTACTACGGCGATATCATCAACACTTAGGTCTTCAAGATACGCCTCATAGACCTCCGCAAAGACTCGCCTGTCATTATTAAGGAGTTCCCTTACTTCACCGTTATGCTCTACCAATTCCGCATGGAGTGTTTTCAAATGTTCGGGCAAGATGTCATCATGCTTGAATATTTTTTGGAGGGTGCCAAAAATCTTTGTCAGCGCCGGATACTTAGTCCGTAAAGCCTCACAGGAGATGCCAATAAACTTCAATCGTTCACGCCATTCTTTATATGCCTCATTAAGAGAGTGTGCGGTTGCGTTCAGAATAGCATTGCTTTCCTTAACCACGCTGTATTCAGTCAGGAGTTTGCGAATTTCATCTTCGCCCGTCTGCTTATCCCAAAGGCAAGAGTGTTTCACCCCGAACAAACGGCGTATATCAGCAAGGACATTATTCTCCGCCCCAATAGCGGTTGCGAGTTCCATAACCTTGCCCCCCTCAAAGGAACGAAGAAACTCACTCATCCCTTTTTGGCAATTCTCGCTAGTTATTAAGGCAAACAAGTTGTCAGCGAGAGAGGGTTTGA
>JAJDHV010000043.1 GCA_030266365.1 Synergistaceae bacterium OttesenSCG-928-I11 | reverse complement strand
GCGATCGTCCTGGCGAAAGACGGCGCGTCGATCGGCATCGGCGGCGGCTTCACGAACCGCGTCGACGCGGCGGAGTACGCGATCAAGATGGCGGGTGAGAAAGCCCGCGGCACCGTGATGGCCTCCGACGCCTTCTTCCCCTTCCCCGACACGGTGGAGCTCGCGGCCAAGGCGGGCGTCGTCGCGATCATCCAGCCGGGCGGCTCGATCCGCGACAAGGAGGTCGAGGCGACGGCGGAAGAACTGGGACTCAGCATGTTCATCGGCGGAACCCGCACATTCCGGCACTAGGAGTCGAACGATGAACGACAAAAAAATAAATGTCCTGATCCTCGGGGGCGGCGGCAGGGAGCACGCGATTGCGCGCTCCCTGCGCGCGTCCGAAATTTTCGGTGCGGCGGGCGAGCTCCACTGCGCGCCCGGCAACCCCGGCATGGAGGCGACGCTGCACGCAATCGACCCCTGCGACGCGGAGGCGGTGCTGCGCATATCTCGCGAACACGCAATCGGCCTCGTCGTCGCAGGTCCGGAAGCGCCGCTCGTTGCGGGCGTCGGCAACCGACTGCGCGAATCGGGAATCCCCTTCTTCGGCCCCGGCGCGTCGGGCGCGATGCTCGAGGGCAGCAAGATTTTCGCCAAAAATTTCATGCAGCGCCACGGCGTCCCGACCGCCCTCTTCGACGTCTGCGAGACGCTGGACGATTGCAGGGCGGCCCTCGCGAAGCGCAAGCCGCCGTACGTGATCAAGGCGGACGGGCTCGCGGCGGGCAAGGGCGTCTTCCTCCCCGACACGGAGGCGGAGGCGCTCGCAATTTGCGACGACCTGCTGAACAAAAAAATCCTGGGCGAGGCGGGGTCCCGCCTCGTCATCGAGGACTTCATGCGCGGGCGGGAGCTCACGGTGTTTGCGATCACCGACGGCACGTCGTATCGCCTGCTCGCGCCGAGCCGCGACCACAAGCGCGCGTACGACGGAGACAAGGGGCCGAACACCGGCGGCATGGGCGCGTACGCGCCCGTGCGCATCCCGGACGGCTTTCTGGACACGGTCGTCCGGTGCGTGCTCGAACCGACGCTCGCGGGATTGAAAAAAGACGGCATCGACTACCGAGGCGTCCTCTACATGGGACTCATGATCCTCCCCCCCGACGAGGGCGAGACGGAGCCGTACGTCTCCGTCGTGGAGTACAACGTCCGCTTCGGCGACCCGGAGACGCAGGTCGTGCTTCCGTTATACGCGGGCGATCTGGGCGTCGCGATGCTGGCGGCCGCGGAGGGACGCCTGCGCGAGGTTCCGAAATGCGGCAACGACGGACACGCGCTCGGCGTCGTCCTCGCATCCGGCGGATACCCCGGCCCGTTCGAAAAAAATTTCCCGATCGAGGGACTGGACAAAGAACTGGACGCGAAGATACCCGGCACGTCGGTCTTTCACTCCGGCACGAAGCGCGACGCGTCCGGCCGGATCGTCACGGCGGGGGGCCGGGTGTTGACAGTGGTCGGCACCGGCGCTACATTTAACGAGGCTCGGGACCGCGCGTACGAACGCGTGCGCGCGATCTCGTTCGAGCATATGCACTACAGAAACGACATCGGATGGAGTGAGGAAGAATGACGAAACCGCTCGTTGGCATCATCGTGGGCTCGGCCTCCGACCTCGCCGTCGCGGAGAAGGCGGCGGCGATCCTGCGCGAGTTCGAAGTGGCATTCGAGGTGGGGGTCGCCTCGGCGCACCGCACACCCGAGGACGTGATCAACTATGCGTCGAGCGCGGCGGACCGGGGCATCAAGGTCATCGTCGCCATGGCGGGCCTCTCGGCGGCGCTGCCCGGCGTCGTCGCGGCGCACACGACGCTGCCCGTAATCGGCGTGCCGATCGCATCCGGCCCCCTCTCGGGCTCGGACGCGCTCTTGGCCGTCGCGCAGATGCCGCCCGGCGTCCCCGTGGCGTCGATGGGCATCGACGGCGCGAAGAACGCGGCGCTCATGGCGCTCCGCATCATCTCGACGCGCGACGACAGCCTGACGTGGAAGCTCGCCTCGTGGGCGCAGAAGGCGGCGGACGAGGTCCGCGCGAGCCGGGCGAAAGTAGCGGAAAAAAATATGCCCGACGTGCCGACGCACGTCTTCCAACCGGAAATCGAGGACTGAGCCGACACGGATAACGTCGTGCAAGAAACAAAAAACTTCCCCGAACCCGACGGAAGCGAACGCAACCGGACCGCGTCGCGGGTCACGCTCGCGGGGCTCGCGGTCAATCTGGCGCTCGTCGCTGTCAAGTATGCGGCGGGCGTTCTGGGGGCGAGCGGCGCGATGGTCGCGGACGCGACGCACTCGCTCTCCGACACGGTGACCGACGTGGCGCTTCTGGCGGGTTTCCGCTTCGTAGACAAACCGGCGGACCGGCATCACGGCTATGGACACGGCAAGATCGAGACGCTGGTCGCCGCGTTCTGCGGCATCATGCTCATCGCCGCTGCGTTCGGCATTTTGCTCCCCGCCTGTTTCGAGATCTACCGGGCGTTCTTCGAGGGCCTGACGGAACCGCCGCCCGGGAAGATCGCGCTCGCGGCGGCCGTCGCCTCCGTCGTCGTGAAGGAAATTCTCTACCGCTACACCGCCGCCGCGGGAAAACGGCTCAAGAGCCCCGCGCTCGTCGCCAACGCCTGGCACCATCGCTCGGACGCCCTGTCGTCCGTCGGGACATCGCTCGGGATCGGCGGGGCGATCGCCTTGGGGCCGCGCTTTGCCATTCTGGATCCGATTGCGGCGGCTGTCGTCGGCGCGCTCATCCTCAAGGCGGCGTGGTCGATCATGACGGAGAGCTGCCAGGAGCTGATCGAGGCGTCGATCGGCGAAGAGGGCGAGCGCGTCATCCTGGACATCATCGCCACGCAGAGCGGCGTCTTGGGGTGGCACGCGGTCAAATCGCGCAGAATCGGGTATTATATCGCCATCGAGGCGCACATTCTCGTCGACCCGGGCCTCTCCATCGTACAGGCGCACGACATTGCGACGCACCTCGAGCACCGCCTGCGAAGCGAGTTCGGGAGGCAGACGCACATCAACCTGCACGTCGAACCGATGGACGGGTCGGGCCACAGAAAATAGGCAATAAAAAAACGGAGGCGTTATTTTGAATTTTTCAGGTGTCATGGATTCGGCCCGCACCATCTTCGGGATACTCCCCATTTCGGGGAGCATTTTTAATGCCCTGCTCGTCGTGGCGGGCACGGCAATCGGCCTCACAGTGGGCAAACGCCTTCCCACGCGACTCACCGACTCGCTCATGGCGGCGATCGCGGTCTTCGTCCTCTACCTCGGGATCGACATGGCGGGCGCCTCGACCGGCATTTTAAATCTGCTCTTCAGCTTCGTCGGCGGCGCCGCCATCGGCGAGGCGCTGGACATCCACACCGCGCTCGAGCGATTCGGAGAGTGGGCGAAGCGCAAGCTCAAGATGCGCGACGAGCGGTTCGGCGAGGCGTTCATCAGCGCGTCGCTCATCTACTGTACGGGTTCGCTCGCGATTCTGGGCTCCATCGAGGAGGGGCTGGGCGCGTTCCCCGCGATCCTGATCACGAAATCGATCATCGACGGCACGTCGTCGATCGTCTTCGCCGCCACGCTGGGCGTCGGCACGGCGTTCGCCGCCGCCTCGATCCTCGTCTATCAGGGAACGATCACCCTCACCGCGGCGGCAGCCCAGTCGATCATGACGCAGCCCGTCATCGACTCGATGACGGCGGTCGGCGGCCTCATGATCGTCTGCATCGGCCTCAATCTTCTTGGCGTCGCCAAGATCCGCACGAGCAACCAGCTTCCCGGCATCGTCATCGCAGCGTTGCTGGCGTCGTTCGGGTAAGCGCCCTTCACCCACCGCAGACCATAAACGAAACCCCGCCGTTCGGCGGGGTTTTTTCTTTATTTTTCTTCGTCACAGCGCTTCGCTGCGTCGGCACGATTTGGGGAGATACTCCGCCAGTTTTTGGACGACGTCGTCGAAATCCAGCGGCTTTCCGATGTGGTCGTCCATTCCGGCCGCCCGGCATTTTTCGATATCCTCGCGAAAGACGTTCGCCGTCATCGCCACGATCGGAACCCGTCCGGCCTGCGACACGGGCAGCGCACGGATATGCCGCGTCGCCTCGTACCCATCCATCGTCGGCATGTGGATGTCCATAAAAATCATGTCGTACCGCTCGGGCGCAAGGGTAAACGCCTTCACCGCCTCCACGCCGTCCGACGCGCAGTCGATGGCGATGCCGGTCGGCTCCAGAAGGGAGAGGACGATCTCGCGGTTGATCTCGATGTCCTCGACGAGCAGGATCCTGTGGCCGGAGAAATCCTGCTGCGGTTTCATCCCGTCCGGCGGCGGCATGTTGCACGCGACGCCCAGGCACTCGTTCACGCAATCGGCGACGATCGAGGCAAAGAGGGGTTTGGGGATGAATTTATCCACGCCGGCAGCCCTCGCTTCGTCCTCGATGACGCTCCATTCGTTGGCAGAGATCATAATCACGACCGAGCGCTTGTCGTTTCGCGCGCGAATGTGCCTCGTCAGTGCCAAACCGTCCATCTCCGGCATCTTCCAGTCGATGAAATAGATGTCGTAACCGCCCGCCGCCTCCAGCCTGCTGCAAGCCTCCACGCCGCCGCACGCGGCATCGCAGGCCAGTCCCAGTCGATCGGCAATTTCCAAAAAATACGCCAGCACATCCGGGTCGTCGTCGACCACGAGCGTTCGCAGGTTCCGCCAGTTGATGCCCGGTTCCAGCACCTGCTTTTGCATAGATGCGTCGCCGTTTTCCACACAGACGGTGAAGAAAAAGGTCGAGCCTTTGGTCAGCTCGGACTCCAGCCAGATGCGGCCGCCCATCATCTCCACGATGCGCTTGGAGATGGCGAGCCCCAGCCCGGTCCCGCCGAAACGGCGGGCGATGCCCTTGTCCGCCTGCTCGAAGGAACTGAACAGCCGCATGCCCTGCTCTTCGGAGATCCCGATGCCGGTGTCCCTTACTTCGATTTGCAGCGTGCTCTGCGTGCCGTTCGTCTCGACGTTGCGCACGCGGAGCTGGATCGCCCCCCCTTCCGGCGTGAACTTCACGGCGTTCGAAAGCAGGTTGGCGATGACCTGGCTCAGGCGCTGTTCGTCGCAGACGATGACCTGCGGAATGTCGCGCTCGATTTTCACCGAGAAGGCCTGCCGCTTCTCGTCCACCCGGTAATTGATGACGTTGATCGTGCGCATCAGCATTTTTTCGAAGACGAAGGGCGACGGCGACAGCTCGAACTTGTTCGCCTCGATTTTGGACATGTCCAGAATGTCGTTGATGACGCCCAGGAGGTGCGTGGAAGCGTCCTCCACCTTCCCCAGGCAATAGTCCTTTTTCTCGAGCGTGTCCGCGGATTTTGCGATGTGCGTCATACCGATGATCGCGTTCATCGGGGTGCGCATCTCATGCGACATGTTCGCGAGGAAATCGGACTTCGCGTGACTCGCCTTTTCGGCCTCCTCCTTGGCCCCCGCAAGCTCCGTGGAGTCGTGCATCAGCACGATGACGCCGCCGAAATCGCCGTTCTGATCGGTAAACGAGAGGACGGTCACGTCGTACAGTTTGTCGTCCGAACGCAGGTTGAACCCGTAACTGCCGTGCGCGCCCTGCGAATTCACCTGCCTGATTGCAGAGAGAAGCGCGTCGCGCAGCTCCGGCTCGAAATACCGCGTCGCAATCGCCGAGAACTCCCATCCGATCAAAACGGCGGGATCCTCCGCGCGCATCAGCCTTGCTGCCGTCCGCGTGCCGAGCAGGTATCGCATGTCGGCATCCAGCAGGAAAAAAATATCGGGACAGTTTTCGAGGAACAGGTTGATGTACAGCTCTTTTTTCAACATCTCCGCCTGCATCAGCCGGTAAAAATTTTCCTGCGTGGTCATGTTCAGTTTATACGTGGTCACCAGCTTGTCGTTCGAGCGAAGCTGTCTTGAAATTTTTCGATTCTCGCCCTCGAGTTCCCTAATCCTGGCGATCAACGCCTCGCGGTCCATGGAATCGACGTCCGCGTTTCGGCTTGTCGTTTCAAACACCCCCTTCGCAATCGCTCAAAGAATACAGGCAATCATGGAATAGTTGTGGAAACGATTGGTAACGGCGTTTTCCCCGGCGGACGTCGGGCAAATCTCCCCGCCGGCGTAGGCCATCATGAACGGAACTGCCGGGTCCATTTTCTCGAGCAACATGTCGATCTCTCTCATCGGTTCCGTGCCGAACGTCATCCGGCGAACCATGCAGGAGAACAGGATCACCGCCTGCCGGTCGGGCAGCGCATTGATCTTTTCCACAAGGTCGGCGGAGTCGGACATGATGTTCTCCGGCGTCGGGTTGGTCAACGTGAACACAGCATTTTCGTACATATATCCCCGGCAAATGCCGGCGCCCCGCTCGTCGAAGCAGACCATGGCCCGCACGACGGGAACGCCGTCGTAGTCGAAGCGTTTTTTGAAATCCAACAGGAACGGCACGAACTGAAGGCCCTCGTCCAGTCTGCCGTCCTTCGCCATGCCGAGGCCGGCGAAGTAGTCGTAAGCGGACTGGCCGTTGATCTCATGGACGATATGCCCCTCCGACCGGGTGATCTCCCCGGCGTAGGGGAGCGCGTTGTCGTCCGAAAGCGCGGTGACGAGGAAGCGGGGGGATACCGCGCCCGCCAGCAGAATGAACGAGAGGCGGTCGCGCGAGACCTCCCCACCGCACATCGTAAAGCAGGTGTCGAACGTCGTCGTATCGTCGATGGCAATCGTGCCGAAAACCGGCATATTCGGACACAGCGTCTCGAAAACTTCGACATACTGGTCGCCGGCGTTCTCCACGAAAAGCGGCGGGAAAACAATGGCGAGCCGGGGGGCTTCGGGCAGACCGGCGGCGGCTTTCACATACGCCGCGCCCATCGCCTCGGGGATATTTCCGCCGCCCGCTTCGATGGGCGCGGTCATCCCCGCCTCGAAAAACACGTCGTCCGAGGTCATCACAAAGAGCGTCAGCATCAGGATGCCCCCCTCTCCGTTCACCGCCTGCGACATCGTCGTGGCACCGGCAACGGGAAAGGGCAGATTTTCGCAAAGGTGTCGATAGACCCCGGTTTCGATAAACTCCGGATCGCACATCAGAATGCCGACCGTGTGCTCTTTCAGCGCAAGTTTTTCGCTCAGCTGGCTCTGGATTTCCGCAAGCGCTACTGTCGGGTCATCGAGTTCGTAGGTGAATAATGAAGCAGACTGTATCATGTGACACCTCTTTCTTGTTTTTGATAAGATATTGTCTGAAATCGGTTAAAACAAAACAAATGTGGCGTAAATTTGTTGTCAAAGCTCGATTGTCATCGCCAAAACTTACGGATTTCAAATATTGTCACGATCATGAATATAATACCATATGATATATTTTGTACGGCTCGACATTCGTATCCATATCCGGATTTGGCACTGGCGTACCGTTGTCCATGTTGCTATAATCACGGCAAGTTGTGAAGAAATGGGAGGAATTATCATGATTTCAAAGGCACGCGTTCGATTCTGTCTCATATTTATGTTGCTCGCGGTAACGCTCGTCGTTTTTTCGGGCGTATCGTCCGCGTCGAGCAAGACGCCCCGCGGAACCGTCGAGGACGCGAATCCGGGCGTCTACGCGTCGAGAGGCGGCAAATGGGTGCCCATCATGCTCGGCTCCGACCTCTACGAGTTCGAGACGATCGCGACGAACGCAAACGGTTACGCCGCGCTCCGCTTCGACGACGACACGCTCGTCGAGCTCGGAGCGAACACCGTCGCGCACACGATGCTCTCCCTCTTCGAACCGGAGCGCGCCATGTTCCAGGTGCACGTGGACAAGGGAGAGGTGCGGCTCGGCACCGGATCGATCGGCCTCAAAAATCCCAAGGGCATCAAACTCGTGACGCCCAAAAATATTTTCATCACCCGCAACTGCATCGCGAACTTCCTGATCACACCGGAGCGAGAGATTGTCGACGTCGAGTGGATGCCCGATGGCGTCGATGTCGTCGTCATCAACGCCGAGAGCAAAAACGAGTATCGCATGACTGCCGAGGGCAGCGCGATGGTCACCGACGCGCAGAACAACGTCTCGATCGAAACGCCGTAATTTCAGGACCCGCGCGGCATTCCACGCTTACATCGACGAAAAAGCCTCACGAAACCAAATCGCATTTGGTTTCGTGAGGCTTTTTTATTTGCATCGTGGGGTGCCGACAGGGTGAACGTTTTTTTCGGTTATGACGGCCGAGTCACCCTGATCCCCGCCATCAGGAGCGGTATGGTTTGATTCGTGTAGTCGACCAGGTCGTACTCGTCGCTGGATATGCAGAAATCGTAAATGATCGCGCGCTCGCACATAATGTAATAATGCGCCAGATCATAGGAGCTGAGCGTGTCGATGATCTCGCCCCTGCGCTGCCCCTCTTCGATGATCTTCTGCGTGATCCGGTAATAGTAGCGGTTCTTGTCCAGCAGGTGCTTGTCCCCCTTGGGCATCACCTGCGAGGAGTAAAGAAAAGCCAGCAGCTCCGTGTCCACCCGCTCGCTGATCATCTTGTGGCAGTCGCAGCACAGCGATATCAACTTGTCGACGCTGTCGAGTTCCGGGTCCATCTTTTCCATCAAGTGGCGATAATTGTCGTCGAAAAGGGTCGAGAGGGACGACAGCAGAGAGTCCTTGCTGTTGAAATAGCGGTAAAAGGTGCCGCGGCTCGTGCCGGATTCCGAAATAATGTCCTCTATCGTCGTTTCCAGGTAGCCTTTCGCGCGGAACAGCTGCCATGCCTTATCGATAATGCGCTCTTTGGCGCTCTCTTTTTTTTTCTTCTGCATTGCCGGCGCACCGGGCGCGATGTCGTCGCGCGATGTGTCGGTTTTTTTGCCATTTTTATCGGGCAGCATTTTCATTCGCCTCCAATAATTTTTTATCCTTTGATGCTTTCAGAAAATATTTTTCGATTTTAACACAAGCGGCAAAAGCTTATCGACGCGCCGGAAGCGGCATCGAAATCGCCCTCTTTGCCGGCTGGGCAGAGCTTTGTCGAAATCTTTCACATGAATTTGCCCGCACTTTTTGAAACCCCTTGCATTTTAATTGGATCTGTGTATATAATGAATCATAGAATGCATTCTATTCCCAAGTCTTGTTTTTCGCAATAGCGTTGTCCACAAAATGATTTCATTTTCTGGGGGTATTTGAAATGAGCGTCAATGCCACTGTTGGTTTTATCGGCACAGGGGGGATCGCCAGCGCGCTCGCCAAGGGCTTCTGCGGTTCCGGCGATTTCAGGGGAAAAGTGCATGTGTACGATCTCGATCCCAAACGGACCGAGGCGTTGCGTGAATCTTATCCGGATTCGGTTGTGGTTGCGAAGTCGAATCAGGAAGTGATCGACGCCGCCGAGTTTGTCTTCCCCACACTGCTTCCGCACATCCTCGAGCAGGTTGCGCCCTCTTTGACCTTCCGAAAGGAAAACCGCGTCGTTCATATCGCGGCCGGGACGAAACTCTCCAAGGCAACGCCCTGGTTCGAGCCGGCGCAAAGCGTCGTGCGAGCCGTTCCGCTTCCCTTCGCGTCACGGCGCATGGGGCCCGTCGTGCTCTTTGGCGACGACGGGAAGAGCGAGCACCTCCTCTCGCTTTTGGGCTCGGTCGTGAAGGTCAAAACCGAAAAAGACCTGGAGGTATTGGCCTCCGTGACCGGCCTCATGGTTTCCTATTACGGCCTGATGGGCGAAATCGTGAAGTGGTGCACCTCCCGCGACATGGTCTTTCAGGATGCGCTCGACTATACCAACCTCATGTGCGAGGCGCTTTCGCAGTTGATGAGGAAAGACTGCCCCGAGGACATCGAGCATTTCCTGATGGAACACATCACCCCGCAAGGCACCAATGAACTCGCCCTGAATATGTTGAGAGAAAGAGGCGCTTACGCGCCCTGGATCGAAGCGCTCGACAAGATCGGTTTGAGATACGACGTGTAATTCGGACAACATCGTTTATGACGCCCTTTTGGAGGTGATTGTATGGAAAAAATTGGAAAGTGCGTTTCCCTCCTGTTGCTTCCGCTCATCGTGGAGATCGTTTACAGCTCTCTCAAATCCTTTCTGTTGAACGATATCCCCGAGTGGAACTTCGAGGTCACGCTGTTTCTTTACGGGACGTTCTTCATGCTCGGTTCCGCATACTGCCACATGGAGAAAAAGCACGTCGCGGTCGAAGTGCTGGCAAATTACGTCTCCCCCGACAAACGAAAGGCGCTTCGCATCCTCTCGGAGCTGGTGGTCCTCTTCGTTGCGCTCTCCATCCTGTATGTCGCGATTCCCGCTTCGTACCGATCCATTCTGATCAAGGAGCGCTCGACGCACCAGACGCCCTTCAACCCGCAGGTCTGGTGGTTCCGCTGTATCATCCCGATCACCTGCGCCATGATCTCCGTACAGTGCCTGCGCGACCTCTACGGCATCGTCACCGGAAAGGGAACGGACAAGGATCGCAAGGAGGCGGCGGAACATGGCGTCTAGCATCTATCCGCTTTTGATGTTCGTCCTGCTCTTCGCGATGCTGGGTTTGGGGATTCCGATCGCCTTCTCGCTGGCAACCGTCGCGATCGTCTTCGCGGTCCCGCTCTGGGGACTCGGTTCGCTGAATCTTCTGGTCTCGGCTTCGTGGGGTGCGATGAACAACTTCGTCGTCGTCGCCATCCCCCTCTTCATCTATATGGCCTACATCCTGCAGAAGACGAATGTGGTCGAGGAGCTGTACGACACCATCTTCAAATGGTCGGGCGGACTGCGCGGCGGGCTCGCGATCGCGACCGTCGTGGTCGGCGCAATCCTCGGCGCGGTCTCCGGCGTCGTTGCGGCGGGCGTTATCGGCCTGGGGTTGATCGGCCTTCCGCAGATGCTCCGGCGCGGCTACGACCGCAAGATGGCGATCGGCTGCGTCTTGGGCGGCGGCACACTGGGCCAGCTCATCCCACCAAGCACGAACATGGTCATCTACGGCTGCGTGACCGGCGTCTCGATCGGCGGCCTCTTCGCCGGCGGCCTCTCGGCGGGCGTTTTTCTGGCGACCCTGTATATCGGCTACGTCCTGATCCGCGCCCTCTTCAAACCCTCGTTCGCGCCGTCGCTTCCGATCGACGAGCGGGCGACGTGGAAGGAGAAATTCGTTTCGCTGCGCACCGTCGTCTTCCCGGCACTGCTGATTTTAATGGTGCTCGGAACGATCCTGAACGGCATCGCGACGCCGACCGAGGCGGCGGCTTTCGGTGCGGCAGGCGCCCTGCTGATCGGACTCGCGAAGCGCAAGCTCACCTGGCAGATCGTCTACAGCTCATGCTACGAGACGCTCCTCGTCTCCTCCATGGTGGGCTGGACGATGATCGGCGCGAGCGCGTTCGGCGCGGTTTTCTCGGGATTGGGCGGCAATACGATGGTGGCGAATATCGCCCTGAACATGCCCGGCGGCCCGGCAGCGGTGTTCGCAATCTTCTCGGCGTTCATTTTCTTTCTGGGAATGTTCCTCGAGCCGGGGGCCATCATCTTTCTCGCAGCCCCGATCATGGCCCCGATCATCGCCCGGCTCGGCTTCGACCCTCTCTGGTTCGGCCTTGTCTTCAACGTGCTGTTGCAGTGCGGCTATCTCTCCCCGCCGTTCGGGATGAGCCTCTTCTATCTCCACGGCTGCGCGCCCAAGGGGACCGACATCGTAGAGATCTATCGGGCGGCGATCCCGTTCCTTCTGCTTCAGATCGTTTGCGTGGCATCGATCTTCTTCTTCCCGGAGATCGTGCTCTGGCTGCCGAGACACGTTCTGGGAGGCTAAGCAGAAGCGAGGGTCGCGTGTGTCCACATTCCGATGCGAGGGGGGATCGACGGGCAGGTTCAAGCGAAAAATGGAAGCAGTCTTATCGGGACAAAACGTGTGTCTTTTATCTTTTGAAGGAGGTAAATGAAATGAAAAAATTCAGGTTTGCGTTGTTGTTGTCGTTGGTTTTCACACTGTTGATCGCGTCGAATGCGTTTGCGGCCCACAAGTGGCGTCTCACTTCGCACGCGATGCCGGGCACCAGTCAGTTCCGCCTCGCCGAGGTCTTCTGCGAGACCGTCAACCAGCTCTCCGAGGGCGAACTCGTGATCGAACCCTATGCGGCGGGCGTCCTCTTCCCCGTTTTCGATACCTTCGACAACGTCGCGAACGGCGTGGTCGAGGCCGGCATGGCATACAGCGCCTATTGGACCGGCAAGGATCCCCTCTTTACGCTGACCACACGCCCGGGCTGCCCCCTGAGCACGTTTGCGGAGGGCGCATACCTCGAGGGGAAGCTGGAAGACCACTATAAAAAGCTGTACGGCAAGTTCGGCATCGAGTTCCTCGGCTACATCCAGGTGAGCCCGCTCTACGAGCAGTTGATGTCCGTCACCCCGATCAAGTCGATCGAGGACGTCAAGGGCAAGAAGATCCGCACCTCGGGCTTCGGCGCGCTTTACTACAGGGCGCTCGGCGCGACGACCGTCTCCCTCTCCGCGCCGGAAATCTACACCGCCTTCCAGACGAAGAACATCGACGCCGCCGAGTGGACGTTCTGGGACGATAACCTGCGGATGGGCTTCCACGAGGTTTCGCTCTACGTCCTCGACCCCGCGCTGCACAACGGCACCTGCGATTACCTTCCGTTGTTCGTGAACCCCGCAAAGTGGGAGAAGCTGCCCCAGCACCTGAAGGATATCGTGATTGTCGCAAGAGACCGCGCGCGTTACGAATCCGCCCTGATCTACGTCGACGAGATCATGGCCAGACAGAAATGGCACAGCATGCCCAACATCGAATTCGTCCGCTGGAGCGACGCGGACGAGAAAAAAGCGCGTGAAATCGGCCTGGGGCTCGTGAAAGAAGAGTGCGAGAAGTCCGAAGCCGGCAAACAGTATCTCGATATCTACCGCAAGACCCTCTGGGAACTGGGCTACAAGGACGAAGCAACGTTCCTGGGATACAAACCCTAAGATCATCCAAGCATATTGAATACGACGAGGCCCGGCCGCACACGCGGTCGGGCCTCGTCGTATTCACTGAAAAAAATTTTTTGCTCTTACGTCAACCTGAGTTCCGTGATCGCGCTGCGGACGTGGCGCTCGGACAGTTCGACGCATCGCGCCTCGTCGCGTGCGGCGAATGCCGCCAGGATCTCCCTGTGCTCGTCGAGGCTGGGGTTGTGCTCAAAGTCGAAATAGCGCTCCATGAAGACCATATAGATGAAGGTCTTCGAGAGGATGTCGGAGATGTACTCCATCAACACGGAATTTTTCGACGCCTCCGCGATGATCATGTGAAAGCCGCGGTTGACTTCGAGGTAGCCCTCGAGGTCGCGATCCTTAAAAATCTTGTCCTCCTCGCCGATTTTCTCCTCGAGGCGCGCCAGAAAAAGCGGCGTGACGTTGTGGACCGCCATCGACGCGGCCCAACTCTCGAGGCGCGCGCGCACGGCATAGGCGTCCTCGACCTCGCGCCGCGTCGGGCTTGCCACCCACGCGCCGCTCTTCGGCACAATGAGGACAAACCCCTCGTTCGACAGACGCCGCAGCGCCTCGCGCACGGGGGTGCGGCTCACGCCGAGCTGCTCAGAAAGGCCGATCTCGGACAGTTTTTGCCCGGATACCAGTTCTTTGAAGAGAATCATACGTTTCAGGCTCTCATATACCGTATCCACCGTCATGGAATACGGGCCTCCGTTTGGACCGAAACCGACCATGCGATCACTCCCCGTTCGTTTTTCGCAAATTTTTCAATCAGGGCAGATGCACGAGAAATTTTTCGTATGCGTCTGCGCGCCCGACCCCTTCTTTTTTCGGTGTTGACTTTTGCCCTATCGCTGCTAATATTATC
>JAJDHV010000042.1 GCA_030266365.1 Synergistaceae bacterium OttesenSCG-928-I11 | reverse complement strand
CGTTTTTTCCAGAAATTTCACAGTATCACCACATTTCGATGCAGTCTTTCGCTCGAGAGAGTCGCTTCGCTATTCCGAAGCATGCGTCACCCTGCCGTAGAATTTCGGGACGCGGCTCTCGAAAACCTTCAGGAAGCCGCGCGTCTCCGCCAGCGCGTCCAGGTCGAGCTCGACGAATCCGGCGTCCGCGGCGCCGCTCCCCTCGAACAGGATTTCGCCGTTCGGCCCGCAGACGAGCGAGCCGCCTCCGTAGGAGATGTCGCCGGACATTCCGGCGCAGTTGACGGCCACGATGTAGAAAGCGTTGGATATCGCGTGCGCGCGGATCATGGTCTTCCAGAGATCCATCCTGGCACTCGTCCACTCGGCCGACACAAACAGCACGTCGATGCCGGAGAGCGCGTACGAACGAACCCATTCCGGGAAACGGATGTCATAGCAGATGATATTGCCGCACTTCGCTTCACCCGCAGTGTAGAGGCACTCCCCCGCGCCGCCTGTGATCACACCCACTTCACTGGTGATGAAAGGCAAAAGGTGCACCTTGTCGTATTGCGCCGCCAGGCTTCCGTCGGGAGCAATCACATGCGTGCGGTTGTAGTATCTTCCCTCGCTCTCCGCCAAGACCGAGCCCCCGGCGAACCACACGCCGTACTGTTTCGCAAGGCCGGAGAGTAGCGCAAGCGTGCTCTTCGAATCGCGGTCCGCGTAGGTTCCGGCCTCGTCGAGACAATATCCGACGTCCCACAATTCCGGCAACGCAATGGCCGTGGGGATATCGGAGGGGGTGTAGCGCTCCTTCATCCAGTTGCGAAGGTTCTCCTGGTTTTTCTCTCTGTTCTTCAGCTCGATTTCCGTCTGAAAAACGCCGACGCGGAACAAACGCTTTTTACTCAGACCGCTCATCTCCTCTCAGAGGTTCAAACACTCTCACTCTTTTACTTTTTTATTTTTATCGATCTACCGTGGGGCGCCCAGCCTGGCCTTGATCAGGGAACAATCTTTCGAAATGGGTTTGGACGGGTCTTGATAACGGAACTCTATCGTGGTGCAGCCGAGGGGAATGTCGTACGGCCCGTGCTTCATCTCCGGAAGCCTGCTTCCGTAATAACCGCTCTTCAGGGTGATGCCCTTGGCCGTGTCGGTCAGATAACCGTCCACAATGTAGACCTCCTCGCAGAAATCATGCGAAAGTACATCGGGGACCTTCGTCTGTGGCGGGAATTTCAGCATTCTGGTGTAATTGCCGGTCTCCGGATCGTAGGAAAGAATTTTCTCCATCGTCCCATTGAAGCCACCCTCAACCAATCTCCATTCGCCGATCAGATCGATATCGCGAATTTCATACTCCTGCTTTGCCATCGCTCATCCTTCCTTTCTTTTTGTGGACTTCTACTAACCTTTGAACCACTTTTTCGTCGGATGCATCTTGTAAAACTGCTTCAGGGATCTGCCAAGCTTCTTGTCCTCGATCACGACCTCGAACGAGTCGCAGTACTCCACCTTTGTGATGGCTGCAACCGTACCCGAGTAAATAACGAGACCGTCCAGATCCTTCGGGTCGACCAGAATCGCCTTCACGCGCTCCACCAGTTCATCGGGGGAGAGCATGGCATCCAGCGTCGCGTCCTGCAGCAACGTCCGTTTTCCGCCCACAGGCGTCACCCAGCTCCTCAGCACGAGCTCGTCCCAGTGACCGCGGACATCGTCGAGCAGCCACAATTCCCGGCTGATCGTGTTCGGATACACCTGTTTCGCTTTTGGGATGTCGACCGTCTCCAGTTTTCGGTCCGTGTGGTCGCTTCCCGCTCCGACGTAGATCCGGCCCTTGTCGAAGATCAGGGCGAACTCGGCCTCGCCGGAGTGGTCGCTCTCGTCCAGCACCTCGAAGGCCTCGTCCTGCGTGATTCTGTCGACGAACTTCGGGAAATATGTCGGCGTCTTGTCCGGCGCAGGAATCCCCTCTTCCTTGAGCTCGTCGATATGCGCCCGAACCGCCTCCTGATCCCTGCCCGTATAGCCGGCATTGATCATCTTCCTTACGTTGACGCAGACTTCCTCGCTGCCGCCTGAGGCGCGCAGCAACGTAAACTTCATCTCTTTCACATTTCTCACCTCCTCTTTTGTCGATTTATGAGCACACAACATCTGTGCGCCAGAGCACACCAAGGCGCGCCATCATTGTCATGATGTTTCGTCAGGCTTTGAAGCGGGCGGCCATCTCCTCCAGGAAATTGTCCCTCTCCGGTGAAATCTCGTCCTCGGGCAGAGGGTAGATGTTGCACGGCCTTTCGCTGTGTGTTTCGAGTTTCTCCTCCAGCGGTTCCATCTTGATCGTCAGCGCGTCCCGGCTTCGAATCAGGTGTTCGTTCACCGCGCTCAGGATCGCGTCCACATCCTTCTCCCAGAAGGCGTTGAGCATTTTTGAATGTTCCTCAATGACCCTTTCGTACCTTTGCGCGTCCATGAGGGTCATTACCGCAACGCGCGAGGTTTCTTCGTGAATGGTCTTCCAGAATCTGTTGAGTCGTTCGTTTTCGACCTGCTGCATCAAAAGCAGGTGAAAGCGCATGTCCAACTGAGCGAACGCGACCCTGTCATCCTTGGCCCTTTGCATGATCTCAAGCACTTCGTCGAGCTTTCCCGCAAGCGCCCGGGACTTTCCACGCAGGTACGCCTCTTTCGCAGCGTACGGTTCCAGAACAGAGCGCAGTTGAAAGAGTTCCTTCACGTCCGAAACCGTGACCGGCGTGACCTGCACCCGCTTGCCGTCCCCAATCTGGAGCCATCCTTCGTGCGCGAGTCTCTGAAAAGCCTCTCTGACCGGCGTCCGGCTCACACCGAGCATGTCCGCCAAAACCTGTTCGCGCAACAAATCGCCCGGCGCAAAAGCCAGATTGATCAGCATACCCTTGATGTCGCTATAGACTCTCGAAGATAGATTGTTATTCGCCATCCCGAATACCTCTTTTGAGTGCAACTACATGTTTAGCATACAAAATATCGCACATCGCACCAAAACTGTCAATACATGAAATTTTCATCGACAAAACCTCCTTTGTTTTTTTATGATTCATGATAGTTTTCGCATATTATCGTCATGTTTTTTAGAATAATAATTTCCAAATCGAGATATTGAACAAAATAAAGTTCTTGCATTTTGCGTTGCATTTCGGTATGCAAAACATGTAAAATATCAATCGGCCGGGTTTTCACTCATCGGACACGGCAACCATGCACCCGAAACAAGGATGGCAGAAATAAAACAGAAGGATGTCACACAATCTCTCCTCCGCGAATGGATATATGGCCTACATCTTATATGATTTTTGACACAAATGTCCGAAAGGTGGAATCTTGCATGCAGAACACAAATCCCGGAGAACCTTCGAAAGATATGGGGACCTATGCGATATACGCCCTGCTCGTCGCCTCCTACTTCACGGCCTGCTTGTTACGGAGTTCGAGCTCGGTCGTACTGCCGAGGCTGGCCGAATCGGTCGGGATGGCGTCCGGGGCGATCGGTTTTATTTCGAGTATGTACTTCTATGGCTATACGTTCGCGCAACCTCACTCCGGCACGCTGTGCGACAGGAAGGGTCCTCTCCTCTCGTGCGCCCTCGGCATGCTGCTGCTGGCCGTCGGCGTATTCATCTTCGCCAACTCGACGACGACATCGGCCCTTGCGTTCGGACGCTTTTTGACGGGGTTGGGGGCGGGCCCCACCTTTTGCGGCGTGTTGGTATATCAGGCGCGAGCTTTCAATCCGGCACAATACCCACTCCTCACGGGCATGACCGTCTCTCTGGGGCACCTCGGCGGCGTCTTCGCCATCTCGCCGATGGGAGCGGCACTCGCGCAGTGGGGACACTGGGGAACGCACATCGGGATCGCCATTGCAGCAACCTGCATGGGGGGTTTTTTCCTGGCCGTTCGGAGACGTGATCCGATATCCTCCGCCCCGCCCCCAAAGAAAACCGGCGGACTGCGCGCCATCATCGACGGTTTTAAGATGATCCGCAGATCGAAGAAACTCTCTCAGTTGACGGCGCTGTGGGGCGTGGTTATGGTTCTGCAACTGACGCTGATCGGCCTTTGGGGGGTGAGCTGGCTCACGGATGGCGGGACCCTCTCGGAGAGCCAGGCCCGCTTCTGCATGTCCGCAGGCGGCGTCGGCGTCCTCATCGGCGCCTTCTCCTCTGGACTCAAGGGAGGGACATGGACCGAGACGCCATCCGTCATGCGTCGTTTCGGCCTGCTCCTGTGCGCCGTCCTTCTGGCATTTATCCTCGCCACTCCATCATTCGGGATGTCCGTCATGCTCCCCCTATCGATCGCCTTCGGCGTGCTCGTCGGCTCGCTCAACGTACTCTCGAACGCGACGCTGCACCGGATCGTGGACAGCTCGCTGATCGGCACCGCGATGGGGACGATCAACACCGTGCTGTTCTTCGCCGTCCTCGTGGCGCAGTGGCTTTCCGGCCTCATGCTGGAATTCGTGTTGGACCGCTTTTCGCAGAAGGGGGATGGTTTTGCCTACTCGGCCGTTTTCCTGACGATCCTCCTCCTCTCGCTCGTGGCAGTCGCATACTTCTGCCGCATCAAGGATTACGATCGGGAGCAAGCGCTCGAATAGAAAAAAATCGGGAACGCGATCGACGACAAAAAAATCGCCCCTTGATTTCCGGCGTACGCTCATACGCCGGTAAATCAAGGGGCGATTTTCAGGGGAAGGGTGCGGAGGAGGCACCCGATGTTCTTGCTTTTACCTCACCAGCTCCCCATAGAGGTGAGGCCTTCTCTTCTCCATTACCTTGAGGAATTTCCTGTTCTCGTCGATATCCGTCGCGTCGATCTCGGTAAATTTGCCGTCCAGCGTGCCGGAGCACTGGACGATCACCTCGCCGGTCGGCGACGAGACGAACGAGCCGCCGCCGAAATCGATGTCGCCCGAATAGTCGCAGTTGTTGACCGCGACGGTGTAGAACATGTTCTCGATTGCGTGCGCCCGGATCATCGTGTTGAACAAATCCATCCGGTTTCTCGTCCACTGGCTGCAAATGAAGAGCGCCTCGATCCCGCGCAGCGCATAGATACGGATCCACTCGGGGAATCGGATGTCGTAGCAGATCACCGTGCCGATTTTGATCCCATCCATGTCGAAAACGCAGGGCTCGTCGCCCATTTCGAAGACGCCATCCTCGACCGTGATGAAAGGCACGAGGTGCGCCTTGTCGTACTTGGTCACCAGTTCACCCTTCGGGTTGATGACAAGCGTACGGTTGTAGTGCTTTCCACCGTCTTCGACCATCACGGAACCGCCGGTAAACCAGCACCGATACTCTCTGGCAAGCGCACCGAGAAACTCGACGGCCTGTGCCGCCTTCGGATCCGCAAGGCGCGGTACGGCATCGAGCGCATAACCGACGTCCCAGAGCTCCGGCAGCCCCATTGCCGTCGTCGTGTCGGAAGGCGTGTAGTACGTCTTCATCCACTTGCGCACCGAATCCTGGTTCTCCTTTCGATCCCCCAGTTTCACAGGGATCTGAATCAGACCGGTTCTGAACTTTTTTTCGATTGCCATACCGCCCACTCCTCTACAGTGAAAATTTTAATGATTCGGATCGATAATGTGCGCTATGCCGCGTCCTTCGTCTCGTGCAGCGCCACATCGGCGAATTGCTCGTCCTCGAAGACGGATTTCATCTCGTCGTAGTCTTTCTTCTCGAGCAACAGGGTCATGATCGTGCCAATTACCAGTGCCCAAAACGCGCTGCCGATGCCGAAGAAGACGACGCCGGATACCGCGATCGTGAACGACGTGAAGTTGCCGAACTTGAACTTGCCTGTGCCGAACGAATCCTCGAGACCGCCGATGATCATGCTCATCAGGACAAGCCCGATGATGACGTTCGTCGCCTCGGGGGGAAGCATCGCAAGGACGCTCATCGTCGCCTTCGAGAAAATGCCAGTGATCGCGAACGCGATGCCGCACCAAACCGCCGCGACATAGCGCTTGTCGACGTCGCCGCAGTCCTCGGAGCCGGCCCACGCCGTCATCGGGCCGGCGATGTTGCAGTTGTGCCCGCCGAAGAAAGGCGAAATGAGCCCACCGATACCGGAGATGATCGTCATCGCGTTGACGGGAGGTTTGCGGCCGATCGCGATCTGGACGCCGATCGCCTGCATGTTCTCCGCGCAGACGATCAGAAGCGCGAGCGGAACGCCGATGGAAAGGGCCGCGGAAAAGTTGAAGTGCGGCATGATGAACATCGGCTTCGCGATGCTCCAGTCGATCCCGACGGGGTTGAGCTGCCCGAGGACCGCCGCGCCGATAAGCGTAAAGACCATCGTCCCGACGACCGCCGGCACTTTTTTCAAGACCTTCTTACAGATGATGTAACCCACGAGTCCGATGGCGCTGATCAGGGGCGCGGTCTTGAACGATGAGACGAGTTTGGCGCCCCAGCCGAACAGGGTGCCCGCGACCATCGCCATCATAATGGGGATGGGTATTTTCGACACAAGCAGCTTGATTGTGCCGGTGACACCCAGCAGGAAGACAATGAGGCCGGCTGCAAAAAAGCCTCCGACCGCCTCGTTGAAGGTATAGTTTCCCAAAACCTGTGCAAGTGCAAACGCACCGGGAATCGACCACGCGCCCACGATGGGCAGCTTGTAATAGAGCGCCATGAAAACGCTTAGGAGTCCGCCGCCGACATAGATACTCACCAGCCAACTCTCCAGCATTTCCGGGGAAAGATTCGCCGATGCCGCCGCTTTTTGAATCAGAGGGATTGCAATGATACCGAACGCCAGTCCATCGATGATGCCGTTGCTCACGTTGGCAAATGTTTGATCCTTCCAGAAAGACTTTGCTCCTGCCATCAAACCGGGGCCTTTTTCCCAACCCAATATCGCCATTACGCTCATCTCCTCTATGTTTATATATAAAGAATCTGTGATGCTGCGGTATTGCCTGCTGGTCTGGTTCCTTCGATCGGGGTGCGGGCCGATTCGGCAAAAATCCGCCCACACCTCGCACTCCGTTTGCCAATGAGCTTCCTCGTGGGAAAGGACGCCGCTACTTGCTCGATCCTTCCAGACAGAGCGCCACGCTTCGGCGCACCATCTCGCTGCGGTATTCCTTGCTTCCTCGCACATCCGTAATCGGCTTGGCCGCGTCTGTGCATACGCCTGCAATCTTCTCCGATGCCGCTCCCATCTCCTTTCCGACAAAAACATCGAGGCCTTCTACATCGATCGGAACCGGCCCAACTGCGCCGAGAACGACGTGGATGCCTGCTATTTTGCCGGCGTCAAGCCTTACAACCGTCGCAACACCGACGGTCGCAAGGTCCATCCCCGGCCTGCGGCTGTGTTTCACGAACATTCCTACTGTGCCGTGAGCGGGATACGGCAGGGAAAAACCCTTCAGCATCTCGCCCTTTTCCAAAGCCGTCTTTCCCGGCCCTTTGAAAAAGTCTTTCAGAGCGCACCGACGCTCGCCCGATTTGGAGACGATGCACACATCCGCCCCATAGGCAATCAACGGGAGAACGGTGTCGGCGGATGGAGCGGCGTTACAGCTGTTTCCGCCGATCGTGGCGAGGTTTCGGATCTGGACGGAGCCGACCTTGGAGGCCGCCTCGGCGAGAATGGGGAACTTTTCGTTGATTGCCGGGTTCTCGCACACACGGTCCATCGTGACGCCCGCTCCGATGAAGAGACGGCCTTCGCGCTCTTCGATGACGGAGAGTTCTCCGATGTTGCGAATATCGACGAGGTTCATGTCGAAAAAGTGCGATTTCTTCCACTTGGCGATCAGATCGGTCCCGCCCGCAAGGATACGGGCTTCCTGAACCTCCGACAGGAGGGAGACGGCTTCCGCGATTGTTTTCGGCGCGTGATAGGTAATGTTGTTCATCTTCCGTTCCTCCTTCTAGAGACCGTTCTTTTCCCGCAGTGCCGCAAGGATTTTTTCCGCCGTGATCGGCAGTTCATAGAAGCGCACGCCGATTGCGTTGTAGATCGCGTTTTGCAGCGCGGGTGCAATGCCGATGAAGCAGCACTCTCCGATGGACTTCGCACCGAAGCCGGTCGTCCACTCGAAGCTGTCCACCAATTCCGCGTTGATCTTGGGGATGTCGGCCGCGGTCGGAACCTGATAGTCGAGGAAACAGGCGTTGATAATCTTGCCATCCGTCCCGTAGCGAAGGTGCTCCATCAGCGCCCAACCGTAACCCTGCGCGAGTCCGCCCTGAATCTGTCCCTCCAGCGCGAGCTCGTTGATGGGCTGACCGACGTCGTGAATGCCCCACATCTCGTTGACCTTGACCTGGCCCGTTTCGGTATTGACCTCCACCTCCGCGACGTGACAGCCGAAGGCGTACCCGCCGGAGATGTTGTTGTACTTCTTCTCGTCGGGGTATTCGACGCCTGCCGGTGTGAAATGACCGATACCGAGCATGTGCTGACCGGGATAATCGCAGACGTGTTTCCAGGCGATTTCCGGGTAGCCGACTTTCTTCGAAGGGTCGGAGAGCGAGACGACCGCGCCGTTCTCGAGCGTCAGGTCCTCCTCAGGGAGTTCCAGAATCTGCGAGGCGATTTTGATGAGTTTCGTCTTCATGTCGTTCACGGCCATGTGCATGGCGCCGGTTGCCATGTATGTTCCGCGGCTGGCGAAACAGCCGAGGCCGAACGGCACGATGTCCGTGTCCGGATCCGGGACGGTGATGTGATCGAAGTCGAGTTTCAGCGCGTCCGCCACACACATGGTGAGCGTCGTGCGAATCCCCTGCCCCATGTCCGGCTCGTTGCAGTAGACGAAAACCTTTCCCTGTTCGTTCATGCGAAGCAGAACTGCGCCGCCCTCGAAGGGCTTGATGAACGAACGGTTGCCGGAGACGTGGACGCATGGCGCCATGCCGATTCCCTTTTTGATCTTGCTCTCCGTCTTGTTGAAGGAGAAAAATTTCTTGCGCTTCTCATGGAAGTCGGAGCGCGCCATCCCCGTTTTGATACAGGCTTCGATCTCGACGCTGTTCGCCTTCCATCCGTGCGGATTCATGTAACCCGGCACGGCAATGTTGCGAAGGCGCAGCGCATCGGGCTCCATGCCAAGGTGCTCGGCCACTTCGTCGAGGTGGGACTCGTGCGCGAAATGCTTCTGCGAGTTGCCGAATCCGCGGAAACATCCGGTCGGGACCTTGTTCGTGTAGACGAGATGAGCCTCGGAGTGCACGATCGGCACCTGGTACATGATGTCGATCCGGTACATCGCGGTCAGCGTGATCGCTGCACCGTAGGAGGCATAGGCACCCTGGTCGGCCAGAATGTCGACCTTCTTCGCAAGGTATTTGCCGTCCTTGTCCCACGCCGTCTTGAGTTTGAAGTGCATGGGAACGCGAGGCAGGCCGCACTGGAAATCCTCGACGCGGTCGAGGCAAAAGCGGACCGGCTGTTTCGCGTGTCTTGCGATCAGCGCGCCGAGCGGATGCACCTGCTGGGACAATTTCGCGCCGAAACCGCCGCCGAAGGGAGGCTGCACGATACGGACCTTTTCGACGGGAACGTCGAGCGCGACGGCATAGTCGTTGCGCGACCAGGTCGGCGTCTGAATGCCGGCATAAATCGTGACGTTGCCGCGATTGTCCCAGACAGAGACACCGCCCATCGGCTCGATATACGCCTGATACTCCAGACTCGCTTCGTACTGTCCTTCGTGGACGAAATACGCGTTCTTGAAAACGGTTTCGATATCGCCGCGCGGAATGTGGAAGTGGTGGTTGACGTTGCCGGGGAACTCCCCGTGAATCTGCGGCGCGCCCTCTTTCATGGCGTCGTACATCGAGAGGACTGCGGGAAGGGGTTCGTACTCGACCTTGATCAGCGACAACGCTTCCTCGCAGGTCTCCTCGTCCACGGCTGCGACCGCCGCAACCTCGTCTCCGACGAAATTCACCTTGTCGATGGCGAGCAGGTATTCGTCCTTCGTAACCGGACCCCATTTCTTCTGGCGGACGTTTTTGCCGGTCAACACGCACTTCACACCGGGCAGTTTCTCCGCCGCGGACGTGTCGATGTTCAGAATCCGGGCGTGCGGGTGAGGGCTTCGCAGCGCGCGCCCATGAAGCATGCCGGGAAGGCTGATGTCCGTGACGTAGACCGTCCGTCCCGTCACCTTATCGATCGCGTCCACATAGGGGCGTCTGGACCCGATGATGGAATAGTCGCCCTTCTCGTAACGGACTTCCGATTCTTTGGTCGTCAAACTCATCTTCCGGCCCCCCTCGCGATCTTCTCGGCAGCCAGGCGAACCGCCTCGAAAATTTTCTGATACCCCGTGCAGCGGCAGAGGTTTCCGGTCAATCCTTCGCGGATCTCCTCCTCCGTCGGCTTCGGGTGTTTTTCGAGCAATGCGACGGTCGACAAAACCATTCCGGGCGTACAATAACCGCATTGAATCGCCCCGGCCTCCACAAAGGCTTCCTGCACCGGGTGCAGAGTATCGCCGTTTGCGAGTCCCTCGATCGTCACGATCTCCGCGCCTTCAGCCTGAACTGCCATGACGAGGCACGACGTCACGCTCTTGCCGTTCATCAACACAGTACAGGCGCCGCACTCCCCTTCGCCGCAGCCGATCTTCGTGCCGAGCAAGCCGAGTTTGTCACGAAGCACCTGCGCGAGGGACCAATTCGTACGGACAAAGACCTGCTGCTCCTGTCCGTTAACCTTGAAACGCAATTCCTTGTGCTGCATTGCCTTACACCTGCCTCTCATAAAGCGTTTTCGCTTCGCGTCGGGCCATTGTGAAAATCGCCAGCGCCTCCAACACACCCCCTGCGATCGCCAACGCCTTGTCGGTGATGGAGAAGCAGTGGGCGTATTCGTCGCGCGGGTCCACATCCCCGATTTTCAATCCGCGGGTGGCGTATACGGAGGGGTGTATCATGCCGCGAAGCGTGCCGGCGATCTGGCTCCGAACCGGTAGGTCGCCGACAAATGCGACAATGTCGCCTTTTTCCACGTGTGTTCCGATTTCGCATGACGGCGATACGAATCCGTCGCAGGGGGCGCGAAGCAGGCGCTCCGTCGTGTAGCCCATCTCCATGCCGGGAACGCCTGTGTTCGGTATCGCGGAACCTTCCGTGATGAGGCGCCCGAGGTAGTGCCCCCTCTTCGTCTCGACCACGCAATGGACGTCGACCCCAGCCGTAAAGCCGGGGCCGATGCCGACGACGAGCGGCGCCATGCCCATATGCGTTCCCAGATTGCACTTTGCCATGATCGCGTCGACGAGCAGAACGGGTCTGACAGCGTCGATCGATTCTCCGTCCGGATCGACCAGAACGGAGACACCCTTCGACGAGTCGAACGCGTCAAGCGACTCGATGCGGTGTGCCAGCATGTCTTCCACCATGCAGTGGCCGTCGAACACGGCTTGTGCGACCGATACGGTTCTCCTGACCACAAGCGGTTTTGCGGTTTCCAGCGAGAGCACCCTGTAGCCCGAGCGCCAGAGACGATAGATCACGCCCGTTGCGAGATCGCCTCCGCCCCGAACCACAACCGTTTCGCTATCAGCCTTGAAAAAACTGTCCGACAAAAACATCTCCGGCATTCCGTTCTAGTTGAAATCTCCCAGGTAGACCGGGACCTCGCCCTTCATCGTGATCGCGCCGGAAGGGCAGAGGGCCGGGCAAAGGCCGCAGCCGTCGCACTTCTTGGGATCGATGACGGATTTTTTCTTGCCGCCCTTGTCGACGATCTCGATGGCGTCGTAGAAGCACCATTTCGGGCACATGCCGCAGCCGACGCACTTGCTCTCGTCCACGACGCTTACCGCCGTGTGGTCGCGGTCGACCTTGTCCCACGGAATGATCTGCGGCAGGGTGATCCCGCGCAGTTTATTGATGTCGTCGATCTTGCGGTCGGAGAGGTACTTCTCAACGCCTTTCAGGAAGACCTCGACCTCGCCGAACTGCCGCGGCCCATACATGATCGCCGTGCAGGTCTGCACGGTCGTCGCGCCGCACATGATGCATTTGATGACGTCCTCCCAACTGAAAATTCCGTTGGTCGCCGAAATCGGCATGCCGGTCGCAGCGGCGATCTTTGCGATCCACTTGAGCGTGATGGGGCGCATCCAGGGGCCGCCGACGCCGGCGAATCCACCGTGCAGCAGCGGGCGTCCCGTCTCGATATCGACGTCGAGCGCCGAGAAACGGTTGACGACGGTGAAACCGGCAGCACCCGCCACCTTGCAGCGCTCCGCCACATCTACGATGTTGACGGCCTCGCTCGTCAATTTGACGAACACGGGAATCTTGACGCTATCGCAGACCATTTTCGTGACTTCCGCCGCGGCCTCCGGGGAGTTGCCCAGCTCCTGGCCGCTCTTGTATCCGAGGTCCTTGGGGTGCGGGCAGCCGAAGTTCAGCTCGAGCATGGGAAGCCCGATGTCCTCCATCCGCTTCGCGAGCGACTTCCAACTCTCGGCGTCGTTGCCGGAGATGCTGCCGACGAGCGTGCAGTCGCGTTCGTCGCAGGCTTTTTTCGCGGCAACCATTTCTTTCATCCACTGTTCGGTATCGTAAGTAGCAAGAAATTCGCAGGAATAATTCGAGTAGCTGTGGGGCCAGGCTTTTTTATGCAGTACGGTAAAACGGGGGGAAACATATTTCTGTGCGAGCGGTTCGGGGCTGAACGTCTTCGCGATCACGCCTCCTGCGCCGGATTCTGCGCAACGGCGCATGTACTCTCCATTTTTGCTCGGCGATGCCGAAGCGATTACCATCGGGTTCTTGAACGATACGCCGCAATACTCCACTGCCATCTTCGGTGCCATTGAATAACCTCCCTTATCTTTCTCCGCAACCTCTTTGTTTTGAAGCAAGAGGGTGCGGGGACCGCGAAGCCCCCGCACCCTGCCGCCTACCTCGGTGCGCCGAGTTTCGCCTTGATCAGGCTGCACTCCTTGTCGATCGGCTTCGAGGGGTCCTGATAACGAAATTCGATCGTCGTGCATCCGAGAGGAATGTCGTACGGACCGTGCTTCATTCCGGGAAGGCGCGAGCCGTAAGACTCCTTCGCGATGGTAATTTTTTTCTCCAGGTCGATGAGATATCCGTCGACGACGTAAACTTCCTCGCAGAAATCGTGGTCGAGAACGTCCGGAACCTTCGTCTGCGGGGGGAACTTCAGCATGCGCGTATAGTTGCCTGTCTCGGGGTCGTAGGAGAGGATCTTCTCCATCGTCCCGTTGTATCCGCCTTCGACAAGGCGCCACTCTCCCACAAGATCCACGTCGCGAATTTCGAATTCCTGTTTTGCCATCTTCATTTCCTCCTATTCGATCGTTCGTTCGTGCTCTATCCCTTGAACCACTTGGCAACGGGCTTCAACTCGTAGCGCTGTCCGATCTTCCTGCCCAGCTTCGGGTCGTTCAGTTCGACCTCGAAATAACTGCTGTAGTCCGCCTTCGTCAATGCGGCGACCGTCCCGGAATAGACGACCAACCCCTCCGTGTCGGACGGATCGACGAGCAGTGCTTTTACCCGTTCGATCAGGTCGTCCGGTGCGAGCATCGCGTCAAGCGTCGCCTCCTGAAACAGGACCTTCTTACCGCCCTGCTTCACCCAACTCCGCAGCACGATCTCGTCCCAGTGACCACGAACGTCGGCCAAATCCCAAAGGTCGCGGCTGATCGTGTTGACGTAGACCTGTTTCGCTTTCGGGATGTCGACCGTTTCCAATTTCCGGTCCGTGTGGTCGCTCCCGGTACCGACGTAAACGTTGCCACCCACGAAAAGAAGCGCGAACTCCGCCTCTCCGGAGTGATCGGTCTCGTCGAGCACCTCGAAGGATTCGTCCTGCGTCAGGCGATCCGCAAACTTCGGGAAATACGTCGGCGTCTTGTCCGGAGCGGGAATCCCCTCCTCCTTCAGCTCGTCGATATGAGCCTGAACGGCGGCCTGGTCCCTCCCCGTGTAGCCTGCGTTGATGATTCTGCGAACGTCGATGCTCAGGTTCTCCGTGTCACCAGAAATCCGATGCAGTTTAAAATCCATTCTCATCTTTGTTCCCTCCCTCCTGTCTCGTCTTGTGTATAAATTTCAGTGCAGGGCAAACTCGCGTTACCTTGCACCCGATAAAACACCCTTGAAATCGAGAACGTTATCAAGGGAACTCTCCTCGTCGTTCATCGGGA
>JAJDHV010000041.1 GCA_030266365.1 Synergistaceae bacterium OttesenSCG-928-I11 | reverse complement strand
GGACGACCTTTTCGTCTGCTCCGCCTCCCCCTACGTCGATCCGCGAGAGGCGATCATTCTCGCAGCCCGCAAGATTGCCGTCTGGGGCGCGGACATCTGCATTCTGGACTGCGCCGGTTTCTCGGGCTGGATGAAGCACCTGGCAAAAGAAGTATCGGGCATTCCGACCATCTCCGCACTGAGCGTCTCGATGCGTCTCGCGGCGGAGATTCTAAGCTGAGTCAACAATAAAAAAACGCAAGGAGGATACGAGCATGTTCGACCTTGTCATAAAAAACGGAGCCGTCTTTCTGGACGGCGAACTGCAGAAGTGCAACATCGGCGTCAAGGGAGAAATCGTCACGACCCTGACGTCGGACGACATCGCGGGCGAGCGGACCGTCGACGCGGGCGGCAAGTGGGTGCTGCCCGGCACCATCGACCCACACGTACACGTGCGCGGACCGGGCTTCGCGGAGCGCGAGACATTCTTGTCCGGCACACAGGATGCGGCGTGCGGCGGCGTCACGACATTCTTCGAGATGCCGATCTCGTCCCCGCCCCCCTATTCGCCCGAGATCGTCAAAAACCGCATGGACCACGCCGCGCCGCAGGTCGTCGTCGACGTTGCGTTCCTCGGCGCAGCGGGGATCGACAAGATCGACGAAATTGCTTCCTGTGCGGACGCCGGGATCGTCGCCTTCAAGACGTTCCTGCACGAGGCGCCCCCGGGCCGCGACGCGGAGTTTCTGGGACTCGTCGCACCGGAGACGCGGGACACGCTCCGCGTGATGACGGAAATCTCGAAGACCGGCCTTCGCGGCCTCTTTCACTGCGAAAACAACGAGCTGATCCAGGCGAACATCAAGGCGCTGCGCGCGGAGGGCAAAACGTCGCCGATCTGGCACGAGCGCTCGCGCCCGCCGGTGGCGGAGATCGAGACGACATCCAAAGTCCTGCACTTCGCAGAGGCGACGGGGGCCAAGGTCGAAATCTGCCACATCTCGACACCCCGCGCGGTCGACATGGTGATCGAGTCCCGCGCGCACGGCGTCGACGTCCTCGCGGAAACCTGTCACCAGTATCTCTTCCTCAACACGGACGCCCTGGAGAAGTACGGCGCGTTCGCCAAGTGCAACCCGCCGGTCCGCAGCGAGGAGGAGCGCAAAAAAATGTGGGACTACATCAAGGACGGCACTCTCGACTTCGTGTCGAGCGACCACGCCCCCTATACATACGCGGAGAAGACGAAGGACCCGGAGAATATTTTCGTTCCGCCGTCGGGCATGCCGGGCCTCTCCGTCCGCCTGCCCCTCATGTTCACCGCGATGAAGGAGGGAAAACTTTCCCTCTCACGCCTCGTCGATCTCCTCTGCGCCAACCCGGCAAAGTGCTTCGGCCTCTACCCAAAAAAGGGACGGATCGCCGTCGGATCGGACGCGGACTTCGTGATCGTCGATCCGGACAGGCAAGACAAGATCCGGCACGAGGAATCGTTCTCGAACTGCCGGGACTGCAACGTCATGTTCGACGGGTGGCCCGTGTACGGCAAACCGGAGCGGACGATTCTGCGCGGCCGCGTGATCTACGAGAACGGGCAGATCACGGCCGAGCCGGGCTGGGGCAAGATCCTCAAGATCGAGCGCGGCACGCGATAGGCTTTGCCGGTCGAAAAAATTTTTAAAAAAACGATGAAGGTCTCGGAGCTCACCCTTCTGCAGAACTGGTTCGAACGCCTCGCGCCGATCGGCGCGCTGGCGGATGGGGGCGTTACGCGCATGGGCTATACGGACATCGAGGACGAGATGCACGCGATGTTCGCGATGTTCGCACGCGAACTCGGCCTTCACGTGGACACGGACGCGTTCGGCAACACGTTCGCGTCGTTCGACGGCGCGCCGCGCACCGACGTTCATCTGATCGGCTCGCACCTCGACTCCGTCCCGCACGGCGGGCAGCACGACGGCGTGGCGGGTGTGCTCGCCGGGCTCCTTGTCATGAAGATGTGCATGGACGAGCAGTTCATGCCCCGCGTCGAGACCGTTGCTTTCCGGTGTGAAGAGTCGAGCGCGTTCGATACGGCGTGCGTCGGCAGCTCGTTGATGCTCGGCCTGATCGATGAGGCGAAGACGAAAAAACTCAAAAATGAACGCGGCGAAAACCTCTACGACGTCCTGCGCAAGCGAAACGATGCGCCGCACCCCTACCCCGCGCCCGCCCGTTTCGCGGATTTCCTCGAAGTCCACATCGAGCAGGGACGGATTCTGGAGGAACGCGACGTCAAGGTCGGCGTCGTCACGGCGATCGCAGCCCCTTACCGCTTCAAGGTCGTGTTGACCGGACGGCAGGACCACTCCGGCGGCACGCCGATGGCGATGCGGCGCGACGCCCTCTGCGGCGCGGCCGAGGTCGTCCTCGCGGCGGAGGAGACGGCGCTCTCCTTCAAGGGGATTCCGCTCGTCGCGACAGTCGGCGTCGTCCACAACGCGCCGAACGCCCTCAACACGGTGCCTGGCGAGACGGAGCTGCGCGTGGACGTGCGCGGCATCGAGGACGCCTCGATCCTGCGCGCGGTGGAACAAATTCAGAGCAAGGTCCGACGCATCGCCGCGCGACGCAGGCTCGAGTACCGCATCGAGACCATCGCGACCTACCCGCCCGTCGACATGGACGGGACGATGCGGGACGCGATCGAACGCGCCGCCGTCACGGTGGACGCTCCGCACCTCTCCATGTACAGCGGGGCAGGACACGACGCCATGCGGATGGCGCTCTTCGTCCCGACCGGCATGATCTTCATCCCGTGCAGGGGAGGAATCAGCCACAACCCGGATGAAAACGTCGACCTTCTGGACGTCGCGCGCGGTGCGCGCGTCGCATACGAAACACTCAGGGAACTCGCACGAAACGCGTCGTAAACGGAGGAAGGGGAGAAAAATTCGTATGGATTCGAAACTCACGCTGATCAAAAACACGTCATTCGTCGTTGCATACGACGGGAAGGAGCACGTTCTTCTCAAAAACGGGGAGGTCGCGTTCAAGGGAAACGAGATCGTCTACGTCGGAAAATCGTACCCCGCCGACGCAGAGCGCCCCGACACGGTCGTGGACGCGGAGAACGGCCTCGTCATCCCCGGCTTCGTCAACATTCACTGCCACATCTACGGCAGCCCGCTGGAACGCGGGTTCTTCGAGGACACGTCGAACCCCTGGTTCTACATGTCGGGGCTCTACGACTCGCTCCAGATCCGCACCGTCCCGCCAGAGGAGCAGATGCGCTTCTTCCGCTTCTCGACGCACGAGGCGCTGCGCAAGGGCTCGACCACCGTCTTCGACATGGGGATGGGATCCGAGGAGATGATCCGCGCCATGGCGGAAACCGGCATCCGCGCCTACGTCGCCCCCGCCTCCGTCTGCGCGTCGTACAGCACGGACAACGGACACCTCGTCAAGTACAACTGGGACGTCGATCGCGGATACGCGCGGCTCGAAAACACGATCCGCACACACGAAAAATTTCACGGTTCGTACAACGACCGCGTGCGCATCGCCCTCTACCCCGGGCAGGTCGACACCGGCACGCCGGAATTTTTCCGCGACGTCCGCAAGGCGGCGGACCAGACCGGCATGCTCGTGCAGGTACACGCGGCGCAGGCGATCATCGAATACCAGCAGATCGTCGAGCGCTACGGCATGACGCCCGCGGCGTTCCTCGACTCGTGCGGCCTCTCCGGGCCGGACGTACTCTACGGGCACTATATCTTCCCGAGCGGGCACACGGTGAACGCTTTCCAGTTGGAGGGCGAGTTGGAGCTGATCGCCTCGACCGG
The DNA here is from genome assembly GCA_030266365.1 of Synergistaceae bacterium OttesenSCG-928-I11. GTDB lineage: Bacteria > Synergistota > Synergistia > Synergistales > Synergistaceae > JAJDHV01. Next base: position 10,415 of record JAJDHV010000041.1, on the reverse strand, counting down.
CACGCATGTGGCGCACTGTCCATGGGTCTTCTGCAAGGACGGGACCGTCATGGAGTCCATCGACCGCTACAGGGCGCTCGGCATCAACATCGGACTCGGCACGGACTCGACGCCGCAGGACATGCTCGCGGAGATGAAGCTCGCCGCCATCTGCGGCAAGATCGCCGAGCGCACTCCCCTCAAGGCAAGCGCTGCGACGGTCTTCAACGCGGCAACCCTGGGGGGCGCTGCGGCGCTCGGTCGCGACGATCTCGGACGCCTTGCCAAGGGCGCGAAGGCCGACATCATCGTCGTGGGCACGAACAACAGCCAGATGTGCCCGCTGCGCGACCCGATCAAGGCGCTCGTCTATTCCGGCATGAGCTCGGACTTCACAAAAATTTTCGTCGACGGCGAACTGTTGGTCGATGATGGATGCCTGTTGAAGGAAAAGGATGAAACGACGCTGCGGCGCGACCTCCAGCAGTCGGCCGAGGCGATGTACGCGCGAGTGAAGGAGAAGCACTGGGACGGAAAGTCGCACACGGAGCTCGCACCGATGAGCTTCCCCGTCGTCGACTCCGACAGTTTCTAGGGAGAGGGGTTGATCGAGAGCCGAGACAGAAAAAAGAAGAGCCGCACCCCAACGAATCGAGAGGAGGAATTGAGATCGAGATGACCCAAACGGACCGCATCACCCTGATCAAGAACACTTCATACGTCGTCGCCTACGATGGCACGCAGCACGTCCTCGTGAAGAACGGCATGGTCGCGTTCAAGGGGAACGAGATCATCTATGCCGGCAAGAACTACGAAGGCGCCTGCGACACGGTGATCGACGCGCACGACGGACTCGTCACCCCGGGCTTCGTCAACGTGCACAGCCACATCTACGGCAGCCCTGTCGAGAAGGGCTTTCTGGAAGACCGGGCGAACCCCTTGTTCTACATGTCCGGCCTGTACGATTATTTGCAGATCCGCGCGCTTCCCCCCGAGGAGCAGCCGAAGCTCTTCCGCTTCGCCCTGGCAGAGATGGTCAAGAAGGGTGCCACGACCGTCTTCGACATGGGCATCGCTTCGGAGGAGATGATCGATATCGTCTCGAAGTCGGGCGTCCGCGCCTACATGGCCCCCGCGTCGGTCTGCGCTTCGTGGAGCACGAAAAACGGGCATGAGGTGATCTACACGTGGGACGAAAAGCGCGCGTACGACCGCCTCGAGTACGCGGTGCGCACGTTCGAGAAGTATGACGGCACCGCCGACGGACGCCTGAAGATCGCGCTCTATCCCGGGCAGGTCGACACCTGCACGCCGGAATTTTTCAAGGAAATCCGCAAGACGGCGGACAAGACCGGCATGAGAATCCAGGTTCATGCAGCACAGGCGATCGTCGAGTATCAGAAGATCGTCGAGCGCCACGGCAAGACGCCCGCCGCCTTCCTCGACTCCTGCGGCATCACCGGGCCGGACGTGCTGTACGGGCACTACATCTTCCCCTCCGGGCACAGCATCAACGCACTGCAACTGGAGGGCGAGCTGGAACTGATCGCGCGCACAAAGACGAACATTTCCCACTGTCCCTGGGTCTTCGTCCGTCGCGGACTCATCATGGAGTCGATGGACAAGTATCTGAAGATGGGCATCAACATGGGCATCGGCACCGACACGACGCCTCAGGACACGCTCGCCGAGCTCAAGTGGGCGGCAATCTGCTCCAAAACGCACGAGAAACACGCGGAGAAGGGCACGGCGGCGCAGGTGTTCAACATGGCGACGCTCGGCGGCGCGAAAGCGCTCGGCCGCGACGACATCGGACGTCTCTCCAAGGGTGCGAAGGCCGACATCCTGATCATCGACACGAACAACGTCGAAATGCGCCCCCTGCGCGACCCGATCAAGGCACTCGTTTACTGTGGACAGAGCGCCAACATCAACAAGGTTTTCGTGGACGGCAACCTGCTCGTGGACGGCAACAAGGTCGTCGGCGTCGACGAGGAGGCGCTGGGCATGGAGATCCAGCGGGCGGCGGAAGGCATGTACAGCCGCGTGAAGGACAAGGACTGGGCTGGGCGCACGCACGAAGAGCTCTCTCCCATGAGTTTCCCGGTCGTCGAATGAGACCGGCGTAAAAATTCGGAGGTGAACGGTATATGTTATTCACGACGATAGCGGCAATTATTGTTCTCATATGCATTTATCTGTTGGTCAAGGGTTACGACGCGAGGCTCGTCCTCTTCGTCGCGGGTCTCATCATGTGCGCGGTCGCGGGCGACTTCATGAAGGCGCTCAACGCGTTCTCCGAGCGCATGAGCTACGGCGGCCTGCTTCTGCCGATCGTCTCGGCGACGGGCTACGCGTACGTCGTCGCGTCGACGAAGTGCGACAAACACCTCGTCTGGTTGATCTCCGACGCGCTCAAGAAATTCCGTCCCATCCTCATCCCGGGCACGGTCATCGCGACATGGCTCATCAGCACGTCCATCATGAGCATGGCGGGCGTCGCCGCGATGATGGGCCCGATCATGATCCCGGTCCTCACACGCGCCGGCATCAGCCCCGCGATGGCGGCGGCCTCGATCATCGCGGGCACCTGGGGGCACGTCATCAGCCCCGCCAGCATGCACAACAACGCAATCGCAAAGATGCAGGAAGTCGGCGTCATGGACATCATCACCCGCCACATCACGACCGACCTCATCTGCCTCACGATCGTGACGCTCGGCGTGACGCTCGTCGCGTACCTTATTAAGGAAGACGGCCGCCCCGGCTCGAAGCAGTTCGTCGCGGTCGACGCCGAAGAGGGCGAGCGAAAGGAAAAAATCAACATCCTGATGGCGCTCTGCCCATTCCTTCCGATCGTCATCCTCATGCTCGGCAACACGGGCGTCGTCCCCGCGTTCAAAATCTCCATCCCGGCAGCGATGCTGATCAGCGCCATGATCACGATCGCCGTTACCCTCACAAAGGAAAAGCCCTCCCGCGCCTTCTTCGAAGGGCAGGCGAAAGCCTTCTACGACGGCATGGGCATGGGTTACGGCTCGATCATGGGCATCATCATCGCAGCCGCGGTCTTCACAACCGGCATCAACGAGCTGGGTGTGATCAAGCAGCTCACGGAAGTCATGACCGGCATGGATTCGCTGGCGAAGGTCGCGGGCGGCTTCGGCACGTTCTTCCTCGCGGTCATCACGGGCTCGGGAGACGCAGCGACCCTCGCGTTCAACGAGCTGGTCACGCCGCACGCGGCACAGTTCGGCGTCACACCGTACGAACTCGGCTCGGCAGCCTTCCTCGGCGGCGTCCTTGGGCGCACCATGTCCCCGCTGGCGGGCCTCGCGATCATCGCAGCGGGCATCGCGCGCGTCAGCACGATGGAGACCACGAAGCGCCTCGCCATCCCCTGCCTCGTCGCAGCCACCACGATGGTGATCATGCTCTAAAAACGCGATACGCAATCGGGCTCCGTCAAGAATCTCACAGGATTCCAACGGAGCCCGATTTTTTTACACAAGCGCAAGGAGAAAACCCATGGAATTGATCAAAAACGCTTTTATCGTAACGATGAACCCCGCCCGCGACGTTTACACGGACGGCGCCATTGCGGTCGAAGGCGGAAAAATCCAGAGCGTCGGGCGCACGTCGGACCTCCTGCCCAAATATCCCGATGCCGACGTAACCGACGCGCGCGGCAAGGCGATCATTCCCGGCCTCGTGGCGGGGCATGTGCATCTGTTTCAGTCGCTGTACCGCGGCATCGGGACGGACCGCCCTCTCGCCGTCTGGCTCGACGAATGCATCTGGCCGCTGTCCGAGGAGCTCGGACACGACGAATGCTATCTCGGCGGACTGCTCGCAGGTGCCGAACTCATTCGGGGCGGGGCGACGACCTTCGTCGACAGCCACTACATTCACAAAGACAAAAATTGCATGGACGGCCTCGCCGAAGCCGCAACCGAAATCGGCATCCGGGGCTCGCTCTGCCGGACTTCCGTCGACGCGGAAAAACTCGCTCCGCACTTTCGCGAGACGCCGGACGAAGCGGCGAGCGAGGTCTCGCGGATCGTCGAGCGATACCATAACTCCGCGGACGGCAGAATCCGTGTGCGCGTCGAACCGCTCAACGAACAGCTGGCCTCGTCCGAGTTGATCCGCGGCATCTACGAAATCGCGCGCGAACACGGCATCGGTATGTCGATGCACCTCGCGGAAACGGCGACGCGCGCGGCGTATATTCGCGAATGCCACGGGTGTTCACCGCTCGAATATCTCTCGGAACTGGGCGTCCTTGGGCCGCACCTGCTGCTCGCGCACTGCGTCTGGATCGGACATCGGGACATCGAACTGCTCCGCGCGACGGACACGCGCGTCGCCTACAACGCCGTCTCGAACCAGTACCTCGCGGATGGCGTTGCGCCGATTACGGAGATGCTGGAACGCGGTGTTTGCGTGTCGATCGGGCCGGACGGTGCCGCCAGCAACAACAACCTGAGCATGTTCGAGGTGATGAAGTCCGCGATCCTGATGCAGCGCGTGAACCGCCTGGAGATGACGAATCTGAACGCCGAGCGCGCGCTGGAAATGGCGACGATCGACGGTGCGCACGCAATCGGGATGGCGTCGGAGATTGGCTCGCTCGAAACGGGAAAGTGCGCCGACCTTGTCGCGCTCGACCTGGAAACAGCCGAAATGACGCCATCGCTCGGCACGATCTCGAACATCGTCTACGCTGCCTCCCCTCAAACCGTCGATTCGGTGATGATCGACGGAAAATGGGTACTCCGCAACGGGGAGTTCACGACGATCGACGAGAAAAAAATGCTGCGGGACACGGAAGGACGCGTGAACAATATTGTAAGACGCGCCGGAGTCAAAGAAAGGATGTACAGGGGCACTTGGCGCTATATCGAATAGAGCATAGGCACAACACCAGCAGAGAAGAGCGGAGCATAGAGCGGGCGGCCCAGGAAGCGAGGGTCGCCTTTTTTCTGGCTATCTCCGTCCAAGAATATCCGTGGTCACACGCATAAACTCCTCTGCTACCCAACGCAAGGTCGCCCCCCTCTTCCATGCAAAGACAAAGCTGAGCGAAAGGTCCGAACTTTCGAGTGGAAACCCGGCCGGTTTCGGAACCATGCCGGTTTGCTTGAAGACCCCCGCCGGCACGAGCGCACATCCGATTCCTGATGAAACAAACCCCAAAATCGCTTCGGGAACTTGTGATTCGAGAACCACGTTCGGCTTAAAACCATTCTTCGCGAAATAAAGGTCGCTCATCTGTCGAAGGCGTTGATCCGGCTTGTGCAAAATGAACGGTTCACCCTGGAGAACATCGAGGTCAACCCCTGTTTTCTCGAACGGGTCGATTGCGGGATGCCCAGGTGGAAGGCAAAGATAGATGTTTTCATCATAAATGTGCTGATAAATGAGGTGTTCACTGCTGATGGGGAGAAAAAGAATTCCGGCGTCAACCTTGTCCGTCAGAAGAAGAGACTCTAAAGTCAAGATATTTTCTTCGAATAATTCCACCTCAATATTGGGATAGAGCTTCCAAAAATGGGGCAATACATTCGGTAAAAGATTCGCCGCACGTGTTTTCGTAATACCGATTGCGATTCGCCCCCTTCTGTTCTCCGCAATATTTCTCAGTTCTTTTTCCATTTCGCCGCGGATGTGAAGTATCTGTTGCGCCCCACGCACGTAGGCTTCACCGGCATACGTCAGTCGCAACGGGTGCTTCGAGCGATCGAATAACGCAACGCCGAGCAAGCGCTCCTGCTTTAATATGCAGTGGCTGAGTGAAGGTTGGGAAATGTGGAGGCGATGCGCCGCTTTCGAAATATTACCCTCTTCGCAGACGACGAGAATATACATCATGGTACGGTAATCCATTTCGACACCCCTCACCATAGACGTTCATGCATGATAACATGATTTATTATGTATTGGCAAAAAAAACACATTTACCATAAACTTTGTTAACCAAATCCATCTATTTTTATTTTATGGTAAAAGATAAAACATCGTAGGAGGTGTGCAGATGATACGTGTCGTATGCGATAGGAAAAAAATTTTCGATAAGACGGGCCTCGACGTTGTGGGGCAAACGATTTCGGGTAGTCTCTTCCGCGACTGCCGTGTGAAGTCGTTTCTTCTCATCACACCAGGCGGACATTTCTTCGTAATTGCCGACAACCTGGACCGAGGGGATTTCGAATACCGTGCCAAGAACGTTACGCGTTACTTTTTCACAAAGACATATCTTACTTACTCCGGCGCAAATGGAACACCTCGAGAGGATGAGTATCCGGACTATGTCGAGGCATTCCGCGCGGCCGCGCACAGAGAAACGCTCATTCTTCCTGGGGATATGGCCGTCGACACATACGGAGATCTTTCAGTTGCATTCGATATACTGGACGATTTCACTGACGCTCCTTTCAAAACATATACGCTGTACACTAGAAATCTGAAGACGGTTCTGGCACAGATTCACGAAAACGATGATGTTATCGAAAAAAAAGCATTCGAACTCATCTGCTCCGAATGCGCAAAAACGATTTTGAAGCCATATCTCTTTGACAGGCGCGACACACGATATGAAAGTCTGAATGCGCACATGGCCGAGCAAGGCGTCGCCTCTCTCCTCTTTGCCTCCCCAATGAACATTCAGGAGATTGCAGCCCTCAACTTTGACGAATTGACCGAGAAAGAAGTCTACGCTTTCTACAATGCATACGATGAGCAAGTATATGTTGTTTCAAGCACGCCTCTGGACTTCGCGCGAGACATGACGCCACTGGGGACGAACCTCTCTTTGCGCGAAGCGTTTTCCGCGATGGACCGTTCTGGTCCAATCGGAATAGAAGAAGAAAGCCTGACGATCGCCAGATTCCGCGAACTGAACCTTGCGCCTGCCAACGTCAAACCGTTCACGAAAATGCTTCGTGTATGGCGTGAAAATCGCTCTGCTGAAGATCTTCCGTATTATATCGTCATCGCGCGTACGACAGCCTATGCCATCGATGGTGCAAAGGCATGGGCGGAAGAGGAGTACTACGCGGACAGACGTTTTACCGAACACGACGTATTCGCCGAATACGACCGCCTCAAGTATGCATTCATCGAGAAAAACAATATTCCGATTCGCCTCGCCACGTACGATCCCTGTACGTACTCCTCTGATCGCAGCGAATACCCATGTGTGCATACCGAGTTCCTAATCCCGGCAAGTGCAGGTTCCGTTCGAATCGATATCGGTGAATTCGCAAAGGACAAGTACGGCTACATCCAAGCCACAAGCGACATCGCGCGCACAGTCTGCCTGAACCCCGTCGTCCGAAAGACGCATGATTTTCTGTTGAAGGTACTGCGCAACGATATCATCCCCAACATTCGCTCGGGCATGAAGTATTCCGAAATTTGGTCTCAGGGGACAAAACCGATTTTTGAAGCCCAGGACATGTTGAAAGAGATGGACATGATTCCAGAGCATGTGGAACTCTCTGATCTATATATGCGTAACATCGGACACGGCATGGCGAAACAGACAAGAACAGCAAATTTCATCACGAAACAAAACGAAAACTGCCTCCCGAAAGCCTGCGTTGGAAATATCGAGCTTCCGTTCAATTTCCGCCACAACATGGTCGCGGTAGAAGACATGTGGTTCTGCACACCTGAAGGTACCGTCAATATAACCATCGACTGAAAAGGAGAGATTGAAAGATGCATAACTTTGTCTTGGTCGTCTTGGTAGCCTACATTGTCGGAATGATATCAATTGGCGTCTATTTCAGGAACAAAACGAAGAACAACGAGGATTATTACCTCGCGGGAAAGAAGCTCCCCGGATGGGCTATCGCCATTTCGGAACGCGCGACAACAAGTTCATCCTGGGTCATGCTCGGCGCTACCGGCGCGGTTTACACGATGGGGTATTCCGGCATCTGGTTATTTTTTGGACTATACACATCGCTCATAGTCTACTGGTTATGGTTTGCAAAAGCGTTCAAGCGGGAGAACGACAAGGATCCCGCAATCACGTTGACGTCATTTCTCGCAAAACGATGGGGCAGACACGAACGAACAATCCGCCTGCTCTGCATTCTCATTATTTCGTTCTTCTACCTCATCTACGCATCCTCACAGTTCGTCGGCGCAACAAAGACGATCAATACACTGTTCGACGTGGACGCTGTAACGACGATGATCGTCGTCGCGCTCGCGGTCGTCATTTACTCATCTCTCGGCGGCTTGAGCGCCATCGTCTGGACAGATGTCGTACAAGCCATCATCATGTGTTTTTCTCTCGTCATCCTACCGGTCATCGCTTATGTCAAAATCTACGCGATGGGCCTCTCTGTCTTTGACTCGATCATGGCTGCGGGTCCGGATTACGCCTCGTTCATCGGGGGAATGTCCGGCGGTGCCGTGCTGCTCTTGATCTTCAACGAAACATCGTGGATATGGGGTAACTTCGGCATGCCAGCTGTCACACAGAAGATCATGGCACTTGACTCCGATAATGACATCCGAATCGGTCGCAATACCGGGTTGATATGGGGAATCATCTGGTATCTCGGTATTTTCTCCATCGGTATCACGGGAATCGTTCTTTACGGAGCCGGTACGCTCGCCGACCCTGAGACACTCTTCCCAACGATGGTTTCGGACCTCCTGCCCACTTGGCTAGCTGCTCTTGCGCTCTGCGGGGTCATCGCAGCAATTCTCTCCACGACAGCCGACCAACTTCTCGCCATCACGGGAGCGATCTCGGTCGACCTCATCCAGAATTACATGGGTGTGAAAACCACTGAGGAAAAAAGCGTTCTGCTCTCGCGTCTGACGCTCATCGGTGCAGGAATTCTCGCCTTCTTCATCGCGTTCAAGTCACGATCACTGATCATGACCATGATCAGCTTCGCATGGACGGGTATGGGGTCTTCACTGGGCCCTGCGGTCATCCTGACACTTCTGTATAAAAAGACGTCGGGCATCGGTATTATCGCGACTCTGATTTCCGGCGTTCTTCTCACGTTCACGTGGAAATATATCCCCGTTCTCTCTGCCGTCCATGCTCGCGCGGGCACGTTTTTTGCGGCACTCATGATCGGTATCGTCGTTAGTGTGCTCGTTCCAAATTGTGAAGACAAAAGCGAGAGCGCCTGCGTGCTTTCGGAAGGTTAAACACAATGGGTAATCCTCCTATGGCGAACAAAACAATCGACGAAACCAGGCTAAAGTCTGTGTATCATGACCTGATCCGAATCGAAAGTATCTCGGGACACGAGCGGAGGGTCGGCGAGTACATCGCACAGCAGATTCGTGGGTTCGGGCTAGAACCGAGGTTCGTCTACTTCGATGATGATCGCGCGCGCCCTTCAATATACACGAGGTTCGGAGATCCGAGCAATGGTCGCTCTCTTCTTTTGATCGGACATACGGATACGGTCGGAATTAACTCTCCGTGGGATACCGATCCGTTCGAGCCAGTCGAAGTTGGCGACCGGACATATGGGCGAGGAGCGATGGACATGAAAGGGGGGATTGCTGCCATACTGGAAACCGTGGCGTTTTTCTGCAAAAACCCGCACACGCTTTCTGGAGAGATTATTGCTGCCTTCGTTGCGGACGAGGAGGTTCTTTCGCAAGGAAGTTTCGCACTCCTACGTGAAGATATTCATCCCGATATGGCGATTATGGCCGAATGTCGTTTCGATAACGTTGCAGCAGGTTTCCGTGGGCGTTATTCCATCGAAGTGAAGGTTCAGGGGGAGTCCGCGCATAGCAGCCATTACCCCGAGAAGGGAGAAAATGCGATTGCGTCCGCAGCTCGGCTTATTCTCGCACTTGAGGGCTTGGAAGAAGGGGAAATGCTTCGTCACCCGAAACTCGGTATCGGCAGTTGGTGTGCTAAGTACGTCGAAGGCGGTATTCGCAATGCCCTCACTGTGCCCGATCAGTGTTCCATCATTTTCGACAGGTTTTTCGTAAAAGGTGAAACATTCGCGACAATGGAACAACAGGTGCGCAGAGTCGCGGCGAAACTTGGTATCGAAAAAAAGATCGCGGTGAAAAAAGCTGAACGCAAGCTTCCTTATATGGAACCATTCGCAATCGACGAAGCGCACCCGATTATCTCAGTGCTGCGCGAAAAATATCGCGAAATCACCGGCAAAGAACTAGATATCAACTATGACCCCTCCGTAATTGATTCGAATATTCTGGTCAACGAAGCGGGAATCCCCACAGCGACATTCGGCCCGTCCGGCGGCAATATGCACGGGGCAAATGAATATGGCTACTTTCAGCAAGTTGCGCAGTGTGCCCATATTTATATCGAAACGGCAAAAGAATTGTTGAAACCGAATACAGCGCGGGAAAAAATCGAGACAGCCAGAGCGGAGCGTAGAACAGCATAATTGGAGAAAGGATGC
>JAJDHV010000040.1 GCA_030266365.1 Synergistaceae bacterium OttesenSCG-928-I11 | reverse complement strand
AATTGCTTTGCCAAAAAATCCACCTTCCTCCTTGTAGCTTGGTGTCCCGACACACTAGATTTCCCGCGCATGAGTCGCACCCCAACACGCGGGACAGAGAGCAGCTATCGTGGTGAATATACAGAAAAAGTTCACACAAATCAAGTCAAAAAGACACACTTTTCACCAACATTGAAATACACGCAAATTTCTCACAATTCAGCACAGGCAGCAGAATAAAAAAAGCGGCAAATCGACTGACCTCCCCCTTCTTTATACGATGAATGCAGGTATAATGGGTGCGCCTCGGGAGCGGTACAAACAAACGAAAGGGAGTGCTGTCATGAAAAAAATTTTTTTCACCGTGTCTTTGTTCCTCTTGTTGTTTGCTATTCCATGCGACGCTGCACAAATCAAGACCATTCAACTTTTACAGCCTTCAAGCAAAACGCTCACGAAAGGCGGGTGGCTTAACGGGCATCAAGCGGGTGAAATCAAAATCACCCCGTCGGAAGCAGCCGGCAACAACCTCCGTATTTCCAGCAGTGCCCCCTCGATCCTCTCTGCCAAAGCGGGCGCGGCAAAAGGATTTGGGATAAGAGCCCTCCACATCTCACCACTCGCACCAGGAAACGCCACTCTGACGATCAAAGACGAAGTCGGCGGTTACGAGACAACCTTTTCCTTTCAGGTCAAAGCGGCTTCCTCCTCCTCCGTCTACGTCTCTGAAATTAGCATCTCCTACGCATCATCCGTCATGGCGGTAGGAGACGAGCGAACCCCGACGTTCACAATATCTCCGGACAACGTCTCCGATCCGGAACTGATCTGGCAGAGCGACACGCCGGATGTCGTCTCCGTGGACGAAAAAACAGGCAAGATCACCGCCTTGAAACAAGGGACTGCGGGCATCACCGCAGAGAGCACCGATGGCTCGGCTCGCAGCAGCAACGCGTTCGTCGTGAGCGTGTTGGACCCGCCCGCTGCACCCTCGAACCCCACCTATGTTCCCGTCACGTCTCTGATCGTAAGCGGTCCATCGGAAATAAAAATCGGGGAAACCGCTCAAATGCAAGCCCTGATTACCCCCGACAACGCCACGTTGAAGGATGCCGTATCGTGGTTCAGCTCGAACACGACCGTGGCCGCCGTCGACCGATACGGACAGGTGACGGCTTATTCGAAGGGAACGGCGACGATCGGCGCAAAGATCAGCGAGCAATACGGCACAACGACTAAATACCACGAGGCTTCGGTCGGCATTCTGGTCGTCGATTCCAACAACAACGATTCCACCTCGTCCGGTTCCGGCGGCTGCAATGCCACCATGCTCGGCTTCGCGGTTTTGTGCGCGGCCTTCCCGCTCCTGCGGCGCAGGTAGAAGTCGATCGATTGATGCGAGTCCATAAAAAAACGAGCGCCGAAGCGGCGCTCGTTTTTTTATGATTTTTTCCTGTCGCTTTACGTGATGTTCGGTTCGATCAACAACTCTCCGCGCTCGAAACGTTTGTAGTCGAGCATGGAGAAGTCAATGTCGGGCTTCTGCCCCACGAGGTGCTGGGCCAGAATTTTCCCAGCGACCGGCCCGAGCATGAAGCCGTGCCCGGAGTATCCCGTCGAGTGGTAGAAGTTCTGAACCTCCTGCGTCTCGCCGATGATTGGGGAACCGTCCGGCGTCATGTCATAGAGGCCGGACCAATGGCGAACGACGCGGATACCCTTCGTCGCGGGCATGAGCTTGTTCAGGATCTTGCTCATCTCCGTGATGAACTGCCAGCTCGTGCGATTCTTGTAGTCCTGCGGGTGTCCCTCGGGACTCATGCCGCAGATGATCGAGCCGTGCGGCCGTTGCTGGATGTAATAGTTGCCGGAGAAGCTCATGAGCATCGGCGGGCAGACACCGGGTTCAACCGGTTCGGTGATCATGATCTCGTGGCGCTCGCCCCAGTTCGGAAGCTCGACGCCCGCCATCTTCGCGACGATCTGCGCATAACCGCCCGCGCAATTGATGACGACATCCGCGTCGATGTGCCCTTTCGTCGTGTCGACACCGACCGCCTTGTCGCCCCGAACCGTGATGCCGGTCACTTCGGTGTTTCTGTGATAGGCGATGCCCTTCTTTTTGGCGGCTTCGAGATAGGCGAATGTGGTGAGGAATGGGTCGGCGTGGCCGTCGCGGTCATGGAAAGTGAAACCGACGGCGTCGCTGGCGTCGAGCGCCGGACAGATTTCGCGCGCTTCTGCAAGGGAGACGACTCTGGACTTGATCCCCAGGCTATTCTGGAGCTTCATGCCGGTTTTGAGGTTTTCGAACTCCTTGTCCGAGTAGGCGACCAGCAGATATCCGCCCTGGTTCAGGCCGGTCGGAAGGCCGAGCTCGTCGTCCAACTGTTCGAAGATATCCAATGCCGCGATCGCGAGGCGGCAGTTCATCTCCGTGCCCCACTGCGCGCGGATTCCTGCGCCGCAACGGCCGGTGGAGCCGCTGCACACGGTGCCCTTTTCGAGCACGACGACATCCTTGCGGCCGTATTTCGCGAGGTAGTAGGCGGTCGCGGTGCCGAGGATGCCTCCGCCGATGATGACGACGTCCGCTTTGTTCTTCCACTCCATGATCAATCGCCTCCTCCGGTCGCAAGCAAACCGGTCTTGATCGGCTTAACAGGGGGCCGCACCGTTCCGGAGTCGACCTGGTCGATCGGGACACCCGCCCTGCGCGAGATTTCACGCAGGATGATGTCCTGACAGCCGCGCCCCTGGCAAGGGCCCATGCCGACCCGAAGCACGCGCTTCAGTTCGTTGAACGAATCGTAGCCGCGGTCGATCCACTCACGGATCTCCTCGAGGGTGATCTCCTCACAGCGGCAGATGACGACCTTGTCCTGTTTGTCGCTCATTTATTTCACCACCCGAATGGCCCGGATCTTGTCCGCAAACTCCTTCGGCGCCGAGACGTGAACGACGTTCGTGCGGTCCTTCTTGGGCTCGACCACGGCCTCGACGGTTCCCTTCGCCACCACTTCACCCGTACGACCGAGGCAGTCGACTGTGTCGCCCTTCGCCGGTACGGGGAGCATTTCGTACGGCAGTTTGAAAAGCGCTTTGTCGGGGCTGAAGGTCAGGTCCACGACGAAGCAGGCGAGGCCGGGGCATACCGCGACGCAGAGGGCGCAGCCGGTGCATTTTTCGTAGTCGATCTCCGGCGTATCGTTGATGTCCGCGAACGGCTTGATCGCCTTCGTCGGGCAGCTCGTGTTGCAGGGGTTGCACGGGATGCGCTGCGGGCACTCCACGACGACGAGCCCCTGCTTCTTGCTCTCCCACAGATCCTTCGGCGGTTTGACCGCGCCGGGTTTCTCCTCCGTCAGAACGCCGCTGTTGAAAAGTTTTTCGCTGTCAGTCATTTTAACGGCCCTCCCATTTGTCGCGCATGACCTTGCCGATACCGGCACGGATTTTCTCGCCGACTTCGCCCGCGCGAAGGTGGTCGAGGCGCTTCCAGTACTCGTCGAAATTTTCCTTCTTGACGGGAAGCCCGAGGCTCGCCGCCGCCGAATGTCCTGCGATACGGCCTTCCACCATCGCGGCGCTCGCCTCTTCGATGCCCATTGCGTCGCCCGCGGACCAGAAGTCCGGATGGGAGGTGCGCATCGTGCGGTCGCGCGCGGCGACATAGCCGCAGAGTTGCGGGACGAACTGCATCTCGCAGCCGGCCTGGAAGAGAAGCTCCGTCGTCGGGGTGAGGCCGACCGCGAGGCAGATGATGTCGCAGTCGATCTCCTTCTGCTCGCACGTCGGCTGGAAGTGATCGTCCACACCGCAGATGGTCGCGCCCGTGACGACCTTGTCGCCCTTCGCCTCGAGAATCGAGTGCTGGAGAAGGATCGGCACGCCCATCCTGCGGACCTTCGCCGCGTGCACCCAGTAACCGCCGATGCGCGAAGCGCCCTCGACGATCGCCGCGATCTCGACGCCCGCCTGCATGAGCTGATAGCTGACGATCAGTCCGATGTTGCCCGCGCCGACCATGAGAACGCGCTTGCCCGGCGTGACGCCGTAGACGTTCATGAGGGTCTGTACCGCGCCTGCGCCGTACACGCCCGGCATGTCGTTGTTCGGGAACGGAATGAGGCGCTCCTGCGCGCCGGTGGCCACAATCGCCTTCTTCGCCTTGACGCGGAAGTACTCCTCCTCGCCCTGCATCGCGGTGAACATCTGGTCCTCGATGTAGTAGCCGGTGACGGTCGTGTTTGTCAGGACCTCGACATTTTTCTTGTTCTGGTCGATTTCGTCGAGGAGGATATTCGCGATCTTGTATCCCCTCGTGCCCGCATATTCGTCCTTGCTGCCGAAAAATTTATGCGTCTGCTTGATGAGCTGGCCGCCGAGCTGAAGGTCGCTCTCGATAACGGTGACCTTCGCGCCGGCCGTCGCCGCTTCCGCCGCCGCGGAGAGTCCCGCCGCGCCGCCGCCGACTACGAGAACATCAGTTGTAATCTCTCTCATGATTCACACCTCACTCGCTCGCAAGAGGGACTTTGCCCTTGCCGTGCTGCGTTTCGACCTTCATGCCAGCCTTGAGAGGCGTGATGCATGTCCTGACGTTCGGCGTTCCGTCGACGACCATGAAACAGCTGCTGCACTTGCCGATGGCGCAGAAGAAACCCCTCGGGCGCTTCATTTCGGGCGTTTCGCGATAAATTCTGACACCGTTCGCGTGCAGGGCCATGGCGATCGGCTCGCCCTCAAAACCCTCCATCTTGCTGCCGTCGAAGGTGAACTCCACCTTCGCGTTGTGCTTGAAGTCAAGCACAGGGTGATCCTTGATGAGATCCATCGCAACTCCTCCATTCTCTGGCATTCTGTAGTACGTCGTACAAAACGGATATATGAAGTTACATTTGAAGCTGTTTTTCGTTCGTCGAACCGCCCGTCCGCTATGCCCCGGCACCGCCCTCCTCTCCCGTTTTTTTCGATGCGGCGGTTTCCTTCTCGACCTCCCGCATATAGGCATATACGGTGAACTTGCTGTTGCCCATCTCTCCGGCAACATAGTCCACCGCGCCTTTCATCATGAAAAATCCTTTGTCGATCAAGCTGCGCACGACCTCTTTCTTCTCCGACTTCGAGAGCTCCCGGAGCGGTTTCCCGCGCGCAATCTTCACCTCCTGCATCGTGTTCTTGAAGATGTCCTCGATCTCGAGGCCGAAAAATTCGTTGACGGGCTCCGGTTCGGAGTTCGCGCTGACGGAGAAAAAGCGGTCGATGAATTGCTTGGCGACCTGCGCCCTTGCGGCGTCGAAGTGCACACAGAGCAGCCCGATCATCTGTCCCGCTTCGTCGCGCAGCGAGATGACGCCGCACTTGATGAGCGCGCCGCTGTTCGTCCGGGCCATGTATGTGTATGTGGTGTTGCAGTCGGAAAATTTTTCGGAGTTGAGAAGTTCCAGTCCATAGACGGACATCGGCGAACCGAGGGGGCGCCCGGTCAAATGACCGTTTGCGCACGCGACGATCGAGCGCTCGAGGCGGCTCACGTCGTGCAGCAGAATTTCACAATCGTCGCCGAATATCTCGGCAAGGCCCTTTACGATCTGGGCATACGGTCGGAGTTGTGGATGCATATCCGGCAGCGAGTCGAATGACAAGCGATGCACCTCCTGCTAGAGAAGCTGGAAGACAATAAACCTGCATGCAAAATGACCAAAAGACTGAATCGGTGGATCAAATTCTAGAGACTATACAAAAAATTGTCAATGCTTAATTCGCGCGATTTTATTTTTTCCATTATGTAAAGACTGTGAGCGGATGAAGGGGGCAACAAATTTTTGTGCATTTTCACATACGATGAAACACATTCTTCGATTGTTCAGGTATATAGAAAAGAATCAATCAGGGTTTCTGAGATAGAGCGCTCGAATCTCCGTTGGGTCGACCGCAGAAATTTCCCGTGCAGCGGCAATCATGTTGTGCCCAACAAAATGGCTTGCATGCAGCATGGGCGCGCCGTAATGCGCGATCTCCGGAAAACGTTCCGCGTCTTCGCCGAGAAAGACGGTCTCGCTTTTTGCGACGGAGAGGGGGGCGATGCGCTCGATCAGGTGGGCGACATCGAGAAACGTTTCCTCCAGCAGTTGCGCCCCGGCATGATATGCGGCGGCATAGACGGCGCCCGTGCGGGCTTTGACGACGGGGACGACCAGAAGAGGCGTCGCGAAAAAACCGTATGCCATTGCGTGAAGCGTCGTCATGGGAACGACATTCGCCCCCAGGCTCTCCGCGAGGGCGGTCGCGTACGACAAACCGACGCGGATCCCCGTGTAATAACCGGGCCCGACCGTGATCGCAATGCGCTCGACGTCGGATAGATCGCGCCCGAATCTCGAAATAAATTCGCCCACGACGACGGGAAGGACGTCCCCCTGCTTCGCGCCCGAATGAATCGATTCGCACCCGAGGAACGTGTCGCCCTCCCCCAGTCCGAGGTTGATCCACCGCATGGCGCAATCGATCGCAAGCGTCAGCGGCATAGTGACAGCAACTCCGAAAAAATATTGGAAAACGCGGCGAGTGTACCCTCGCCATGAACGGCGAAATCGATCGTACGTTTCGTTTCGCCAACGGCGGAGATGTGAACGTCCCATCGGTTATGCCTGGGCGGATTTTTCCAGCGCTCCGCCCACTCGACCAGAACGATCGCTCCGTCGTCGAGATATTCCTCGAGCTGCATCGCCTCGGAAGAAGTATCTTCCAGGCGATAGAGGTCGGCGTGTACAAGGGAAAAATTTTTTCCGGGAAGCGAATGAATCGACTCGATGGCAAAAGACGGGCTCTTCATCCGAGATGCCCCGAGGCTCTCCCCGATCGACACCGACAGCAGGGTCTTCCCCGCCCCCAGTGGACCGTACAGGAGGATCAACAGTCCCGCCGAAGCTGCCTTCGAGAGCGACCGACCGACGGCCGCCGTCCCGTCCGGCCCGTCGGTCGCGACGCCGGGAAATTTACAGACGAGGTCCAAGCCCACAGTCGGCACGCTCATTTCATCCTTCTTGCAATCAGGATCATGAACATGCATCCCAGGAAGACGCTCGCAAACATCATGATCGGCGAGCGCATGGGGATGTCGGGGTTGATCGCCTTCATCACCGCCATCGTCCCCGCGACGACGGCAAAGCTGAGAAACGTGAATTTCATGCCCCGGTCACGTTTCGGGGCCTGCCTCTGATCCCGTTTGAGATCCCTGGACGGGTCCTCGTACGCGCGTCGCATGCGCTCTCTCTTGTAAGACATTTATTTTTCGCTTCCCTCCGTTGAAATTCCGTCGGCAATCTCTCCGGCCAACACACCGTCCGTGCGACCCAGGCGTTCGCCCGCAAGCGCGTGGACGAGCGCGCCGAGCGTCGAGGCGTCGAGATGGGACAACCCCCTCGCGAGGTACGCGCCAATTGCCCCCGACAGGACATCCCCCGAACCGGGGACGGACAGCTCCGGCCCGCCCTCGAGGACGACCCTCGTCTCGTTTTCGTCTGCGATCAGCGTATGCGGCCCTTTCAGCAAGGCCGTCCCATATTTTTTTGCAAGCGACGCGATGGCATCGAGCCGATGCGCGTTCACTTCGTCGACGCGGATTCCGAGCAGCCTCGCCGCCTCGGCAGTATGCGGCGTGATGACGACGTTACAGCACGTCTCCGCGCCCATGTTTGCCAAGTGAAAGAGCGCATCGGCATCCATCAGGAGCGGTTTTTTCCAATCGTCCAGAAAATGCCGAATCGCTTCCGCCGCACCGTCGGAGCGCCCGACCCCCGGACCGACGACGGCGGCGGCGAACTTGCCCTCCCACGGCGCAATCTCCTCACCCAACGCAGACGCGCGAATACCGTCTCCGTCAGACGGGAGCGGAAGGACGATCGCCTCAGGCAGGTACGCGCTCGCCTCGCCGGACATAAAATCGGGGACAGCGAGAAAGACAAAACCACACCCGGCCCGCAACGCGGCACGGGCCGCAAGCAGCGGCGCGCCTCTGAAATGCGCCGAGCCCCCCACGATGAGCAGACCGCCTCTGTTCCCCTTGTGCGCATCCCGCGAAATGTGCGGGGCCATACCGGGAATATCCGTCCGGTCGTACCCCGTCAGGATCGGCTCGTCGCACAGGACGAGGCCGCGCGGCGCGCCGATGTCTGCGACCGAGACCTCTCCGCAGTGCAGAGCGCCCGGCGCGACGGCGACTCCCACCTTTTCGGCCAGAAACGTCACGGTGAGCGAAGCACACACTGCATCGTCGCTTGCCTCGCCGGTGTCCGGCACGACGCCGCTCGGGACATCCAGCGCGACGACGGAAGCCGGCGCACATTTTTTTATCAAGCACATCAGCCGCGCGACCTCTCTCCTCGGTGCGCCGCTCGAACCGGTGCCGAGGAGCGCGTCGACGACGACATCGCTCGCCGCAATTTGCGCGCCGAGTTCGTCGTCCGTCAGCTCGGCGGAGGAGAACAACGGCGCGCCGCAGCCGAGATAGGCTGCGAGAGCAAGGGCGGCGTCCCCGCGATATTTGTCCGGGGCTGTCGTCACGACGACGGCGACGTCACGGTCGCGCACGAGAAGGTGTCGCGCCATGACGAAACCGTCCCCGCCGTTGTTTCCGGGGCCACAGAGGATGAGGAATTTTTTCCCGTTGCCGAATTTTTTCAGGACCTCATCCGTCGCGTTTCTTCCGGCGTTTTCCATGAGGACGACGCCGGGAATGTTCATCGCTTCGATTGCGCGCGCATCGGCCGCCCGTATTGCATCGCTCGAATAAAAAAATCTCATCTCATCACGACTCCAATACGACGAACGCCAACGCATAATCCCCTTCGTGCGTCAGGGAGAGCCATATTTTTTTCACGCCTTTCGCCTGAAGTTTTTCCCAAAGCGCGCCGGTGCAATGCATCTCCGGCCCCGTCTCCGTCCGCTCGACCCAGGACGCGTCGATCCCCATTCCGAACATGCCGAGGCCCGAGGCCTTGGCGAGCGCCTCCTTGGCGGCGTAGGCGCTGGCATAGTGCATGGCGGGGTTGCCCTGTCCGCTCGCATACGCAATCTCCTCCGCGCTGAAAATCCGCCGCACGAAGTGTTCGTTTTGGGTCGCGTGCGCCATTCTGGCGATCCGACAGAGGTCCGTTCCGATCCCAACGATCAAGCGAACCGCCCCGTCACGCCGCACGCAGGTAGACGCGCAATTTTTTTATGACTTCCTCGATGTTGACGGGCTTTCCGACGTGGTCGTTCATCCCGACGGCGAGGCATTTTTGGACGTCCTCGCGGAAGACGTTGGCGGTCATCGCGATGATCGGGATGGCTTGCGCGCGCGGTACGGACATCTCCCGAATCGTGCGGGTCGCCTCGTAGCCGTCCATGATCGGCATGTGGATGTCCATGAGAATCGCGTCGTATCGGTCGGGGGCCCGCTCGAACAGCTCGCATGCGACGAGTCCGTTTTCTGCCATCTCGATCTCCACGCCGGTCTCCTCGAGCAGGTCGACCAGAATTTCGCGGTTGATTTCGATGTCCTCCACGAGCAGAATGCGCCGCCCGCGAAAAATGTTCCGACGCGTCCGGCCACGTTTGCCTCCCTGCGACGCCTGCGCGTGATTGCCGAGGCACTCGTTGACGCAGTCGATGATGATCGACGGGAGCAGCGGTTTCGCAATAAAACGATCCACGCCCGCCTCCATTGCGCGCCCGGAGATCTGCGCCCATTCGGTCGCCGAGATCATGACGACCACGATGTTCTCGCCGCCCACCTGTCGGATTCGCCTCGTCAGTTCGATGCCGTTCATCCCGGGCATCCGCCAATCGACGAAGATGATGTCGTAAAGGTCGCCCTCCTCGAGCGCGCGGCACGCGGAAAAACCGTCGGGAAGCGTCTTGCACGACAGCCCGGCGGAGGCTGCGATCTGCTCGAAATACTCCCGCACCTCCGGTTCGTCGTCGACGACCAGGACGCGAACGTTGCTCCAATCCACGTCCGGGTGGAGTTTCCGCGTCTCCGCGACCGAGCCCCTTTTCACCTTGACCGTGAAGACGAAACGCGAGCCGCTGTTCAGCTTCGACTCGACGGAAATATTGCCTCCCATCGCCTCGACGATACGCTTGGAGATGACGAGCCCGAGGCCCGTTCCGCCGAAGCGCCGCGTAATGCTGCCGTCCGCCTGGGCGAACGACTGAAAGAGTTTCGCCTGTTGCTCCTTCGAGATGCCGATGCCGTTGTCGACGACCTCGAACCGGAGGGTACATATCCCCTCCCGCTCCGACTCCAGATGCACCAGCAGGCTGATCTTTCCCCCATCGTACGTGAACTTCACGGCGTTCGAGAGGAGGTTGGTGATGACCTGCGCGAGCCGCTGCTGGTCCCCCACGAGGGTCGACGGCACATCCGGATCGACCTTGATGAGAAAACTCTGGCCCTTCTGATCCACGCGGAAGTTGATGACGTTCGTGACGCGGAGGAGCATCTTCTCCAGGGCGAAATCCGCCTCGGACAGCTCGAATTTGCCCGCCTCGATCTTGGACATGTCGAGGATATCGTTGATGACCCCCAGCAGGTGGCCGGACGCGTCCTCGATCTTGCCGAGGCAATAGCGCATCTTCTCGACATCGTCCGTTCCCTTCGCGATGTCGGTCATCCCGATAATGGCGTTCATCGGCGTGCGGATCTCGTGGCTCATGTTCGAGAGGAAATCGCTTTTGGCCCGCGTCCCCTCCTCGGCTCGCGCCAGCGCGTCGCGCAGTTCGTTCTGCGTCCGCTCGATCTCCGCCATCTTGCTCTTCAGCTCTCGCAGGTCGCGCGCATAGCCCGCGATGCGATGCCCGTCGCGCCACGGCACCTTCACGAGCGTAATTTCCGTCGGGATCGGCTCGCCGTCCGCATTCATGTGCAGCCATTCGAAAACGACGCGCCCCGTCCGCATCGCCGCGGCGAGCATCTCCAGCGCCTTTTCGCCGCTTGGGCTGCCGTCCGGCTGGAGATCGGGGGAGATCTCGTCGAAACGTTCGAGATACTCCTCTTTCTCGGAAAATCCGAACATCCGGAGCGCCTCCAGGTTGCAGTCGACCATCTTGAAGTCCTGATCCCAGAACGTACAGGCGAGCGGCGTCGCGTCGAGCATGGCCTGCGTCCGCATGTCCGCCTCGCGCATCCGCTCCGCCGACAGGATGATTTCGCGAAGGTCGCGCGCGTATCCCGCAACGCGAATGTTATCGTCGAGATAAATACGAACGAACGTCACGGAGACGGGGATTCGTTCGCCTCCGCTCGTGAGCAGAACGAAGTCGAATTCTTCACGACCGGTCTCGAAAGCGCTCTTTACGTAAGCGCGCATCTTCGAGAGGCTGGGCGAGCCGTCCGGCTGCAAATCGGGCATCATGGCGCCGATGTTTTCGAGGTAGATGCGTTTGCCCGCCACCTCGAACATTTCGAGCGCCTCCCGGTTGCAGTCGATCATGTTCAACGCTTCGTCCCAGAGGGAAGTCGCAAGGGGTGTGGCGTCGAGGATCGCCTTTGCGGTCCGCTCTTCCAGGCGGATATTTTTGTACGCCGACTCGAGGAGGATGGCATCCGTGATGTCGCGCGCGCCGCCGAAGATGAAGAGATCCCCGCCATGCTGCACGACGTGCCCGAAGACGTGGTGCCAGATCCACTCGTTCTTGCGGGCGTTCCGGACGCGGTGCCTCGTGTGATAGTTCTCGCCCGAGGAAATCGCCCGCTCGCCGGCCGCGATGATACCCCGGACATCGTCGGGGTGGCAGTATTTTTTTTGATATGCGTCCCAGGACAGCTCCAGATAAGAAACGTCCTCACCGTAAATCGCAGCGATGTAGGCACGACCGTAGACGAAAAGACGCCCGCGCGTCACGTCCAGCTTCCAGAACGCCATGGCGATTTCGTCCAGAAGCTCCGGAATATATTTTTTTATTTCCTCGAAAAAAACCGTCTGCTCGCGCATCGTCCTGTCGGTCCCTTCGCAGCCGTGTACGTGCCGCATTCCCTTCGTCGATCGTTTTCGACATTCTATCAGATAATCCGGGGAATCGAAAAACGCCGAACGATCACCGCCGAAATGCGAACGCCGTGAGCACGGCCCACGGCGTTCGAAGCGTTCTGTCGATCTTTTGTGCGAGGGGTAGCCGGCCCGCTATCGCTTTCGCCCGTTCTTTTTCTCCCGCCCGCGCCGCAGGAGGACGGGCAGGGCGACCGCGAGCAACGCCGCCGCTCCGACACCGGCGTTGCCCGCGCCGAGGACGCCGCATAAAATTTTTTTTGCCAGGTCTTCCGGATACGAAGAAACCACGTCGATGTCAAATTCCTTCACGAAGTTTTCTCCCTGCTCGTTCTTGCCGCCCGGCGAGGTTCCTCTGACGCGCACCAGCCCTGTATTGATCATATCCAGCCTCAACTCATCCGTCCCCGGATAGAAAAACCCTCTATCGCCGCCTCCCACCAGGCTAACGACATTCCAAACGATGTGCTGCACGGACGCGTCCTGCGGGACCACCAAGCTTTTCAGGCTTCTCCTGGAGGTACTAAGGAAACCGGTTGCGTCTATGCTGATATCCGTCACGGGTACAAAGGGACCCGATTTGGTATATTTCTCCTCCATGACCTCGCCGTGCGTAAATCCATCTGCGGTCGCCATTGCCTTGAGGGTTGCGCCGAGCGGTACGAGAAACGGTTTATCGTAGAGTATGGACATCGGGCGCTGGAACCCAGTTGCTTCGACCTCTATCGGCGGATCGGTGCCGTCCAGTGTATAGTAAATGACGGCCGCCGGGTCGGAATGAGAGAGTGCCACCGTGGCGGCCTCGGCGTAGGCTCCGCCCGGCGGAGTCGCCACGGGCTTCTCCGGAGTCGGCCCGTAAACATTCATCTCCAACATAATACTATCCTCGGCCACTGCGTTCCTGGCGCTAAGGGTAAAGCGAAAATACCTTACCTCCTGCGGCGTACCGGACAAGGCCCCGTCTGCACCAAGGATTAAGCCTGGCGGAAATTCATAGCCTTCAATATCTTCCGAAACCACGCGCCAAGCTACGTCCCCCCGGGAGCTCTCCGCCTTCATTTGGTAACTGTACGGCTCGCCGAGCTTGCCATCAGGAAGAGACCCCCAGTTATACCGGTATGGATTTTTCGCGGGGTCCGTGATGCGCAGATACTCCGCGGTGGTGTCGATGACGTAATTCGCGGTGATCTGGGCACTCTTAAATATCAGGCTTTCTTCAGAAGCCGCTATCGCGTTAATCGTCATGTTCTTGTCGACGTTGATTGGCCCAGTGTATTCTTTCGCGGTTCCCCAGCGAATCGAAGTAGAGTCCGTGATCAATGTACCATCCGTGGTGTAATAAATCTTCGCGTCCGCCACCGTACACGTGAGCGTAACGGTCTGCGGTTTGTTGTAAGTACCCCCCGGCGGGCTGGCAACCGGTGCCGGAGGATCGGCATCAATTACCGCCGCGGCGGGCAGCGCGGTCGACAAAAGAAACAGGAACAGCGCCCACAAAAGCAACAGCGGAAGCCGCGCATTCTTTGCATTTTTGCCAAAAACGATCATGACAATACACCCCTTCGTTTTTTCGATCTTTTTCCAGCACTGCGTGCCTGCATTCTAAGCCATCGTATTGGGAAAAGAAAGGTGGGTCTTCTGTTTTGTCGCCGTTCTTTTCCGCACTCATCGCGCCGCGGATTCGTCGCCCGAGCGTCCGGTCGAAATTTTTCACGCAAACGACAAAAAAAACGGGGAGGCTCCCCAAACAGAGCCTCCCCGCGGCGCGTTTCGATTTTTTGCCTCTTGTCGACGCTTGCCTTACCTCCGCACCTTTCGGAACGTTGCCGCGCATCCGAGCAGCGACAGGAGCAAGGGACCGCGACGACACCGACACCGCACCCGACGCCGGAGGACGAGGAGGCGCCGTCCTCGTCGGAAAAGCTCTTTGTTTGTACGGCCTTCTGTACGAATGCAATCAAATTTTTTTTGTGGTCCATCGATATCGCCTCCGCCGTAAAATAATTCGGGTATGATGAAAGGATCAAAAATATCTCGCGGTCACGCTCTCCCTTGCTTCCTTCATCCGCGACGGCGGGCCGGAGAAGAGGACGCGCCCGCCCTTGTCGCCGCCCTCGGGGCCGAGCTCGATCAGCCAGTCGGCAGCCTTGACGACCGCGAGGTTGTGCTCCATCACGATCACGGTGTTCCCCTCTTCGACGAGCTCTTCGAAGAGGCGCAACAATTTTTTGACGTCGTCCATGTGCAGGCCGGAGGTTGGCTCGTCGAGGATGTAGGCGCTTCCCTTCCGGTCGAGGTTGCTCGCCAGTTTGAGACGCTGCAACTCGCCCCCCGACAGCGTCGAGAGCGATTGGTTGAGCCGAAGATAGTCGAGCCCGACGCGCACCATCTGGCGCAGTTGCAGCGCGAACGGCATGTCCCTGAAAAAATCCAGCGCGTCGGTCACCGTCATGTCCATGACGGACGCGATGTTTTTGCCCCGATAGAGGTAGCCCAGCACCTCCGGCGCGTAGCGCATGCCGTTGCACGCCTCGCAGACCGTCACGATGTCCTCCATGAAGGCCATGTCGGTCACGATGACGCCCTTCCCCTTGCACGCGGGGCATCCGCCCTTCGAGTTGAAGCTGAACAGCGCCGATGCCACGCGGTTCTCGCGCGCGAAGAGGCGGCGGATCTCGTCGCCGATCTCGAGGTATGTGGCGGGCGTCGAGCGAAGGCTGATGCCGACGTTCTTCTGCGAGATCGAGATCACGTCCGTGTCGAGATACCGCTGGACGACGTCGCCGAGCGACGTCTTGCCGGAACCGGCCACGCCGCAGAAAACGGTGAGGATACCGGTCGGAACCTCAATCGTCTGCGCTCCCAGATTGTGATAGTTGTTCGTCTCCACGGAGAGCCAGGCCCTCGGCTCGCGGGGCGCTGTCTTGACCGGGACGATGGCGCGCATGTCGCGCGC
>JAJDHV010000004.1 GCA_030266365.1 Synergistaceae bacterium OttesenSCG-928-I11 | reverse complement strand
ACAAACAGCCGGGTCTCCGCAAGGGAAACCCGGCTGCTCGCTTGTTTGTTTATCAGGTTTTAACGGGGGCGATCAGCGATCGCGCCTGCGCCGCAGCGCCAGCAGCGCGAAAATCGCCATCGCGCCCGCGCCCGCACCGCAGCCCACGCCACCGCCGCCGCCTCCGCCGCTGCTCGCGGGGACGCGCAGCAGCCAGAGGGGGTCGGTCAGGTAGCCGGGGTACGGTTCGCCGTCGGGAATGACCAGCCAGTTCTCGACGACGAACGGGTCGCCGGTGCCGGTCAGGGGGATGTAGTTGATCGTCAGGTCGCCGGATGCGTCGACCGTGACGATACCGGCGCTCAGCGCGTCGCCCCACGTCAGCATGCCGCCGGGGCCGATCAGGGGCACCGGGGGCTGCGCCGCGTCGCCGGACTTCGGCACATACTCGTAGGCAAAGGCGAGCGCGCGGTCGCTGCCGTCGTCGGTCAGCCACTTCGCGCGCGCCGCGTCCGTCATCGTCTTCCAGTTATCCGGCAGGTCGGCGGAGAGGGCGTTGTGGAAGTAGGTGATCGAGAGGGGCAGGATGTAGACGTCGCCCGCCGCGCCGCGCGCGGTGGTGGTGGTGGCGTTTGCCGTCGAGATGCTCGTGTTGAACGACCAGGCGAGCGGGGTCGTGGCGCTATCGGAGGAGACAGGTCTTGCAGATACCGCAAAGCAGTCGCCGGGTACCTGTTCGATCGGTTTAACGGCACTGACAACCGAGGCACCGAAGTGCTGAAATATTCCATTCGCAACTCCGGGGGCGAGGGAGGGCGGGGCGTACACGGAGAAGGTGTCTGCCGTCAAGGGATTGCCGTTGAGATCCTGGAGCGCAGCGTTGACCGCTACGACCTCGGCTCTCGTGTTGGCGCGGTAGACGAGCATCGCCGGTTTTGTCCAGAAGGTGAAGTCGTTCGTCGCCATCAGGGTGAAGCGATAGGTGGCCGTTACCGATGCCGGCAGCATGCCCGCGAGCGTCACGGCGTCCGCCGTCTTCGTATCCGTGATGACGGACGGCAGCGGGTTGAAGACGTTGATGGCGGGCGGTGGGCTGCCGCCGGCGATCCTGAACGTCCTGTTCAGGGCATAGCCGTTCGAGGACGGAAACGCGTCCTCGACCTCGGCCCCGTCCTCGAACGCCGGTTGGAGGCCGATGACGACGCGCGTCTCGGGGAGGCGGTATGTATTGTTGTTGTGTACGAACGATATCTGATAAACGCCACTTCGGTCGGCGCCGACGGTCGCGCCGTTCGCGCCATTAATCGATGTACCGTCCCTGTACCACTGATGAGCGGTGAAGTATGTAGATTCGTGAAGGCCGCTGTCGAGTTTCACCGGGCCTTTGTCAGCCGAGACAACGTAGGCTTTGGACGCGTTGGCGTAGTCCTCCGGGTTGCTGAGCACGAGCCTTGGGTTGTCTCCCGTCCAGGTCCCCGAACTTGGCATGATGAGGGGGACCGTGCCCGTGTCTGGGAAGGCGGAGTTGTCCCAACCCGACGGTTTGTCGTCGGACACGACGGCACATGTCAGTTTGTCGCAGCCGGTAAACGCGCTTTGCCCAACTTTTGTCGCAGCAGGCAGTGAGATGGACGTCAGCCTGGCGCAGCCTTCAAACGCATTTTGCCCGACATTCGTCGCGGCGGGCAGTGAGATGGACGCCAGTGCGGTGCAGTAGTAAAACGCATTGTCGCCGATGCTCGTCGCGGAGGGCAGCGAAACCGATCTCAGTGCTGAACAGCCTGAAAACAGATGCTCCCTAATGTTCGTCACAACGGGCAGCGAGACCGATGCCAGTTGGGCGCAATCGAAAAACGCATGGTTCTCGATGGTCGTCGCGGCGGGCAGGGAGATGGATGTCAGTGCTCTGCATTTGGCAAACGCATAGTCCCCGATGGTCGTCGCGGCGGGCAGCGAGACCGACGTCAGTGAGGCGCAACTGGTAAACACATTCTTCCCGATGGTCGTCGCGGCGGGCAGCGAGACTGACGTCAGTGTTTTAGAACCTGAATACGCATGGTCCCCGATGGTCGTCGCAGCGGGCAGCGAGACCGACGTCAGCGGGGCATCCGAAAACGCGTAGCTCCCAATGTTCGTCGCAATGGGCAGCGAGACCGACGTCAGTGCTCTGCAGCCTGAAAACGCATAGTTCCCGATGGTCGTCGCGGCGGGCAGCGAGACCGACGTCAGCGAGGTGTTACGAAACGCATGGTCGCCGATGCTCGTCGCGGCGGGCATAGAGGCCGACGTCAGCGAGAAGCAGAAGAAAAACGCCATTTCCCCAATGTTCGTCGCGGCGGGCAGCGAGACCGACTTCAGCGAGTAGCAACTGTAAAACGCAACGTAACCAATATTCGTCGCAACGGGCAGCGAGACCGACGCCAGGTTGTAGCATTCATAAAACGCACCGCCCACGACGGTCGTCTCACGTTCGAGGACGAGGTTGAATGTTACGGGGCAGTCGCGCAGGACAGCCCAATCACCGTCGGGGGGGGTATCCACAAACGTAAACGTCTCCGGCTCCAGCCGGTCGCCGGTGACGACGATCGTGTCGCCGGCGGCGAGGCCCGCAGGCCGGGTGATTGTTGTACCCTTTACCTTCGTGATCGTATGCGTCGCCGCCGACGCCGCTGCGGCGAACGCCGCCAGCAGAAGCACGGCAAGCAGCAGGTGCAGAAATATTTTTGTCGCCTTCGTCCGGTTTTTCCCACTCACCATTCCAAATTTCCCCTTTCGAATCGCTCGAAATGAACCCGGTGAAATCCATTTTACAGTCAATTTGGGGGATGTAAAGCGCCGCCCGCGGCGACGTTTCACCGCTTGCTCCGCCCCGCACCAGCAGGTATTTCCGCACGAGGCGCACGCGCACCACCGGGTGCGCCAAGAGCGGCGCGACGACGCGCGCCACGGCGGCGACGTCGTCCGCCGTCACATCGGGCCGCACGCCCCCGATCCCAAACGTCCGCGTCCGCATCCGCCCATCGGGAAAAGTCCCGACGCAGAGCTGGAATTTGATGTGGCAGGAAATGAGAATGAATTGCGGCATTCGTGTGTCCTCCTCTGTCTGTTGTCGTTTGTATGGTTGGTGCGGTGGTAGGTCTCCCTCCGCCGGATGCTCCGGCACCTCCCTCAAAGAGGGAGGCGGGGCTTGGGCACGTGGTTTTCTTGCGTTCTCTCGGGCGCTTCGCGCCCATCGCTACAGAGGTTTCAACCACCAACACCCAGCCCCGGCTCCCTCTCGAGGGAGCTGTCGGCAAGGCCGACTGAGGGAGACCTACCCAAACCCATTTTTTCTTACGCGCATCCGCAGAAATTTCTCCCTACCCCATAAAGTGGGTTCCCCCGCCCCAAAAGTAAACCCACCCTCCGAAAAAACAGGAAATTTTTTCAACATGACAGATACTATTTGTCTTTGTTTCGTCAAAAACAAATACAAATGCCTCGAAATGACGATAAAAAATCCCCTTGGCGACATGCTCGACAATAATCCGGCAAAAACGATGCAAGCACACGGAAAAATTTTTACGCTTTTTTCGCAGCCAATTTATGAGTTCGACGCTTCTTGGTATTTTTTCTGTATAATGATAGAATAACGGCTACGACTTTTCGGGACGACGGCCTTGGGCCGGGTTTATTTAGGGGGGAAACGATCCATATGTCTTCGACAAACGCGAGTGCTCTGCTCTCTACGCTCGTCAATTCCTATGCGGGAGCTTTGGTGAGTGTGAGCCAGACGGTGGGAATACAGGCGGAGTTTTTGAAATCGGAAATCGCGATGGGCGTCAACGCGCCCGGCAGCCGGGTTGCAGCACTCATCGGCATCGTCGGCGGGGCCATGCACAGCACGGCCTCCCTCATGGCGGACATCACGGCGTTCGAGGCTTACGTCACGGCGTTCACGGGCGGCATGGTCAAGGCCGATCCGGAGGACCCGATGTCCATGAGCGTGCTGGGCGAGCTGACGAACATGATCAGCGGCCAGGCGCTCATCAAGGCGAACATCCCCGGCCTCGACATCACCCCGCCGCAGGTGCTCTGCGGCGAAAACATCAAGGCGATCCCGCCCAAAAAAGCGGACGTCAAGAGCTTCACCCTCCCCTTCCAGGTATCGGGAGGCAAACTCTACCTCATCCTCTCCGTCCACGGGTAGGCGAGCAAAAACCGACAAGACAAAAAACGAGGATCGCGCGAAAAGCGAATCCTCGTTTTTTGCATTTCATTGCTGCATATAACGAATTTTCAGATATTTTGCATTGCAATGCAAAAATCATTGATTTTATCCTGAAATTCGCATATGATTGCAAAAAGGGGTGATTGCATGATACAGCGGAGAGAGTACCTGAAAAAACTGCTCGGGTTCCGCGACAGAGATCTGATCAAGGTCGTCACGGGCATACGTCGCTGTGGGAAATCCACGCTACTGCAAATGTTTCGCGATCTGCTCGCGGACGAGGGGATACCGGAAGGGCGCATCACGTTTCTCGATTTCGAGGACATGGACAACGCACATCTGCGGGATCCGAAAACGCTGCACGATTACATCGTTTCCCGCCTGTCGCCCGACGTCAAAAACTATGTTTTTCTCGACGAGGTACAGAATGTGCGCGACTTTCCCTCCGTCGTGGACAGTCTGTTCATCCGCAAAAACGTCGACCTCTACGTCACGGGTTCGAACGCCCACATGCTGTCCGGCGAGATCGCCACACAGATGTCCGGCAGGTACGTCGAAATTTTCATGCTGCCCCTCTCGTTTTCCGAATACCTGCTCTTCCCCGCCCCGGAAGAACGATCCATGGAGCGCAAGTATGCCGACTACCTGCGCTACGGCTCGTTCCCGTACGCGACACAACTGGCGCCCGATACGGACCTCGTCGCGGATTATCTCGGTGGCATCTACAACACCGTCGTGCTGAAGGACGTCGTCGCGCGAACGCAGATTGCGAACGTGGGCGTGCTGGACGGGTTGATCCGCTTTATGGCCGACAACATCGGCTGCCCGCTCTCCACGAAAAAAATTTCCGACACACTCTCGTCATCCGGACGCGGCATATCGCCGCACACGGTGGACTCCTACCTCTCCGCGTTGGAGAACGCGTTCATCTTTTACCGCGCGCGGCGTTACGACGTGAAGGGGAAGGCGCACCTCAAGACCGGCGACAAGTATTACATCGTCGACATCGGCCTCCGGTACTGGCTGCTGGGAAGCCGAAGCGCCGACGTGGGACGGATGCTCGAAAACGTCGTCTACCTCGAACTGCGGCGGCGGCATCGCGAAGTGTACGTCGGAAAGGCTGGCGAGTGGGAGATCGACTTCGTCACAATGGACGGCAGCGGTCTCACATATTACCAGGTTGCCGCCACGGTCCGGGACGAAAACACGCTTGCGCGAGAGCTGCGCCCCCTGCGCGCGATAAAGGACAGCTACCCCAAATATCTGTTGACGCTCGACAACGACCCCCCTGCCGACTACGACGGCATCCTGCGCACCAACGCGCTGGATTTTCTCGCAGCGCAAGCGTAACGGTTTTTTGCGTCCCGAGGCTGGCGCCGAGATCAATACTTGAATATTCCATTGACGGAATATAAAATCCGAAATACAATCTCCATATGAACTGGGAAGTGGAGTATACCGACGAATTCGGAGCATGGTGGGCGGCGCTCGATGAAAAAGAGCAGATCGCCCTCGCTGTGACGGTCGGTTTATTGGAGCGCATGGGACCCAACCTTCCGTTTCCCCACAGCAGCGCGCTTTCTGGGTCCCGCCACGGACATTTGAGGGAACTTCGTTCTCAGTGCGGCGGTCGTCCATTGCGCACACTGTACGCGTTCGATCCAAGGCGCGTGGCCATTTTGCTGATCGGTGGAGACAAGACCGGAGACGACAGGTGGTACGACGTTTTTATTCCGATCGCAGATGCCTTGTACGATCGACATCTGATGGAAATTGCGAAAGAAAGGGGCGACGATTGATGGCCAAAAAATTCTCCGCGCTTCGCAGCGCGATGACACCACCGGCGAGAGCCGAAATCGATCGGCAGGTCGAGGCAACCTTGAAGGAAATGCCTCTGTGCGAACTGCGCCGCGCGAGGGGCATGTCGCAAAAAATGCTTGCGGAGACACTTCGCCTGCAACAACCCGCCATCGCCAAGATGGAGCGGAGGACGGATATGTATATTTCGACGCTGCGAAGCCACATCGAGGCGATGGGGGGCGAGCTGGAAATCACGGCACGCTTTCCCGATGGATCGGTAAAAATAACGAATTTTTCACAGCTGTAAACAATGACACAAAGCCGAGGGGCCGCTTTTCGCGGCCCCTCGGCTTTGTGGTCTATCGTCTTTTTCAAACGGTGCTACTCCGCCTTTTTCTCCGGTTCCGTCGGTTTTTCCGGCTCCGCTGGCTGTGTCGCGGGCTCCGTCTCCGGTTCGTCGTCGAAGCGTTCGTGGCGGCCGTAGGGGTCGGCCCAGCCGCGGATTTTTTCGGCGATCGCGACCGAGAAGAACGCGAATATCGAGAAAAACGCGAGTGCCGCCATCGCGGCGAAATAGTATTTCAGCGACCACTTGAACGCGATCATCACGCGCCGGGGAGTGGTCGGCGGATAGACGAGTATGTCGTGGTCCTCGTACATCGTGAGGCGAACCGTGCAGAACTCGTTCACCTCGTCGTAGTCGCCGAGCTTGACCCCGAGGTTTTGCAACTGCTGGTCGATCTCGAGGATGCGGTATTGGAGGTTGACCAGTTCGTCGATCGAGCCGTTCATCCGCTTGAGCTCCATCAGCGCCCGACGGGTGTTTTCGAGCGACTCGCGCTGCGCCTTGAGGTCCAGAAATTCGTTCGTCTTGTCGACCTTTGTGACCTCCGCGGATTCGAGGCGACCGATCTCGCGCGCTGCGGCGTAGAATTTGTCGAACGAATCCGGCTGCACGCCGATCATGAGCTGGAGCACCCGCGTCTTGACGTCGCTGCGCCCGACGTTGTGCTCGAACTGTACGATCGCGCCGTGCTCCTTGATCGTCGCGCGGAGCTTGCCCTCGTCCTTGTCGTACTCTTTCGTGCCGGTCACGACCGTCGCCGTTTTCTCGTACTTCTGGTCGACCTGCGGCATCGCGGACGCCGAAGTGCGCTGCGCGAGCTTGTCCGTGGCGTAATTCTTTTTCGAGCTGGAGAGGTCCACCGAGACCTCCGGCACGCGCGAGCGCGCGCTGCGCTTCACGATCTTGTCGGGTGTCGTGTAGTAGCCGTATCCGAGCCGTCCCAGGAAAAACACGATAAAGAGCAGGATGAACACGAGCGCTTTTTTGCCTGCGCCGCCTCTTTGTGCCATGTTCTCATCTCCCTTGGTGTGGTTTCGATTTTTTATTTCATTTTTATTTCACCGTGCCTGCATTATAGCTCGTTATTCGGATTCGACAACGGTTTCGAGCGCCCGCCGCCAGCGTCCCTTTTTGTAGTACGCGAAGAGCCCGAGGCTGCACATCGTCCACGACACGATATAGGCGAGAAAAACGACGTCGATCTCCGGCGTGATGCGCGAGACGAGCTGAAGAAACGCGATGCGCACGATGCAGAGGTTGAAGAGCATGATGATCATCGTGGCAAACGAGTAACCCGCGCCGTTGATGACCCCCGAGAAGACGTACATCGCCGCGACGATGAAATAGAACGGCGTCATGCCGCGCAGGATGCGCATACCGAACTCGAGCACGGCGGGGTCCTTCGAGAAAAGCACGAAGAGGTTGTCCGCAAAGACGTAGAAGAGGAACGACACCACGATCGAAAGCGACACGCTCATTTTAAGCCCCGTCTTCATCCCTTCGAAGATGCGCGCCCGCTTGCCCGCTCCGAAATTCTGCCCCGTGAACGTCGTCACGGCGAGGCCGAAACTGAGGCAGGGCAGGATGATCACGCCGTCCAGCTTGTTGAAGACGTTCCACGCCGCCATCACCGACGTGCCGAATGCGTTGATGAAGCTCTGCACGACGAGGTTCGAGATGCCCATCAGCGTCTGCTGCAACCCGGCGGGCACGCCGACGCG
Organism: Synergistaceae bacterium OttesenSCG-928-I11; assembly: GCA_030266365.1. GTDB lineage: Bacteria > Synergistota > Synergistia > Synergistales > Synergistaceae > JAJDHV01. The sequence continues at coordinate 45,032 of JAJDHV010000004.1, read as the reverse complement.
CAGAATGCGCAGGAGGATTGCCGGCTCGATCCGCATCGCGCGGACGTCGAGCCGATACGGCCCATCCGCCGCGGCGAGCTTGCGGATGACGAGCCACGCTGCGATCGTCTGCGCGATGAGCGTTGCGACCGCCACGCCCTCGACCCCCCAGCCGAACCAGACGACGAAGACGAGGTCCAGCACCGTGTTGGCGACCATGGCGACGGCGAGGTAGTAGAGCGGCGTGCGCGAGTCGCCGACCGCGCGCAGGACCGCCGCCCCCATGTTGTAGATCAAAAGCGGCAGCATGCCGCCGAAATAAATTTGCAGGTAGACGCGCGCGTCGCGCATGACCTCCTCCGGCGTGCCGATCAGCCGGAGGATCGGGCCGGACAGGAGGATCCAGACGACGGTCATGCAGAGCCCGGCAGCGACGGTGAACGCAGCCGAGGTCTGCACCGCGCGCCCCACGCCCTCCTCGTTCCCCGCGCCGAAGAACTGCGCGATGACGACGCCCGCGCCGGTAGCGAGCCCGGCGAAGAGGCTGAGCATCAGATGGATGATCGTCGTGCCCGCGCCGACGGAGGCGAGCGCGTTGCCGCCCAGAAAGTTGCCGATCACGAGCGTGTCGACGGTGTTGTACATCTGCTGGAAGAGGTTGCCGATGATGAGGGGGATCGAGAAGATCAGAATGTGCCGCCAGATCGGCCCCTCCGTCATCAGGCTGCTGTTGTCGTGTACCATGGATATCCGCGCGCCTCGTTCCTTCGTCGTTCGATACCGTGCAATTGTAATTTTTATGATATAATTGATACGAAGCCCCCGCCGATGAGGGAGCAGGGGTTTCGTTTCGATCACCGAGCTGCTACTCGGCGACCGATGTCACCAGTAACAGGAGTGTTACCGCAAGGCTGGCTGCGCAGATCACGCGCAGCCATTTTTTATTCACTTGCGTCACCCCCTTCCTTCCGGGGGTTCTCCGCTCGGCGACTCCGGATGCGTCGCCCGGAGCCTCATCTTCACGCCATTATATCTTATAATGATTGGGAAACGACGCTTGACCGTGCAACGACCACACAAGGGGAGGAATCGACTTTGAAATATTTGAAAAAAGCGCACGACAAAGCGCCCGCTTCGCTCGAAAAACTGCGGACCGACGTCGCCGCCATCGTCGCCGACGTCGCCCGAAACGGCGACGAGGCGCTCCAAAAATACAACGAAGCGTTCGACGGCTGCAAGCGCACGGCGCTGCGCGTCGCGCGCGCGGAGATCGACGCGGCGTACGCCGAGCTCGACGAGGGGGAAATCGCGGACATCCGCGCTGCCGCCGCCAACATCGAGCGCTTCGCCCGCGAACAGCGCCGCACGGTGACGGACCTGCCGTCGTTCGAGCCATCGCCGGGCGTGCGCCTCGGGCACCGCGTCATCCCGGTGCGCTCCTGCTGCTGCTACGTGCCGGGCGGAAACTACCCCCTATATTCGAGCGCGCTCATGCTCGTCATCCCGGCGAAGGTCGCGGGCGTCCCGCGCGTCGCCGCCTGCTCGCCCGTCATGCGCGGGACGGACCGGATCAACCCCCGCACGCTCGTCGCCATGGACGTCGCGGGCGCGGACGAAATCTACGCCGTCGGCGGCGCGCAGGCGATCGCCGCCTTCTCGTACGGCACGGCGCAGATCGCCCCTGTCGACATGATCGTCGGCCCCGGCAACGCCTACGTCACGGAGGCGAAGCGCCAGTGCTTCGGCCGCGTCGGCATCGACTTCGTCGCCGGCCCGAGCGAGGTGCTGGTCATCGCGGACAAAACCGCCCCCGCGGACGTGATCGCGGCGGACCTCCTCGCCCAGAGCGAACACGACCGCAACGCCGCGGGCGTCGTCGTCACGACCGACGAGGCATTGGGCAAAAAAATTATCGAAGAGGTCGCCCGGCAATTGGGCACGCTGGAGACGGCGGAGATCGCGCGCGACGCGTGGGAGCAGAACGGCGAGGTGATCGTGGCGGACTCCATCGACGAGGCCGTCGCCATCGCCAACGACCGCGCGCCGGAACACCTGGAGGTGCAGACGGCGAACCTCGAAGCCGTCGCAAAAAATCTGTACAACTACGGCTCGCTCTTCCTCGGCGCGTACACCGCCGAGGTCTTCGGCGACTACGCCTCCGGCACGAACCACACGCTCCCGACGCTCCGCGCCGCGCGCTACACCGGCGGCGTCTGGGTCGGCACGTTCCTCAAAACCTGCACGCACCAGAGCATGACCCGCGAGGCCATGCAAAAAATGGCCCCCCTCGTCTCCCGCCTCGCACGCGGCGAGGGCCTCATCGCCCACGCCCGCGCGGCGGAGATCCGGGAAAGAATGCCTGACGCCCCGAACGCGCGAGAATAAATTTTTTTTCGGATGTCAAAAAAAAATCGATGTGGCCCGCTCGGGTCACACCGATTTGTGGTTTTCTACCTCCTGTGTCACACAGCTTTTTCGCGTCGTCTTGCTTTGGCAGCTTCGAGCTCCGCGAGCAAAGGGGCGGCGCGCGCGTTTGCATCTGCAACGCGCTCTTCTATCGTCGCATCTTTCAGTCGTTCGTAATTCCACTCTCTGATTTTGTGGATATCTTCAATGGTGAAGTTGTCGCTGATGTCAGGTTTCGGGATATTATTGCGTATCATCGGATTCACCTCCAAGAAGTGGCGAAGGAGAGTAGATCAAAAGATCGCCGTACCCCTCCAACGCGGCAACGGCCTTTACCCCCATCATGGTCTTGTGATTGACGATGTGCTTGAAGTTCCAAGAGACGATCGCGTCGCAATCGCTTATTATGGCCGCAGCTATGTGCTGGCAGTCGTCAAAACTTTTTTCTCGGAGTATCCCGAGAGCGAGAAATCGGCTCGCAATTTCAATCGTCTTGTCGTCGACCGGGACAATCGTACAATCAATTTCTTTGAGGAAGCCCGCAAGCGCATTCCGCTTGCCTTCCTTGCAATCTTCGATTTCACCTACAGTCACACGGGAAATCACGACATCGTATTTACCTGCCTTGATCTGCTCCCACAACTGGCGCGTCTCGGCCATTCGTTCTGGTGCGTCTTGCTGGTCGAGGTAGCTGATTACGGAGGTATCGAGGTAGATTCGCAGCTTCTTCATGCGGATTCCTCCCTAGCCCAATGGTCTTTATCATTATATCATGGCACATTCCCAGCCAGACCGAACAAAAACGGCCTCCGGCAATCCCTGCCGGAGACCGTATGTTTTTGCGCCGAGCGCCGCGTATGCGATGCGGGTTTTTCTACCTCCTGCGGCGCACCGCGTAGCAGAGTGCCGCGCCGCAGAGGAGGCCCGCGCCCAGGCCGGCGTTGCAGCCGACGCCGCTGCTGCCGCCGGTGTTCGTCGTGTCGGTCTTCTCGATGTCCGCGAACTTGAGGCCGCCGTCCGGGAAATTCTGGACGTACGTCTCTGCGGCGTTCGTCAGCGTGTACTCGATCGACGTCAGGACGCCGGTGTCGAGTTTGATCGACGTTTTCGCAAACCCGGCGGGCAGAGTGATGAGGTACGTGCCGTCCGCCTGTTTCACCGCTGCGTATTTCGTGCCGTCGATCATCGTGCCGACGCTCTTCGGCGTCGTCGCCGGGTTCGGCGTGTTGTTCGCAGCATTCTGCGCGGCGAACGACTTCAGGGCAGTCATGTCGGACAGAAACGCCACGCCGTCCGTGCTGTCCACCTCGTGCGCGTACGCCACCGTCACGGCAGTGGTGTCACCATAAAAGGATACGCTCGATCTCGTGCGGCCCCCATGTTTTCCAGTACGCTCACGGCGGCTTCCTTCACGCTCTCCATGTCGCCCACGAGGAAAAAACTGTCGCTGAGCGCCATCAGCGCGCGCGTGGCGCGGGCGGCGGCTTCTTCGGGCCAGTCGCCCACGTATGGCGCGAAGACGTCGGAGTAGTCGAAGTCGAAATCCGCGAACAGCTCTCTCGTTCCCGGCGTGATGGCGCAGCTCATCATGAACAGGATACGGCGGCGAATCTTCGCCAGTTCGCCGAAGCACCTGTCGACGAACGCCCGGGCGTCCTCCGACGCGCACTCGCGCGCGAGCGCGTCGAAGCGCGCGCTGTGCTCCGCCATCATCCGGCGCACGGCAGCCAACAGCAGGTCGTCCTTGTCTTTATAGTAGATATACGCGTTGGAGGCGACGAGTCCCGCGCGCCCGGCGATCTCCGCGACCGTGGCGTCCCGGTAACCCTTCTCCAGAAACACCTCGATCGCGGAGCACAAAATTCTTTCCCCTTTCGCCGGATCCGCATGCCTTGCCATAGCGCCACACCTTCCAAGAATAATCATTCTCAAATTATTTTATGCGACCCGCTCCGATTTGTAAATATGCCGAAAAAATTGGTGCGGCCCCTCTTGCGGCCGCACCAATTTTTTCGGATTTTGGATTTTTGTCGAACGTTGCTGCTTTTTTAGAACGACTCGCTCAGGCCCTCCGTGTTCTGGAGGATGCCGGTCATCCGCCATGCGGATGCGGCGGCGCGGGGAGCGACCGGTTTGATGCTCCGGATCTTTGCGCCCGCACCGCACGACGCCACGATGGCAGCCGTGATGACGGCGACGATCTCGTCTTCGTCCTCCGCCGCGACGGCGGAGACGCGGGCCGGCGGCGTGGGTGCCGCTGCCGGTGCGGCGACGGCTGCCGCCGCCTTCGCTTCCTTCGCCGCGTTTGCCTTGTCGACATATGCCGAAAAGTGTTTCAGCGCCATCATCATCAGCATCAGCCCGATACAGACCAGAAAGACGATGCTGAACGCGATGAGCGACATCAGGGTGCCGCCAAAAAATCCCGTAAAATGACCCGATACGTCCATATGATTTAGCCTCCACCTTTGGCGGTGCGCTTACGCTCCTCCGCCTTCATCATGACCCAGATCGCCCAAATAAAACTGCCGAAGCAAATTCCACAGCATATGACCATATTCGCTACCCACATAATCCATTCCCCTTTCGCATTCGCACATTCGCACCGGGCACGCACGACCGACGTCGCGCCGTGCGGCGCGCGGTGTCCTACGGTTCGGTTACGGCAACGGGGTGCTGGGTACGGTGGTCGGGCGGTCTAGTGAGGGAGGATCGGGCGCAGGGCGTCGCGCCAGTTCAACAGGAGGTCCGGTTCGGCGAACACGTTTTTGCCGCCCTCGGTGACCTCGCGGACGGATTGAACGACATAAGCCCGGTAGGCATGGCGCATGGCCTCGCGGGAGGCCTTTTCGGCGTCTTTGTGAAAGCGTCTGTCCACGGCGGTGGCGGTGGACCATGCGGTTTCGTCCACGCCGTACAGCTCGCCCGAGCGGGTGCGCGTGCGGCGGTCGAACGAATAGTGCCCCGCCAGCTCGTACCGGGGGGGCGCGTAGTGCGTGCGCGAGGGAAAATCGCGCGTCTCCGCGCGGCGCTGATCGACGTTGCGCGAGGCGTGCAGGTATTCCGCATCTGCAAGCGCACCCGCAGACGCAGGCGCCAGCGCGGCTGCGGAAAAAGCACAGAGAAGAGAGAGGAGCGCGCACAACGCCGCGATCGCAAAAATTTTCGCTCCGCATCTGTCTCTCATCTCCACACCTCCCTGTGCGAGAAAACGGGAGTCCCTCGCAGGCAAAGCGTATCACATTTCATCGCGCTGTCAACGGAGGAGGGCGACATAGAGATACGCCCCCGCAAAAAAATCCCCCTCGAAAAATTTTTCGGGGGGGATTTTTTTGCGTTTTGTGGATTCTTGCGTCGCACCCGTGCCGCGCCTACGTCCTCCTGCGCCGCGAGAGGGCGAGAAGGGAGAGCGCCGCGAGCGCGGCGAGCGATCCCGTCGCGGCGTCGCATCCGACGGAGCCGCCGGAGGCCGGGGTGCGCCCACCCTCCGTTTTCATGGCGACGAGACGGACCTGGCCCACGAGGCGGCCCTCGATCGTCTCTCCGTCGCTGACGATGAGCACGCTGTCGAGGAACGTCGGCGGCAGTTTCGCGCTGACAATGGCACAATTGAGCGTGATGTCGCCGGACGCGTTGAACGAAACCACACCGCGTTCGAACGCGTCACGCCACGTGTTCGCAGCGGGGCCGCCGAGAATCGGCACGGCCGAGCTCTCCGGCTGCGGCAGATCCTCCGTCCGCTCGAACACGAAGAAGATCTGCGAGTCGAGCGCAGGGCCGGAGAGCACCGCCACGCGCGCGTCCGCGTCAGGCAGCGACGACCAGCCGGGCAGGACCTCATTCATCGCTGCGGCGTAGACGGTGTAGGAGAAGGGCAGAACATTGCCGAGGTGCGTCGACAGGTTGACCCGCATGCTCGGCGCAATCACGCGAAGCTCGACCCGTTCGTCCCCATTCATGCGCGTGGCGAAAAATTCGCCGCCATGCGCGCGAACGGACAGATTGCGAAGAATGGACTGGATGCTCTCATTGTTGGTGTCCATGACCCTGGTGGCCATTTCGAAAGCGTTGGTTCGCTTCTCCAATAGATTTTGCAGTTTTATGTTTTCTATCTGCGAGTCGTTGTTCAAGGTATCGATCCTGCTCATGATCGCATCCCAGTTATTCTTGTGAGCCGACTCCGCGTTATACGCATTGTACACGTCGGCAAGCATTCGTTCCCCTTCGTTCGTGACAATGGCGATGGCGGACGCGTTCGGGTTGGATTTGAGCCGGGCCCTGATCACCGTCGTACCGAATTCCTTCCCCGCAGAGATATTGCCGCGGAGGGCTGTGCCCGCGGACAACACCGCAATGCTCGAATTCAACGTCGACCAGATCACGTCGTCGTCGCTGGCGGCGACGGTGTAATCCGGCGGCAGATATGCCCGCAACTGCTGTGGCGCGTTCTCGCTGACGCTGAACAGGGAGGGGCGGATATGCAGCATTGCCTCTCCGCCCCAGCCGGGGATGAGCGTCACGTTGCCCGTGACCCGGTCGTTGTCGAAGTCCCAGGCCTGCGCCGCGCCGGCCATGTACCAGCCCGTGAAGGCAGCGTTCGGCCGCGTCGGTTCCTCCGGGGCGGCGATCGTCCCACCATCCGCGGCGTAGACGTGGCGCAGGCCGTCGGGGTAGGCGAACGTCACGAGCCAGTCCGAGATCTCCACCGTGTGCGTGCGGCGCACCGACGCGTTCGACACATCCGAGCAGTCGCCCCAGAAGAAGTAGTCGTTCCACGCGGTCATGACGATCCCGTATTCCCCCTGTGTCGCGCCCGGGACGCCCCGGATACGGAGCAGCGCACCCTCCGGCTCCACCGTCACGCTGGGAAAGAAGGGGTTGTCCGTCATCACGAACGTCCCGTCGCCCGCGAGCGGATACGAGATGTCCAGCGAAACGTTCTCCGCGCCGATCTTCGTCCGCCCGTCCGATCCGCCGATCGCGCCCGTCGATTTGATCGCGACGCGCGACGGCGGCAGGGTGTGCGTGCGCCCCTTGTACGTAAAGGACATCGAGTACTCGCCGCTCTCGTCCGCCGCCGCAATCTCGTGTCCCCGGACCGTCTTGCCGGACGGCGTCGTCCAGAGGTAATCCGCGACCGCGGGGACAGAGGTCATATCGTTGACAAGACGGGGAGCAACACCGTTTGCGTCTTCAACGTGAACATACGCGCTCATGGCCGAGAACAAACCCCCCAAAGCACCGCCGATCAATGCGATGCTCTCCGGACTCTCGGGACCGTTTACCCACCCGACGGGCGGGTCCTGCGCGATCGCGAGCATACCCCGGGGAACCCCCTTGAACGCGTCGACGCCTGTGTTGCCCTCCGGTATTATGTGCATCATCAGAAGGGAGAACGACGCACACCCCTCGAAGGCCCGCGCGCCAATTTTATCAATGTGGTGAAACGCCGCGCGCTTCAAACCGGCGTTGCGAAAGGCACGCTCGCCAATCTCGCGCATCGCCAGAACCGAAATACTCTCCAACGACACGCAGTTCTCGAACGCCCCCTCGCCGATGCTTGCCTTCACGGCAGGCGCGATATTGATGTCGGCGATCGCCGAATCCTTGAACGCCTCCTTGCCGATCGTCTCGGCTTTCGGCAGAGAGGCGCGCCGGATCCCCGACGCCTTGAATGCGCCATCGCCCACCGTCACGGCTTGCGGGAGCGTCGCGCCGGTCAGCGCCTTGCAGTTGGCGAAGGCATGCGCTCCGACACCGGTCGCCCTGGGCGCGATCAGCGTGAGAATGCCGCCGTTCGCACGCGACGCGTCCGCATCCCCCATCGCGGAGTCTGGAATCGACGTCGTCGCGTCGTTCAGCATCAGCACGAACTTGTGGTCGTTCAACCCCTTCAATGCCGCCCAGTCGTCCGCCGCCAGCGACACGTCCCCCGAGACGATCAGGACGTCTCCGTCCGCGTAGGCGGGCGGCGCGATCGCCTCGCCCGCCACCTTGTCCACATAAAATGTCTGCGCGGACGCAACGGACGCGAGAAGCAGCGCTGCCGCGAACGCCGTTGCGAGCGCCGAAAACCATTTACCCCGTACCTTCATTCGAGTGCCCTCCATCGTGCCAAATTTTTTTATCGTTCGTGTGCCATCATAAAAAACACCCTCGCAATATGTACTGAAAATTCTAGCATGAAAAAAATAAAAAAAAACCGCGCGCGATGACGTTCTCCATTGGCATCGCGTGCTCGATCTCCGCATAATACCCGTTGTGTCGAATTCAATTTTGAAGTAACTTTACGCAAGGTTTCAAAGTCATTCACCAGCGTCTCACCACGATGACAGGGGGGATTTCAGCCGGCGACCCATTTCCTTTCCTTTTTTCACCGCGCCTTTACTTTTCCTCATTTTTATGCAAAACTACCTACGAAACGTGCGAGAAATCGCACAATACATCACAATAAGGAGGAAGCAACATGAAAAAAATCATCGTCGTTCTGGCAGCTCTTCTCGTTCTCTCCATCGCAGCGTGCTCCATCGGATTCGCGGCGGCCCCGAAGGTCGACCGCGCCAAGCAGTTCATCACCGTCCTGACCGGGCCGTCGAGCGGCATCTACTTCCCCATCGGCGGCGCGTTCTCCACGTTCCTCGGCAGCATCGGCTACCGCACGTCCGCGACCGCGACCGGCGCGACGGCGGAGAACATCAACGCCCTCCAGACCGGACAGGGCGAGATGGCGATCGCGATGGCGGACTCCGTCATCCAGGCGGTCGAGACGTTCGGCGCGTACGAAGGCAAGCCCGCCGCAAAGGAGCTGCGCTCCATCATGGGCCTGTGGCCGAACTTCTGCCAGATCGTCACGACGGCGGACTCCGGCATCAAAAAATTCGAGGACATGAAGGGCAAACGCGTCGGCGTCGGCGCGCCGAACTCCGGCGTCGAGCTCAACGCGCGCATGATGTTCGAGGCGCACGGCATGAGCTACTCCGACTGCCGCGTCGACTACCTGAGCTACGGCGAAGCGATCGACCAGATGAAGAACGGGCAGTGCGACGTGGCGTTCGTCACCTCCGGCCTCGGCAACGCGACGATCATGGAGCTCGGCACGACGAAGAAGGTCCAGTTCGTCCCCGTCGAGGGCGACGCGCTGAAAAAGCTGCTTGAGAAATATCCGTTCTACATCGAGGCGACGATCCCGAAGGAGACCTACGGCACCGACGCCGACACGACGACCGCCGCCGTCATGAACATCATGATCGTGCATGAGGACCTCCCCGACGACGTCGTCTACGACATTCTGGACAACGTCTACTCCGACAAGGGCCTCGAGGCGATCCAGGGCTCGCACACGACCGCCAAGGCGAACATCAAGCCGGACACGGCGCTGCGCGGCATCGTCGGCACCTCCGTGCCGCTCCACCCCGGCGCGATCAAGTACTATCAGGACAAGGGGATCATGAAATAACGCCGGACCAACCATGCGCACGACCGCACGTTCGTTTTTTTCGCAAGGAAAGCGCGCACGCGCTTTCCTTGCGTCGATTCTGCTCATCGTTGCGCTGCTCGCATCTCCGACGCGGCAACTGCACGCCGAAGAATCTGCGACGATGCGGATTTTCGACTGGAAGACCGGCGAATGTTACGTCGAAGCGCATACGCGCGTCGGCGCCGAGCTCTTCTTCGGCTGGATCCACTCGCAGGAAAAAATACCGTGGAACGAGTACTTTCACATCGACGAAAACGGCGACCTCATTCTCGACGCGATCACATTCCCGGCGTTCGGCGCCGGCATCCCCGAGAACAAGGGGGAGATTTGCTACGTCGACGAAAACGGCCTGATCCACATGGAGCGGATCGACCAGAAGTTCGAGGAACTCGTCTGGCTGAACTCGCACACGGCCACGCAGGATATCCGCCTCGACGGGACGCTCGTCGCGCGGGGACGGGACCTGCCGCAGCACACAAGACTACGACTGATCATATCGGTCAAAGAGAGGGGCGATGTCGATGGACCGAAACATTGACAAAAAGGAGGCGCGCACTCGAAACGCAAGCGCGTCGAACAACGAAACCACACGGGAGGACCTTGGGGAAACGCTCAAGAACATCCACACGGACGGCGTACTCACCAAAGATCAGCAGGAACTGCTGGAAAAACTGGACAGGGAGTCGAGCACGCGCACGCTCGCAAACTCGACGCTCGCGAAATTGTTTTACGCGGCGTGCATCGCCGTCTCGCTCTATCATTTTCTCACCGCTTATGTCGGCACGCCGGTCGTCCTGAAGCACCGTTCGCTGCACGTCGCGATGATGCTCGCGCTCGGCTTCGTCATGTATCCGTTCGGCAAAAGATCGAGCCGTTCGAGCGTGACCTGGGTCGACTGGATCCTGATCGTCCTGTCGTTTGTCGTGCCGGTCTACGTCTGGGGGGACTATCTCGGCGTCATCGAGCGCGCCGGGCGGCCGAACACGAACGACCTCATCATGGCAAGCATCCTCGTCTTTCTCGTCCTCGAGTCGTCCCGACGCATCACCGGCTGGGCGCTGCCCGTCCTGAGCCTAGTGTTCATCGCGTACGGCCTGTGGGGGCGCAACCTCCCCGGCCTGTTCGGACACCGGGGCTACACGTGGCTGCAACTGTCGAACCACTTCTTCGCCAACACAGAGGGAATCTACGGCAGCTCGGTCAGCGTGTCTGCGAGCTACATCTTCCTCTTCATCCTCTTCGGGGCGATCATGGGCAAGTCGGGGATGGGCGCGTTCTTCAACGACATCGCGATGGCGCTTGCCGGCCACACGAAGGGCGGCCCCGCGAAGGTCGCGGTCATCGCAAGCGGCTTCCTCGGCTCGATCAACGGGTCGGCGGTGGCGAACGTCGTCACGACCGGCGCGTTCACGATCCCCCTCATGAAAAAAACGGGCTACTCGAAGGAGTTCGCGGGCGCGGTCGAGGCCTCGGCCTCGGTCGGCGGCCAGCTGCTGCCGCCGATCATGGGGGCGGCGGCGTTCATCATGGCGGAGAACCTGGGCGTCAAATACTCCGTCATCATCGTCCACGCCGCGATCCCGGCGCTCCTCTACTACCTCGGGATCATCATCCAGGTGCAGATGCGCGCGTCCAAAAACAAACTCCTCGGCCTCCCCAAGGACCAGCTCCCCAAAGCGCGACTGGTTATGAAGGACAAGGGGCATCTGCTCCTTCCAATCGTCTTTCTGCTCTATATGCTCTTCTTCTCGGGCACCACGGTCATCTACTCCGCGTTTCTCACGATCATCGCGACGATCGTCGTCGCCTGCCTCAAACCGTCGACGCGGATGAGCGTGCGCGACATTCTGGACGCGTTCGCCGAGGGCGCGCGCCAGACTGTCTCGGTCGCCATCGCCTGCGCCTGCGTCGGCATCATCGTCGGCGTCTCCAGCAAGACGGGCTTCGGCCTCACGATGGCGAACACGATCATCGCGCTCGGCGCGCAGAGCCTGCTCTTCACGCTCGTCTTCACGATGATCACCTGCATGATCCTGGGCATGGGCCTGCCGTCGATCCCCGCCTACATCATCACGGCGACGATTGCGGCGCCCGCGCTCGCCAAGCTCGGCATCCCGGCGATCGCGGCGCACATGTTCGCCTTCTACTTCGCCATGTTCGCGAACCTGACGCCCCCCGTGGCGCTCGCCGCGTTCGCAGCGGCGGGCCTCTCCGGCGGCAACCCGATGAAGACCGGATTTGCCTCCGTCAAACTCGCGATTGCGGGCTTCATCGTCCCCTACATGTTCATCTACTCGCCGCAGCTCCTCCTGATCGACACGTCGCTCGCCGAGGGCATCCGCGTCTCGGTCGGCGCGTGCTTCGGCGTCTTCCTGATCGGCGCTGCCGTCGAAGGATTTTTATTCACCAGGATGAACCCGATCTTGCGGGTGATTTCCATGGGCGGCGCACTCTGCCTGATCAGCAGCGAGTTCTACAGCGACATCGTCGGCATCGTAATCTTCGCAGCCCTGATCGCCGTTCAGCGCATCCTCGCAAAACGCGACGGCACGCTCGCCTGAGGGACGCAATCGAATCGCACACACCCATAAAAAAATCCCCGCGATCATCTCGCGGGGATTTTTTTATGGGCACTTTGCCGAACGCCGAGGCGCGTCTAGCCCGGAAGGGCGCGCATGCGGTTCTTTTTTCCTTTGTCGTGCTCCTCCATCTTGAAGAACGAAAGGCGCTCCTGCAACTCTGCCGAGAGCGACGACAGGCCTTCCGCACCCTGCGCGATACGCTCAGAGGCGGCTGCGACTTCCCCGACGCTCGAGCGGATGTTCTCGCCCGCCGTCGCCGTGTTGTTGATCTTCGACGACATGCTCTGCACAGCTTCCGCGATCTCCTCGCTCGACGCCGCCTGCTCCTCGGCGACGGCCGCCAGGTCCTGCGTCGCGTTCGCGATGTCGTGCAGGTAGTCGATCATGTGCTTGATCTCCTCCTCGGTCTGCGTGGAGAGGTCCTTCGCGTTGTTCGAGTCGGAGGCGTTCTCCTGGGCGAAACTGACGATGGTGTCGATCTCGGATGTGATGGTGCCCGCGAGTTCCGCAATATTCTTCGCGGCGACGTTGCTGTCCTCCGCGAGTTTGCGGACTTCCTCCGCGACGACCGCGAACCCGCGGCCGGCTTCCCCGGCGCGCGCAGCCTCGATCGCGGCGTTGAGCGCCAGCAGGTTCGTCTGGTCGGCGATGCCGCCGATCTGGGATACGAAGCTCTGAATCTGACGCGCGCGGTCGCCGAGCTGCATGATCGCGCCGGTCGCCGCCGTCGAGCTCTCCGCGACCCTGCCGATGCCCTGCACAACGCTGCGAACCGCGTTGATACCCTTGTCGCCCGCCGTCATCGCGTCGTCGACCTTGCGCGCGATATCCGTGCCCTTCTCGGCGGTCGTCTGCGCACCGGCTGCAACCTCCTGCACCGAGGCGTTGACTTCCTCGCTCGCGGACGCCAGGCTGTCCAGATTGCCCGCCATTTCATCGACGTTCGAGCGGAACTCCTCGACGGAGGCGTTCGTCTCCTCCGCCATTGCAGAGAACTCGTGCGCCGTCTCGGAGATGTTGCGCCCCGCTTCGTTGACGGATCCGATCACCTCGACCAGGACATTCGACATATCCTGGAGGTTCTTCGACATCACCGCGACCTCGTCCGTGCCCTTCATATCGAAGTGGATCGTGAGATCGCCCTGCGCGAACTCGCCGATCGTACCCTGCGCTCTCGCGAGCGGCACCGTGATGGTCCGCGAAATGAGGATCGCGAAAGCAACACCAAGGATGGTCGCGATGCCCGCAATGATCAGCACCATCCACTGCGCGCTTCTGGCCTCGCTCGCAGCCGCGTCGTTGATATCGTCCGCCATTTTCATCATGAAATTGGTGTGCCGGTCAAGCAAGGCGACGTAGTCTCCCTCGGCCTTCGTTATGTCTCCCTCGGTATCCAGCCTCTCAATCATCTCCGCTTTTTTAGCCGCATCAGACCCCTTGGCCGCCGCCAACACTTCGTCCTGCAGCCTGTTGACATCCGTCCGCGCTTTGGTCACTTCGGCGTACAGGCGCTTCTCCTCCGCGCTGTCCGCTTTTATCGTCTTCTCGTAGTCGGCAAAGTATTTCTGGATCTGATCGCGGTTCGCCCTCGTAACGTTTTCGACATTTCTCATTCTGGCGTCGTTGGCGCCTATCGCCATACCAAAATAACGCCTGTTCTGTATCGCCAGGGCCTTCACGTCCGCGATCCACACCGCGGGTTTTGCGGCATTCTCGTACATATCGATCGAAGCGTCCACGATCATCCCGGCCGTCCGATATCCCATGAAGGTAACGACGCCAAGCAACGCAAGCATAATGGCAACCAAAATCAGGATCTTTTTCATTGTACTGATATTTCTCATATGCTTCACTCCCTCGCTTTTTTTCGATATGTTTATTTGTTTATTAAAAACGGCTGGACGAAACCAGCCTTATTTTTAAAACGCGGTATAAAGACATCCACTATCGCGTTGCTAAAAAATACACACTGTCGCGATACCATTTTGAGAATTTGCAAATTTTCTGCCCGTCTGGTCTGTGAATGCCCCCGTAGTTTTGCCGTTAACGCTCCTGAACTCGCAGTTCCCTCGGCGATTTACCGTTCCGAAAGGTGCCGATAGTGTAGTACATTTAACGGGTTCCTCGCCCCGTATTTTTGCTTATGATCGCATAAGACCGTATAAGAATCAAGATGATGCGAGCACATAACGCTTCGCCCCCTCCTCCCCGCGAAGAATGCGCAGAGCGCCCATCGCGAGCGATCGCATCTCCTCCTCGCCCGGCATCATTCGGACCGGGGCGAGGAACGAGACGCGTTCGAGGATCAGCTCCATCAGGCTCGGCGAGTGCGCCATCCCGCCCGTGAGGATGATACAGTCGATTTTTCCCGCGCAGACCGCGGCCATCGCGCCGATGTCCTTCGCGATCTGGTAAGCCATCGCCTTCAGGATCGTGTGGGTCTTCTCGTCCCCTGCGCGCGCCATGTCCCACGCCGTGCGCAGGTCCTTCGTGCCGGTGTAGCCGGCGAGCCCACCGTCCCCGTTGTTTTTTTTCAGCATCTCCCTGTGCGAGTACTTTCCGGAATAGCAGAGGTTGATCAGGAAACGCACGGGGAGCGAGCCGGAGCGGTCGGCGGAGAAGGCGCCCTCGTTCATCGGGTCGAAGACGTCGACCACGCGCCCGCCGATGTGCGCACCGACGCTGATGCCCGAGCCGAGGTGCGCCACGATGAAACGCGCGTCCTCGTACCGCATTCCCATCTCCGAGGCCACCTGGCGCGCGACCGCCTTGTGGTTCAGCGCGTGAAAGAGGCTGGGGCGCACGAGTCCCGGCATGCCGGAGATGCGCGCCTCCGGGGTCAGTTCGTCCGTCGAGACGGCGTCGACGATGTACGCGCCGCAACCCGACATCGCCGCGAATTCGCGCGCGAGGATGCAGCCGAGGTTCGACGCGTGCTCGCCGTAGCGCGCCGCGCGCACCGTCTCGATCATGTCGTCGTTCACCTCGTACGTCCCGCCCGGCATCGGCGCGAGCATGCCGCCCCGGCCGACCACGGCGTCGAACGACGAGACGTCGATCCCGGCGAGTTCGAGCGCGTCCAGAATCAATTTTTTCCGATACGGCTGCTGATCCAGGAGATTCGAAAACTCCGCCAGATCGTCCACACTGTGTTCGACCACTTCCTGCATGATCTGCTCATCGTCGCGGAAGATCGCGATTTTCGTGGACGTCGCGCCGGGGTTGATAACAAGAATCTGGCATGTCATGCGGGGTGCCTCCTAAATGGGATAGTCCATGTAGTCCGTCAGGTCCGGGGACCAGTTGTAACGGATCAGTTTGTACGCACCGGTCGCCCGGTCGCACTCCACCAGATGCAGTGCGCAGTAGTCCAGGCCGAAGCGCATCATGTCGCCGAGCGGGATGCGAAAGAGCCCGGAGATCATGCTCCAGAAGAGCCCGCCGTGCGCGACGAGGAGAATGCTGTCCGTCCCCTCGCAGCCCCGGACGATTCGCTCGAGCGCGCCCAGCGCACGCCGCTGGAGCTGCACGAAACTCTCGCCGCCGGGGGCGGCGGTGTTCGCGAAATCCTCCCCCCGCATGCGAAAGACGTCGACGTATTCGCCCTCGATCTCGTCCTTCGCCCGACCGTCCCACTCGCCCATGTCGATCTCCCGCAGCGCCGGGTCACGCTCCGGCTCGCACGTGCCTCCGGTCTGGAAGCTCGCAACGATGTCCGCCGTCTGCGCCGCGCGCGCGAGGTCGCTCGACACGATGCGCCCCATCGGAACACCCGCCAGGGCAGCCGCGATTTTTTCCGCCTGCTCGATGCCGACCGCCGCGAGCGGATAGTCGGTGTGCCCGTAGATATACGAGCGCTCATCCGGAAACGCCGGCTTGCCGTGGCGCAATAAAAAAATCCGAAGCTTCTCCCGTTTGGCTTGCCCCATCTGCGAATCCCCTTTCGTGCGAAAAAAATTTTCGCCGTCCGCAATCTTCGACGCCATTATACATGAACGGCGGGACGCATACGCGCACCCGCCCTCTGCCTGTCATTTCTTATTTTTTACCCTTGTGATCCGATATGCGCCCTAGCCAATCGTACGGATCCGCATACGGCGGTAAAGAAACGCGCTGATCAGGGAGGTCAAAGGACAGACCAGCACCAGCCCGATACACCCCACGAATGTGTGCAGGATCTCCGCCGAGATGGCCTTGGAATTCATGATGCTCAACATGGGGGTTCCCTGTGCCATGTATACCATCATGACCGAGATATAGCTGCCCATATAGGCCAACAGCAATGTGGTCGTCTGACTGCCGAGCACCGAACGCCCGATGCGAAACCCCGAGGCAAGCAGCTCCCCGAACGTCACCTCCGGCTGGTTCGCGACGATTTCATCCAGGGCGGCGGAAATATCGATGGCGAGGTCGAGGATTGCCCCGGAACAGGCCAGATAAATACCAGCCTGGAATATGGCGGTGAGGTCCAGACTCTCGAATCCGGCGTACAACAGAGATTCCGACCATTGCATAACCGCGCCGTGGATGTTGAAAATACGCCCGAACGTCACAGCCAGCATACAGGTGAACAGCGAGCAGACGAGCGTCCCGATGATGGCGGCCATTGCCTTCCGGGTCAGTCCGGCTACCAGCAGCAGCGTCGAGATCGAGATGGCATTGCCAACGAGCAAGGCAAGCGGCAGCGGCGCATATCCTCTCAGCATCAGCGGAATCAGCACTTTCCAAATACAGAGCAGCGCAAGACCAAAGGAGAGCAACGTTCGCACACCCGTAAAGCCGGAAAAGATAATCAGCAGAAGCGCAAACAGGCCGATCAGCAGAATTTCCTTCGAAAGGCGGTAGTGATCCACCATGTTGGCAAAGACAATACCCCCCCGTTCGTCCCGCTCCAGCAATACCCACGCGGATTCGCCGGGGACGAACACCTTGTCGAATTCGATCTTTCCGGTGTAGAGGTTCATGGCCGTGACCGTTTCGCCCTTGTGCGAACCGCTCTCGATGCGAACGGTGCAGCGCTGGTCGCCCTGCCGGATCAAGCCCGTGTTGTATACGCCGGAGTTGTCCGTCTCCAGCACCGTCGCCCTGACACCTTCCGCGTTGAGGTAAATCTGTTTCTGAAATCCGGTGGGAACGACAGCCAGCACCGCGAGCGCCGCAACGAATACCAGGCACATCAGCCATTCCTTCCGGTCGATTTTTTTAGGGATAGAGAACATGCCGTTTTTCCTTTCGGGGCCGGGAAAAATTCCCGGCCCCTAGCGGTAAATTTTAGAGTCCTGTTACCGCCGCCAGTTTTTTGTAGACGTCCGTGTTGTCATACGATCCTGCGAATGCCTCCGAACCTGCACCCATCGCGAAGACGGGGACCGGCGTGCCGGTGTGCGCATAGGACGTCCAGCCGATTCCGGCCTTGTTGTTGATGATGTGCGTAAGCGTCACCGACAGGGGGTCGTATCCGCCGTAGAGAAGCGCCGCAACCTCGTCGTCCGTGCGCTTGTCCGACGGCTTCATGGATTCGGCGAACGCATCCGCCAGCCGTTTATACTCAAATTCCGTCAGGACGAACGGGGCGTTCTCCTCTTTTTTCGCGTCGGTATCGTTCGGCATGATGAGGCCGAAGTTTTCTTCGATGACGGGCATGACGTCTTCCATCGTGAGCTTCGGGGTCTTCGCCTTCATTTCACCGATCCGCTTGTCGAATGCCACGTAGGACATCTTCTGTCTGTTCAGGATGCTGAAAGCGGTCTTGTAGCCTGTCGCCGCGTATCCAATGGTCATACCGCCCGTTTCGTGGTCGCCTGTGACGAGGATCAGGGTCTCGTCCGGATGCTGCTTCGCGAAGTCGACCGCCACCTGTATGGCATCCTCAAAACCCAGCACATCCACAATGGTGCTGAGCGCGTCGTTCGCGTGGCAGGCCCAGTCCACCTTGCCGGATTCGGCCATCATGAAGAAACCATTCTCGTTGTCGAGCACCTCGATCCCCTTCTGCACAAACTCGGCAAGCGTGACGTCCGCCGGAGTCTCATCTATGGTGTAGGGCATCGCGCCATCGTCCTGCAGCCTCGGGCTGACGGCATACACTTTACCGGACGACGCGTTCAGCGAACGGATGCCCTCCGGCGTGTTGACAACGGTGTAGCCTTTGCTTTTGATGACTTCGAACGCGTCCGGCTTCGGCTCCTTCGCGGTCCCGGTCGCGTTTTTCACGGTCCCGCCGGCGAAATAGTCGAAGCCGCTGTTCGCCATCTGCATGGCAATGCCGTAGTAATCGTTGCGCGAAGGAACATGGGCGTAGAAGGCGGCCGGGGTGGCGTGGTTGATCGTCACACTGGAGACAATGCCGATCTTCATACCCTTTGCCTTGAGCTGCTCGGCGATATTGACGGTCTGCTTGGTTTTGTCCGCCTCCATGCCGATGACGCCGCTGTGGGTCTTCACACCGCTGGACAGGGACGTGGCCGTGGACGCGGAGTCGGGGCAGAAAGAGGTCGAGTCATGTGTGGTGACGACGCCGACGTTCGGAAATCGCGTGAAATTGAGGCCCCCGAGCGCCACTTCGCCCGGCGTGTTATTGCCGCGCAATACCTGTGCGGCATTGATCTGCACATGGGACATTCCGTCGCCGACGAAGAGAAAGATATATTTGGGATTCCCCGCCTCTCGGGTCGCGGCGCCACAGACTCCGGACATTGAAACGATCAGCAGGAGACCGAACAGGACGAGTGCAATTCGTTTGAACAAGGTTTGTTCCTCCTTATGTGTTTTCACTGTTACATGCCTTGATGCGACAACATACTGCGACAACGCGATGACAATTTTTATCGGTATCTTTTATGAATCGACCAACACCCCCTGTAAATCCAAAGAAGTCGGAAACGCTTTCAGCGTGAGGAGTATGCCATGCGTGCGTAAACAAAAAATACGTTTTGCGTAAAAAGCCGGTAAAAAATTCGTTCTCGGCCTTGGGGGTGAGGTTGCCGCAGAACTCGGGAGACGTTCGCCGCATCGCGCCAGCGTTTTTTTCACGTTGACTTTTGAGACCGAAGAGATATAGTTATTGGAAGAAAGCAATTGAAATCGTTTTATCTGAAGGGTGCTCGGGAAGCCGGTGTGAAACCGGCGCGGTACCCGCCACTGTGAGCCTGACGAACCGACCGACAATCGAAATGTCAGCCACCCGGACAAAAAATTTTTCCGGGGAAGGCGTCGGGGAGGAAGAAGGCGAGCCAGGAGACCGGCCTTTCAAAGTACGCACGGGATTATGCAAACATCGGGATGCGCGCATATGGGGCTGTGCTGATATCAATTAAGCACCGCCCTTTTTTTGTGAGGAGGAATGCAAATTGATCCGAACGATACGGAAGCGGGACGGAAGACAGGTCGAGTACAATCGGGCGAAAATCGCAGTCGCGATCGAGAAGGCGTTCATCGCAACAGGCGAGGAGAACGCCGTGCGGGACAACGAGACGGCGAGCGAGCGGGTGGCCCGCGTCGTCGAGGAGCGCCTGGAGGCAACCGGGCTCATCTCCCCGTCCGTCGAGCAGATCCAGGACGTCGTCGAGGCCTCTCTCATCGACTGCGGCTACATGCGGACGGCCCGCGCGTATATCCTCTACCGCGCCGAACGCAACCGCGTTCGCGAGATGAACACGTCGCTCATGAAAACCTACGAGGAGATCGCGTTCAAGAGCGCGCTCGAGTGCGACATCAAGCGCGAGAACGCCAACATCGACGCCGACACCCCGATGGGCACCATGCTCAAGTACGGCTCGGAGGGCGCGAAAAAGTTCTACGAGATGCTCGTCATCGACCCCGACTTCGTATCGGCCCACAAGAACGGAGACATTCACATCCACGACCTCGACTTTTACAGTTTGACGACGACCTGCTGCCAGATCGACCTCATCAAACTCTTCGACGGCGGGTTCTCCACCGGGCACGGCGTGCTCCGCGAACCGAACGACATCGCGTCGTACTCGGCCCTCGCCTGCATCGCGATCCAGAGCAACCAGAACGACCAGCACGGTGGGCAGAGCATCGTCAACTTCGACTACGCGATGGCGCGCGGCGTCGCCAAAACCTACGCCCGCAAGTACGACGAATATCTGCGCACCGCATACCTCCTCCTGGCGGACGACGCCAGTCTCCAAGCAGTCAAGGCCGTGCAGGCGGAGCTGCGTGCAAAAAATATTCTGCCGACCCTCAAGCAGAACGGCTACACGCCCGCCGAGCGCGACGCCCTGATCGCCGCGGGTTTCGACGCGGACGTCGTGGACCGCGCGCAGGTCTTCGCCCGCGACCGCGCGGTAGAGGCCACCGAGCGCGCGACGTACCAGTCGATGGAGGCCCTCATCCACAACCTGAACACCATGCACTCCCGCGCGGGCGCGCAGACGCCCTTCTCCTCCATCAACTACGGCATGGACACCTCCCCCGAGGGGCGCATGGTCATGCAGAGTCTCCTGCTCTCGACCGAGTCGGGCCTCGGCGACGGCGAGACGCCGATCTTCCCCATCCAGATCTTCCGCGTCAAGTCGGGCGTCAACTTCGAGCCGGGCGACCCGAACTACGACCTCTTCCAGCTCGCCTGCCGCGTCTCGTCCAAACGACTTTTCCCCAACTTTTCGTTCATGGACGCGCCGTTCAACGCGCGCTATTACAAGGAAGGACAGCCGGAGACGGAAATCGCCTACATGGGCTGCCGCACGCGCGTCATCGGCAACGTTCACGACCGGGACCGCGAGATCTCCAACAGCCGGGGCAACCTGAGCTTCACGACCGTCAACCTGCCGCGCATCGCCATCAAGGCGAACGGCAACATCTCCGCGTTTTTCTCCGACCTCGAGAAAAAGATGGATCTCATCATCAAGCAATTGCTGGAGCGCTACCGCATCCAGAGCAAGCGGCGCGTCAACAACTACCCATTCCTCATGGGGCAGGGCGTCTGGCTCGACAGCGAGTCGCTCGGCTGGAACGACGAGGTCGGCGAAATCCTCAAACACGGCACGCTCTCCATGGGCTTCATCGGACTCGCCGAAACCCTGAAATCCCTCACCGGCGCGCACCACGGCGAGGACGAGCACGCCCAATCCCTCGGCCTCGACATCGTCCGCTTTATGCGCCAGCGTCTCGACCGCGAGACCGAGACGAGCGGGATGAACTTCACCCTCTTGGCCACCCCCGCCGAGGGCCTCTCCGGCCGCTTCGTCCGCATGGACCGCCAGGAATTCGGCCCCATCCCGGGCGTCACGGACCGCGAGTACTACACCAACAGCTTTCACGTCCCCGTCTACCACAAGATCGGTGCCGCCAAAAAAATTTCCGTCGAGGCCCCCTATCACGAGCTCACGAACGCAGGCCACATCACCTACGTCGAGCTCGACGGCGACGCCTCGCAGAACCCCGAGGCCTTCGAGAAGATCGTTCGCCACATGGCGAAAAACGGCGTCGGCTACGGCTCCATCAACCACCCCGTCGACCGCGACCCGGTCTGCGGCTACAACGGCATCATCGGCGACACCTGCCCGAAGTGCGGACGCGCCGAAACCGACGGCGACCGGAAGTTCGAGCGCATCAGGCGCATCACCGGATACCTCGTCGGCACCGTCGACCGCTTCAACAACGCCAAACGCGCCGAGGAGCGCGACCGGGTAAAACACGGGCTGGAGGAGCTGGGGAAACGCGTCTCTCAGGCATAATCCCCGAGAGCATCGTCGACGGACCGGGGATTCGGTATGTGGTGTTCACGCAGGGGTGCCCGCACCGGTGCCCCGGCTGCCACAATCCGGGGACGCACGACCCGGAGGGTGGATATGAGCGCTCCACAGACGAACTGATCGCGGACTTCGAAAAAAATTTCGACGAGAACCCGCTGCTGGACGGCGTGACGATATCCGGCGGCGAACCGATGATCTACGCGCGGGAGTTGCTGCCGTTCGCGCGCGCGGTGAAGGAGAGCGGGCTGAACCTGTGGATCTACACGGGGTATACGATCGAAGAATTGTGCGCACGTGAAGACGCGGACGAGATCGCGTTGCTGGAGGCGGCGGACGCGCTGGTCGACGGGCGGTTCGTGCTGGAACTGCGGACGCTTGGGGTGCGTTTTATCGGGAGTTCGAACCAGCGGATCATCGAAAAACCCGGATTGTATATTCATACGATTGCGAATTCGGACAGGGAGGAGTAAGATATCCTCACAAGCCAACGAAGGCGCTTGAAACGCTACGGAGGTGATGCGATGATCGAAGAACACAGCGGAGAAGAAACAAGTTTCAAAACTCCGGGGATCACGACATCATTCACGGCAACAGTACCGGGGTGCTCCTCGGAGCCGTAACGAATCAAAGCGAATGTGAAAAAACGGTACTGTTCAGGAAAAAACGATTTGCAATACAACGATACTCCTCTCACACAATCACCAGACAAGGGCCTCCGCGCACGCGGAGGCCCTTGTCTGGTATTCGACGAAGCGCGGACGGCATTGGCGAGTCACACAGCAAACGATGGCCGGCAAGGATGCCGGCCAAGCTAGAAACGGCCACGGATGGCCGATTTCGACGCGGTCGTTTGCGAAGTGAATCGCCAATGCCGTCCGCGCGGAGCGGAATGGTCTGTTTGATTGAAATGGTTTCGCGTCAGGAGAGGACGTGCATGACCATCGGGAAGATGAGCAGCACGGAGGCGAGCCGGATGATGTGGAAGACCGCGACCTTCGCCTGGTCGCCGCCCATCTCCCCCGCCATGAGCGCCATGTCGGTGACGCCCGCGGGCGAGCAGGCGAGGAGGATCGTCGTCATGTCCTGATTGTAGCGTTTCGCGACGAACGGCCCGACGACGTAGTTGATGATAAAAAACTCCAGAAAGATGATGAGAAACGGAAACAGAAGAGCGCGCAGGCCGATCAGCTCCGACACGGTCATCGTCGAGCCGATCAGCGAACCCGCCAGGATCTGCGCGCCGCGCCGCACCTTGAGGGACATGCGCGCCTTGTCCGTTCGGACCTGATAGATCGCGACGGAGACCATGGAGAATGTAATCGCCCCGGCTGGTACCCGCAGGTAATAGCCGGTCAGCCCGCCCGCGAACATGATCGCGACGTTGGTCAGGATGTCGAAATGAGAGACGGGCGTCGTCGGACCATGCGGCAGCGAGGTGGGCAGCTCTCCCGGATTTTTCGCGCCACCGTGACGACGGAGGTACGCCTGCGTGAAGATGGGAAAGATCCCGATGCCGGTGATGAGTCGCATGACGTGGAGAATCGTGACCTGCACCGGGTTGCCGCCAAAGTCGTAGGAGAGAAGCGTCATGTCCGTGATCCCGCCCGGCGCGCACGAGAGCACGGAGGTCGGCAGCGTAAGGGGCGTCAACCAGTACATGACGGCGCTTGCGACGAGTGCGATGCTCATCATGAGGGCGATGTAGACGCAGACGGGCCGCGTGATGGTCTTGAGCCCCGTGAGCGTGTCGCGGTGAATGCTCACCCCGATCGCCCCGCCCGCGATCGTCTGCGCGATCGGCCGGACGAAGGACGGCATGTAGGCGCTCTGCGTGAAGAGGCTGAAGAGCATGACGCCGAACATGGACCCGGTCATGAAGGGAGCCGGCATCCGAATTTTTTTCGCCACAAACGCCCCGACACCCCCGACGGCAAACGTCGCAAGCGCACGAAGGAGAAGGGCGTCGCTCAAAGCAGACCGCAGCGGCAGTCGCGCATGCCCGATAAAACGGTTTGGTTCAAAATGAGAGGGGGCAAAAAAATGAGGAACGACGTAAATTTTTTCACCTCGGCAACCTCCGTCTGTTCATGATTGACACCGTTCCTTTATTTAACTTCAAACGGCCGCTTCGGGCAAGCCACCGGAGGCGATTGTCTATAAAAAACGGCGAACTTCCCTCGAGGGAATTTCGCCGTTTTTTCATCGCGTCGATTTTTTATTTTTTCTTGCCGCCGAGGTACGCCTCCTCGATCTCCGGGTTGTGCAGGAGGTCCTTCGACTGGCCCTCCATCGTGATCGATCCGGTCTGGAGGACGTAGGCCCTGTGCGAGAGCAGGAGCGCCTTGCGGGCGTTCTGCTCCACGATCAGGATCGTCATGCCGAGTTTTTTGTTGACCTCGGTCAGCTCCTTGAAGATCTCGTTGATGATGATCGGGGCGAGCCCAAGCGACGGTTCGTCCAACAACAGGACGCGCGGTTTTGCCATGAGCGCGCGCCCGATGGCGAGCATCTGCTGTTCGCCGCCGGAGAGCGTGCCCGCGTACTGCGCGGTGCGCTCCTTGAGGCGGGGGAAGAGGGTGAACACCTTGCCCATCTGCTCCTCCACCGCCGAACGATCCTTCAGGGGAAACGCGCCCATCTCGAGGTTCTCGTACACCGAGAGCGGTGCGAAGACCTTTCTCCCCTCCGGGGACAGCGAGACGCCGCTCGTCACGACCTGGAAGCTCTTCGCCGGCAGTGGGTTGCCGTCCAACAGGATCTGCCCCCCTGCGCGCGGCACGTCGCCCATGATGGCGTTCATCAAGGTCGACTTGCCCGCGCCGTTCGCGCCGATGACGGCGACGATCTCGCCTGCGTAGACGTCGAGGTCGGCCCCTTTGAGCGCGCGAATGGCCCCGTAGTTGACGGAGAGGTTCTGTACCGAGAGAAGGGGTTTTTTTGTCGTTTCCACGTTCTGCTCCGACATCGTTTACTCCTCCTCTCCGAGATACGCCTTCAGAACTTCGGGGTGGCTCTGGATCTGCTCGGGTGAGCCCTCGGCGATCTTCGCCCCGAAGTTCATGCAGACGATGTGCGGACAGATTTCCATGACCATATCCATGTGGTGCTCGATCAGTAAGATCGTCAGGTCGAAGTCCTTGTGGATCTTTACGATCAGGTCGTTGAGTTGGACGACCTCGTCCGCGTTCATACCCGCGGCGGGCTCGTCCAACAGGAGCAGGTCGGGTCGCAGTGACACAGCGCGCGCGATCTCGAGCCTGCGCTGCAAACCGTACGGCAACGTGCCCGCCGCCTGATTCGCGCGATCCGCGAGGCCGACGCGCTCGAGCAAGGCCATGCTCTCCTCGCGCGTGGTTTGCTCCATCGCCTTCCACCTGCCCATGTGCGACAGCGCCTCGAAGAAACTGTATCCATGGTGCTGCTGCGCCGCCGTCATGACGTTCTCCAGAACTGTGGAGGCGGCAAACAGCCGCAGGTTCTGGAACGTGCGGGCGATGCCGAGCGAGATGACCTCGTACGTCTTGAGGCTGTTGATGTTCTTTCCGCGATAGATGATATCGCCGCTTGTCACGTCGTAGACGCCGGTGACGAGGTTGAAGATCGTCGTCTTCCCCGCGCCGTTCGGCCCGATGAGGCCCGCGAGCTCCCCGCGCTCGATCGTGAACGTCATGTCGCTCACCGCCGTGATGCCGCCGAACGACTTTGTGACGCTCTTCAGCTCAAGCAATGTCTCGTGTTGCGTATTCTGCCCGCTCATTGCGCCTTCTCCTTCGTCTCGCTCGCCGCTTTTTTGCGCGAGAACAGATTCCTGAAAAACGTCGGCGTCAGCTCGTTCGTACCCATGATGCCCTCGGGGCGGAGCACCATGACCAAAACGAGGACGAGGCCGTAGATGAGCATGCGATACTGCGAAATTGGTCGGAAGAGCTCCGTGACGAGCGTCAGGATCGTCGTGCCGATCAGGCACCCGCTCATCGATCCGAGCCCGCCGAAGACGACGATCGACACGAGCTCGGTCGACTTCGCCATGTCGAACATGATCGGCTGGATGAAGGACATGAATCCCGCCAGAAGCGCGCCCGACACGCCGCAGTAGAAGCCCGATATCGCGAGGCTGAAGACGCGGTAGCGTGCCGTGTTGAAGCCGAGCAAGCTCGCCGCGACGTAGTCGTCGCGGCAGGCCTTGAACGCGCGACCGAAGTTGCTGTTCACGAGGAAAAACATCGCGATCGCCATGACGACGAGGAACCCGATCGCGATCGGCATGGTCGTGTAGTTGTCGATGCCGGGGTAGCCGCGCGCGCCGCGCGTCACGCTGTTCCAGTTCTCGATGATGAGGCGGATGGCCTCGCCGAGACCGAGGGACGCGATTGTGTAATAATCCCCGACGAGTTTCAGCGTCGGGATACCGATCAGGTACGCGAAGAACATGGCGAGCACACCGCCCGCCAGAATCGCGGGCAGCCAGTGCACGCCGTACTGAACGGAAAGGATCGCCGTCGTGTAGGCGCCGATCGCCATATAGCCGGCGTGTCCGAGCGTGAAGATGCCGGTGAAGCCGGTGAAGAGCGAAACGCCCAGCGCCGCGATGCAGTTGACCGCAAGAAGGGTGACGATTCCGCTTGCATAGCCGTCCATCGCGCTACCCTACACTTTCTCGCCGACCGATTTGCCGAACAGGCCGGTCGGACGCACGATCAGCGTGATGATCAAAAGGGCGAAGACGATCAGGTCGCGGAACTGGCTCGATATGAAGCCCGCCGCGAGCATCTCGGCCAACCCCAGGATGAGGCTGCCGATCACAGCGCCGGGCAGGGAGCCCAGACCGCCGATGACCGCCGCGACAAACGCCTTCGTCGTGATCATCGCGCCAAGCTGCGGATAAAGCGTGTACTTTACGGAGAGGAAGATGCCGCCGACCGCGGCAAGCAATCCCGCCACGAAGAAGACGATCGAAATGAGGCGATTGACGTTGACGCCCATCAGGCCCGCCACACGCAAATTATACGAGGCCGCCCGGATGGCAAGCCCCCATTTTGTCTTCGATAGAAAGAGCTGAAGCGCGACGAGAAAGACGATCGCCGTCGCAAGCGAGAGCAGGTCCGACTGGTTGATCGTCGCGACCCCCATGAAGTCGACGAGTCCGGAGGGGAAGACGGGTGGCAACGCACGGAAGCGTCCGCCGATCGTCACGACGAAGATGTTCTCGATGACGATGCTCATCCCCATCGACGCGATCAGCATGTAGAGCGTGATGGGCGTACGCTCGCGAATCGGCCTGTACGCCAGTTTTTCGACCAGAACCGCGGAGACGCCCGCGCCGAAGAGCGCGGCAAACGCAGCGACCCAGATGCTCATCTCCATGCTGCGAAGAACGAAATAGCAGATATAGCCGCCAATAACCAAAAAACCGCCGTGTGCGAAGTTCGAGAACAAGAGGATCGAATAAACGAGGGAATAACCGACCGCGATCAACGCGTAGACGGAACCGAGCGAGAGACCGTTGATCAGCTGCTGTACAATCGTATCCAAAAACAACACCTCAACCTTCCGGAGCGAAATCGAAAATCAGGACCGTGGGGCAAAGTCCCACGGTCCTGATCTTGATTCTTGTCTATTTCGGTTCGACCTTTTCGAAGAACTTGGCTTCGAGGTCGTCGCCGACCTTCAGAATAACGCCCGCCTTGTTCAAGGGGTTGTTGGTCTTGGGGTCGATCGCGAGGGTCGCGTGGTTCAGTTTCAGCCCTTTCGTCTCGGTGAGCGCCTTCGCAATCGCGGGGCCCTCGGCCTTTCCGGCGCGGGTGATCGCGTCGGCGAGCCAGTAGGTCAGGTCGTACGCCATCGTGATATTCACGAATTCCTTGGCGTCGTCCTTGTAGACGCGCTTGTAGTTCTCGAAGACGGGGGCCATGCCCGGATCCTCGAGATAGGTGTGGTTGATCCAGTACGTGCCCTTCATGGCGTCACCGGCGATCTCGTTCATGAACGCGCCGTAGCCGTCGCCGCCGATGATCGTCAGGTCGGTCATGCCGAGATCGTGCGCCTGCTTGATGGCGAGAGCCATGTCCTTGCCCATGCCGGGGAGAAGCATGACATCGGCGCCGCTGTTCTTGATCTTCGTGAGCTGGGCCCTGAAGTCGACATCGCTCTCGCGGAAGCCTTCGTCCGCGACGACCTCGCCGCCTGCCGCCTCATAGTTCTTGACGAAGAACTCGCGGAATCCCTGCGCGTAGTCGGAGCCGACGTTATAGAGAACGGCGCCCTTCTTCTTGCCAAGAGTGTTTGCCGCGAGCTCGGCAGCGAGCGCGCCCTGGTAGGGGTCGGTGAAGCAGATGCGGAACGAGTACGGCAACACGTTGCCCTTGGCGTCGACGGTCACGTTCGGGTTGGTGGCGAGCGTCGCGATCTGAGGAACCTGGCCCCTGTTCACGATCGGGCCGGTCGCGATATTGATGCCGCTCGAGTTCGCTCCGAGGATTGCGACGACCTTGTCGTTCTCGATCATGCGACGGACGGCGTTGACCGCGTCCTCGTTGCGCGTCTTCGTGTCGTAGACGACGAGTTCGATCTGGCGTCCCAGGAGGCCGCCTTTCGCGTTGATCTCGTCGATCGCCATCTTCGACGCGTTGACCTCCGTTTGACCGTATACGGCATAGTCGCCCGTGAGGGCCGCAAGATATCCAACTTTGATGGGATCGGCCGCGAACGCTGCGCCAGCGGCGAAGATCGAAAGGAGCGTGAGCAGGACAAGCATTTTTTTCATATCGACAGTACACCTCCAGATAATTTAATCCAAGAAACTGAGATTGCTTCCGTTCCGTTGCGATTGTCGAGAACTTTCGGCCTCTCACCTCCTTCAGTCATTATCTGAAAAAGTGGTGAAGAAAAGAATGGCAAGTTATTTCGGGAACGAGTCTATTTTATTAGAGTAAAATGCATCTGTAAAGGCCCAAATGGCTCTTGCAAAAAATCAAAATTCCTCTACCTTGTTTTTATTTAAAATTTTTTTCTCTTTTCACTTTTTTTAGAACTGTCATATATTTTATTCACAGAATAAATCGCGCACTACACCAGCTCGACGCGGAACATCGCCCCCAGTTCGCTCAAGAAAGCACGCGCAGACGCCGAGAGATAGCGGCTCTTCGAATAGGCCACCGACGTGGAGAGCGTTGGCGGGGTGTGTCCGAGCTTCACGTGCGCGGGAAGCGGTTCGATCCCCTCCATGCCGATGATCGCGTCGCTCAGGATCGCGACGCCAACCCCCTCCCTGAGGATGCGCAGGGAAAATTCCGCGTTGCTGGTTTCGACGACCCGACCGGGCACGAAATTTCGTTCGTCGAAATACTTGTCGATGGCGACGCGGGCGGGATCACCCTTGATCGACGTAATGATCAGCTCGTCGCGCAGAGGCTCCAGGTCCTCGATCGCCTCGAGGGAGGCCAGTGGGTGGTCTGAGTGCATGAAGAGCGTCAGTTCGTCATGATAGAGCTCGCGCATGACGAGCCCCCGAGGGTGGGCGTTCACCCCCTGAAAACTACAGAGCGTGATGTCCGTCACGGACTCCTCCATCATCCGGATCAGTTCGTCGTTCAGCGCCTGGTGCAGGACCATGTTGATGCCAGGGTATTTGCGGTGGAATTTTGCGAGGAGGTGTGGGAGGACATACGTGGCGCGAAAGGGGGTCGTTCCGATGTGCAGTTCGCCGGTTTCTAGGTTGTGCTCGTCGTCGAACTCCCGCTGCATCGAATCGCCGATCTCCTTGATCCGTCGCGCGGCACTCAGGTAAATGCGCCCCGCATTCGTCAGGGTCATCGGGTTCTTGCTGCGATCGAACAGTTGAACGCCGTGCTGCGCCTCCACCTTTTTCAGGATCTGGCTCAACGCGGGTTGGGTAATGGACATTTTCTCGGCGGCCCGGCTGATGTTGCCATCGTTTTCGACAATGGCGAGGATGTATCTCATTCGTCTTGTGTCCATTCGCTCACCCTCTGCAATATAATAATAGGAGAAGCACAATCATTCACATTAAATTGTAACCCATCATTGTGCATTCTGTAAAGCGTCCCACCGATCCTTCTTTTCAGGCATGCGGGGCCGATTGCTTTGCAAAATTATTTTCACCGGGCCTTTATCGATGAAAAAATCCATGAACGGCGTCAAAGGAGAGAAAATGCGTCGAAAAAAATCGGGCCAGATGCGAGGCAAAAAAACATCAATCTGCCGCCCCTATCGAGGTTGACTTTCTTTCCGACACACGCTTTCGCTGCCACGCCTGCCGGTGCCGATTCACACTGTTCACTGTGTAAAAAAATCGCGAGCCGCTCCTTTGCCGAGCGGCTCGCGTCTGATCCACTTCGTTTGGCCGATGCGCCTCACATCATGCTCAACATGTCCTCCAGAACGCCGAAAGCGGTGTCGCCGGGGTTGCCGTCCTTCTGGACGATGTAGTTCGGCACCATCAGGTCGCTCTCGATACAGATCCCGGAGTCGAAAGCGGAGAGTCGCGCGAGGATGTCGTCCTCCGGCAACTCCTCCACACGGACGGAGGTGCGGACCGCGCCGCCCTCCAGATAACCGCAGCAGACGAGCTTGCATTTTTTTCCGCGCGCTGCAGCTTCGCGGATTTTCTCGGGCGTAACGTCGCGGATGCCGGTGCGGTCGACGTCCTTCGGCGTCACATCCGCGCCCATCAGAACGCGCGCAAGCACCGAGACCTTCGCAGCAGCGTCCCAGCCGTCGATGTCGTTGCGGGGATCGGCCTCCGCGATCCCCGCGCGTTGCGCCTCCGCCGTCGCATCGGCGAGGCTCGTCCCCTCCTCCATCCGGGTCAGGATGTAGTTCGTCGTGCTGTTCAGGATGCCGCTGAAACCGGTGATCCGGTTCCCCTTCATGCAACGCCGCACGAGGTTGATCACGGGCACCCCGTCCATCACCGTCGACTCAAAGAGGAATTTGCAGCCGTTTTTTTCCGCGAGCGCGCCCAGTTCCGGATACGCGAAGGCGACCGGCCCCTTGTTCGCCGTGACGGCGTTCTTCCCGCGCGAGAGCGCCGCGCGAATGTGCGACGCCGCGGGCTCGCCGCGACCCTCGATCTGGAGGGTCGAGAGCTCGATCAGCACGTCGTAGTCGAGCGTACGGCACGCCTCGAGCGGCGTCATGTCGGTCGAGGGACCTGTAAATTTCTCGTGCGCCTCGACGTCAGACAACATTTTTTCCAGGTCGAGCCCATCCGGATCGACGAGGCTCCCCTTCGTCCGCGTGAAGACCCCCACGAGCTGAAAATCGAAACCAAGGCCCGCAAGCCGCTCCCGTTTCCCGCATATCATGCGCGCGAGCGCGCGTCCGACGCTTCCAAAACCGATCATCAACGCCCTTGTTTTCATCCTTACCCCTCCAATGCGATGTTTGTCGCCGTTCCGTCCTTCCATTTTATGCCATTTTCGGGCACAATACGAGCAGGACGGACACAAGGGGGGAGTTGTTTTGGACGCACCGCAAAACAAATCAGACAAAAAAATCCGGCTGATCGCGACCGACCTCGACGGCACGCTTCTGGACGGCACGGGCAACATTCCGCCGCGAAACCGAGACGCGCTCGTCCGCGCGATGGCACGCGGCGTCATTGTAACGATCGCCACGGGGCGCATGTTCCACTCGGCGAACCGTTTCGCCGCGGAGATCGGCGTGAAGGTCCCGCTGATCTGTTACAACGGCGCGATGGTGCGCTACCCCGACGGGCGCACGCTCTACCACCACAGGCTGGACATGTCGATCGCGCGCCGCGCGCTCGCGATCTTTCGCGAGCGACGCATCTACGTCCAGTCGTATATCGAGGACGTCCTCTACATCCGCGACGCGGGCGACGAGGAGTTCGTCGCGTACCTGAAGCACTTCGGCATCGAGGGGCGGGCGATCGGCGACGACCTCTACGCGCCCTCGGTCGCGCCGACAAAGTTGCTCGCGATGACGGACGACATCGAGGCGTCGCACGCCCTGATGCGGGAGTTCCAGGACCTCTTCGGCCCCGACCTGTATGTGACCAGCTCGAACGCCAACTTCGTCGAGTTGATGAACCCCGTCGTGAACAAGGCGCGAAGCCTGACCGCCCTCGCGGGCGACCTAGGCGTCCCAATGGAGAACGTCATGACGCTCGGCGACGGCGAGAACGACGTCGAGATGCTGCGCGCAGCGGGCACCGGCGTCGCCATGGCCAACGGACGACAGAGCGCGAAGGATGCGGCGGACGCCGTCGCGCCGACGGGCGACGAATGCGGTGTCGCCTGGGCCGTCGAAAAATATGCCTTGAAGTAGCGCGGACGAAGCGCAAAAAAATTTGGAGGCGCACCCCGATCGAACATGTCGATCGGGGTGCGCCTCCAAAATTTTTTTACCCACTCTCGTTATCTCGCGCGCATCTCGTCCAGAATTTTTTTCGTCGCGCTCGTGCCGATCCGGTCCGCGCCGCAGACAAGCATCTTCAGCGCATCGTCCAGTGTGCGGATGCCGCCCGACGCCTTGACGCCGACGAAATCCGACACCGTTCGCCGCATCAGCGCAACCGCTTCGCACGTCGCACCCCCCGGACCGAACCCGGTCGACGTCTTGACGAACGCGGCGCCCGCGTCCTGCGCGATGCGGCACGCGTCTGCGATCTCGTCGTCGATCAGGAATGCCGTTTCGAGGATGACCTTGACGCGCACGGCAACGCCGCTTGCGGCGACGACACCCGCGATGTCGGAGGCCACGG
This sequence comes from Synergistaceae bacterium OttesenSCG-928-I11, assembly GCA_030266365.1. Taxonomy (GTDB): domain Bacteria; phylum Synergistota; class Synergistia; order Synergistales; family Synergistaceae; genus JAJDHV01. Next base: position 12,119 of record JAJDHV010000004.1, on the reverse strand, counting down.
CGTCGTAGTCGCGGCACTTGAGCGCCGACACATTCATGACCATGTCGATCTCCTTCGCGCCAAGCATCGCCAACCGTTCCGCCTCGTGCGCTTTTGCGGACGGCAACGACACGCCGTGCGGGAAGGCGAGCACGGAGACGGGCAGCACCTCGCTGCCCGCGAGGCACGCCACGGCGTGTTCCAGCCAGTACGGCTGGACGACCATGGCGCGCACACCGTACGCTCGCGCGAGTTCGCACCCCGCCTCGATGTCCGCCCTGCTTGCCGCAGGCGAGAGGACGGAGTGCTCTAGCGTCCGCGCCAACTCCGCTTCGGTTGAAATTTTTTTCGGGCCCGTCATGTCCAAATCGTCTTCCGCGCAGGCGCGATTACGCGTTTGGGACGTTCTTCTTCGCGGCCCTCGTGAGGACGGGAGCGTCCGCCGGATGGGGCCGCGCGGGATCGATCGACCCCGTGTAGCACCAGACCGGCTCCTGTCCGTCGAAAACCCAGTCCACCGCGTCGAAGCGGCCCTGCACCCCGAACTCCTCCGTGGTGAGCGTCGGAATACCGTGCACCGCCTCCTTGCCCGCGTTGGCCGTCTCGTCCTTGCGCCAGAAGCAGTTCATGACCGTGGCGTAGACGTTTTCGCCGAAGAAGCCGTATGGCGTGCCGTACAGCGTGCCAAAGGCATAGCAGCGCGCGATGACGATGCTGCCGCCGTCCCGGTCGATCTTGCCGACAAACCCCGCAGCAATGGTATCGCGCTCCTCTCCGCGGACTTTGACGTCGCCCGCGGCGCAACAGTCCTCGATGCGCACATAAGCGCCGTCGGTGCAGTTCAGGTAACCGATGAATCCGCCGACACGCCCCTCGCCAGCCACCTCGCCCACGCTGTACGAGGAGCGAATCTGGCTCTCGGCGGCGCTGCCCGCGAATCCACCGACGCGTCCGCCCTCGCCGTGCGAGTCGACGTCGCCGCTTGCCGCACAGGCGGCGATGAGGCTGTTGCCGTGCCCGAGGAACCCGCCGACGCAGACGTCGTCCTTGTCGTTCCGGTTGGACAGCGCTCCGGTCGCCCGACAGGCGTTGATCCGGCTGTCGTAAGCGCCGCCGCAGAACCCGCCGACGTTCTCGTTGTTCAAGCCGCTCATGGCGACATCGGCCGCGCTGTCCGAGACCTGCGAGTCTCGCAGCGTCCCGACCACGCCGCCGGAGTCGATCGTCCGCGACGCAAAAATTTCGCGGACCGCGCGGCACCGGTCGATTCTCGTGTCGTTGTAGGCATAGCCGCAGAGACCGCCCACGCCCCGACAGCCGCTGGCGGTGATCTTCGACCCCGCGGTGCAGCCACTCACGACGCAACGTCCCGCCGTGCCGACGAGGCCGCCCACGTTGACGCTTTCGTCGGACATCTCCGTGATGGTGCCGCCCGCATGGCAGTTCGAAATCTTCGTCGAGATGGCGAATCCGACGAGCGCACCAGTCGTGCCCTTCCCGGCGATCTTGAAATTTCCGATCCGCAGGTCGCGAATCTCGGCGCCGTCCGTGAAACCGAAGATCCCGACGGTTCGTCCCGCCTCGGCATCAATGGCGAAGCTGTGAATCGTATGCCCACCGCCGATGAGAAAGCCGCCGAACTCGCGCTTGTCGAACGGCGTCATGAAATAGCCGATCGGTCGCCAAGGCTTGCCCTCCATGTCGAGGTCGCAACTCAGGTGGAAATACGTCCCGGCGTAGGTGAAACCGTTCTCCACGTCCCAGGCGAGCTTGTAGAAGTGCTCGATCTTCGACAGGACGAACGCACCCGCCACGGACAACCCGTCGCCGCCGCCGAAACCGGCGGTGCGCTCACCCCCTCCGGCCAGCCACTCCTCATACGTCGGTACAGACATCGCCAGACCCCCTTTGGAAAATTTGAAAAACGAATGCACAACCAGAGCCCCAAATTTTTACGCTGCGGTCCATCCCGCGGGCCTCGGATTTTTATTTTTCGCGTTTACGCGATGGCGTCACACATCACAAATTATAAGTGGTGCGGTGCGATAGTCAACGCGCGGCGGCAATAATTTTTCGGCGGTTGCGATATAATGGCCGCACTGCGGAATTCTGGAGGGATCGGCTTGAGCGTCGGACAGACCCGGCGAAAAATACTCTTTCTCGCCCTCGGCTGGTACTGCGCGTTCGGCTTCACCGGCGCGAGCTATCTGCTGCCCGTCTACTATACGAAGATCGGCCTGGGCGCGTCTGACGCGGGGCTGCTCGTCGCCGTCTTCTACTTCGCGTCCATCGCGACGAGGCCCTTCCTCGGCAGCGTCGTAACGCGAACCGGCTTCCGCTCGTTCTTCCTCGCGGCGGGAATCCTGTCCGTCGTATGCTCCCTCATCATCGCGCTGGCAGGCCCGCGTTTCTGGATCGCGATGGCGGCACGCGCCGCGCTCGGCCTTGCTTCGAGCATGATGCAGATCGGGCTTGCGACGTTCCAGGCCGTCGCGTTCGAAGAACGCGAGCGCGGGCGGGCCTTCTCGCTCATCATGGCAGGGGGCATCGTGCCGATGATGACCGCCGTGCCGGCCGCAGAGTGGCTGCTCCTGCGCGGGTACACGTCGCTCTATATTTTCGTGCCGCTCGCGATCTGCGTCGCAGCGACGATCATCATGCCCTCGACGCCCGGCCTCTCGGACGTGAATATTCCCTTACCCACTTCGGGCAAGAGCGCCAACCCCTTTCGCGGCATGGGCGAATGCCTCCGCATCCCGGCCTTTCGTCTGGCGATCCTCTCCATGTTCCTCTTCAGCGTCGCGGACGCCTCCGCGTCATTTATGTCGTCGATGACGGCGCACTTCGGCCTCATGGCGTCGCTCTTCCTGTCGTCGAACGCGCTCGTCGGTCTGCTCGTCCGCCTCTTCCTCGCGCGGTACCTCGACCGCTTTCCGCGCTGGATGCTCGCCGCACCGACCGTCATGATCACCTCCGGCACGCTCCTCCTCTCGACGTTCTCCCCGACCGAGACACGGCTCGTCGCCATGGGGCTTCTCTTCGGGATCGGGATGGGCATCGGATTTCCCCTGCATCTGGCGCTCATCTCGGACAGCGTGCCGATGCGCCTCCAACCGCAGGCCGTCTCGATCTGCTGGTTTCTGATCGGCCTCGGGTTCACCGTCATCCCCCTCTTCATGGGGTGGCTGGGAGGCATGGTGGGCCCCGTCATTCCGCTTCGCGTCACGAGCGGCATCGCCCTCTGCGGCACCGTGACCCTCGCCGTTTTCTGGCACGTCCGACATCGGCGCGCGCGCGCTTTCCATCGAACCGGAAACGGAGTAAAATAACCGGACGATGAAAGCGAGGATGGGTTGAGATGAAATCGATTAAAAAAAAATCTGCCCGCCGGATGTGTATCGGCGGGCTCCTTCTTGCGGCAGGCGTGCTGCTGCCGCAGGTCTTCCACATGGCGGGAGGACCGGGGCTGGGCGGCACATTTTTGCCGATGCACATCCCCGTCTTCATCGCGGGAATGCTGCTGGGCGATTTCTACGGTCTTTCGGTCGGGCTGCTGACGCCGGTCCTGAGCTTTTTGCTGACCGGGATGCCCCCCTTTGCGCGGCTGCCGTTCATGATCGTCGAGCTAGCGGTCTACGGCTGGGTCTCGGGGCTTGCCGCGCATCGCAGGATGCCGGTCCTGGTCTCGCTCGTCGTCGCGCAGATCGCCGGCCGCGTCGCGTACGGGGGGGCGCTTTTCGTCGGTGTGGGGCTCTTTGGCGTGAACATTTCCCCGATCGCGGCGGTGACGGCGGCGCTCGTGGCGGGGTTGCCCGGCATCGCGCTGCAATTGATCGCGATTCCGCCGCTCGTCATTTTTATCAGAAAGAGGGTGATGCACGTTGAAACCGTGGGTGACGAATGCGCTCGAACGGATGGCGCGTGAGGGCGCGGTCCTCGTCGTTACAAAGGACGGTGAGTCGAAGATCTCGCGGGCTTCCGGCATCGCGCCGCTGATGGAACTGCTCGCGGACGACCCCGATTTTTTGCGCGGCTCGTCCGTCGTCGACCGGGTCGTCGGACGCGCGGCGGCGCTGCTCATGGCCCACGGCGGCGTGCGCGAGCTTCACGCCGTCCTCGTCAGCGAGCCCGCGATCGCGGCGCTAGAATCTCACGGCATCCCGTTCACATGCGACGAAAAAACACCCTACATCCAGAACCGGACGAAGGACGGAAACTGCCCGATGGAGACCGCCTGCCTCGAAACGGACGACCCGGCGGAGGCGTATGAAATCCTGAAGAAAAAACTCGCGGAGATGCGGAGCGCGCAAAAAGCTCGAACGAACCGTGGTTTACAAAGCGAGGAAAATGTCGGATAATGCACATACAAGGATGCTTCATCGCAAGGAGGCGATTCGATGAGCTTTCAGGTCTACGGAAAAATCGGCAGTACGGGTTACAGCATGATCCACGCCTCGACGCGCAGGATGGACGAACTCGTCGAGGGGATGGACAAGGACGACCCCAAGAGCGTCGCGAAGGCGAACGTCGAGATCACGAAGCAAAAGGCGCGCATGCATCAGGGGATGTCGCTCGTCAAATCGTACGAGGATCTGATGAACTCGACGCTTGTCCTCTTCGGCATCGGATGCCGCTGCAATTGTAAGTGCTAGGCAAAACGACGAGAACAAGATGACAATCGGGACCCTTCGGGGTCTCGATTTTTTTTGCCGTCCGTTCGAACCTCCTCTTTCCCTTACCGCTTTCACGCTCTATACTTCGCGCATGCGTCTTTCAAAAAAATTTCCCGCCTTTACACTCGTCGAGACGATCCTCTGTCTCGTTCTCACGGTCGTCCTGCTCGGGGGCATTCCGCACGCGGTGTACCTTTGCCAGCTTGCGCTGCATGCGATGAGCGACGCACATGCAGCGCAAAACCGCGCCGAACAGGTGCGCGCGATCATCCGCCCGATGGTCGAGACGTGCGGTTACGGCGTGTCGAAGGACCCCGACGATTTTCGCGCCGCATTCGAGCTCGGCGGCCTCGCGCCCTTCAACTGGCCTGGCCCCATCTCCGTCGTCGACGGGGCGGCGGGCACCTCGGGGCGCGAAGCCTCGACCTGCCGCATCGTCTACGCCATCCCGTCCGGCATCCGCACGACGCAGGAGACGCGGACGACGGAAGACACGTTTCAGGTCCGGGTAAGCGCAACGCCGGGCAACCTCGAATCGCACAGCACCATGCCCCACTCGACGAAAAACTGGGCACTCTTCGCCGCTGCAACCCCGCGCTTTCACCCCGCGTGGCTAACGGCGACGTCGGGCACCGGGCCGGACGGCGCGCTCCTCTTGCTGCGGCGGAGAGGAAACGGAGAACTGCTCATTCCGCGGAACGACGAACTCTTCTACCTCCGCGCGGCGGAGATACAGGTCCGTGCGTACGACGACGGGACGAACCGCGACGACTTCGCGCTCTACACGAACGACCACACGGGCAGCGGCTGGCAGCCGCGCGTTGTCGGCGTCGTCGACGCGCGGTTCGAACTGGCGGACGAACGGCGACTCCTCCGCGTCGTGATGCTCGTGCGCGGCGAAAAACGCTACGACCGGGACGTCACGACGGGCACGCCCGACGGCTGGCCCGCGAAGTGGGCGGACGACATCCCCCAAAGCGCGCGACGCTACAGGCTGTATGCCCATAGCGTCGCGTTCAACCTGAAAAATTTTTAAGATTTAAGAATCGGCGGTTCCCTATGCCAGCCAGATAATCTTTCGATAGTCGGACGTGACGATCCCGTCGTCCGAGCCGATTTTCGGCGTGCCCGGCGTCGCGGGCTCCACCGGTTTGAAGCGGAGGAAGATCGCGCGGAGCGTGTCCTCGATCTCAAGCGCGGCGTCGACGACCTCTGGGTCGAATTGCGTGCCCGCGTTTTTCTTGAGCTGGTCGAGCGCGCCCGCGAACGTCCACGACTTCTTGTACACCCTCGGCGATACGAGCGCGTCCAGCGTATCGGCGACGGACGTCGCGCGCGCGTAGATCGAAATGTCGTCGCCCGCCAGGATCGGATACTCGTCCGAGCCGGTGTAGCCGGTGCCGTCCCATCGCTGGTGGTGGTTCAAAATGATGTCGAACGCCATCCGCTCCGCCTCGGACTCCGGGGCGCCGTAGATCGCGGCACCCTTGGCACAGTGCGTGCGAATCCGCTCGCGCTCCGTGGAGAGGAGGGTGCTCGTTTTTTTCAGGATCGAGTCGGGAACCGAGACCATGCCGATATCGTGCAGCATCGCGGCGGGGCGCAACAGGTCCTTCGTCGCGATGATCTCGTCGTGCGGCATGCAGCGATTCTCCGCCCACCGCGCGAAGATCTCCGCCGCGCAGGAAGCGACGCGCATGACGTGGTTGCCCCCCTCCTGCGAGTCGTGTAGCTCGATCATGTGGAGCATCTTGCGCACCGTACGGTTCGAGAGGATGGAACGCAGGAGGTGCGGCATGACGTGGACGGACAGGTAGTGCGCGTACACCTCCGCCGCCTGGTCGAACGCCCGGACGTAGCCGGACGGGTCCTTGCTGTTGATGAGCTGGAGCACGGCGACGACCCGGCCGCCCGGTTCCACGATCGGAACCGCCAGGATCGAGGCCGTGCGATAGCCGGAGGCGTCGTCGAAGCCTTTGTTGAACTCGTAACTCGCACCGAACGGCAGGTTCCAGGCGTCGCGGACGTTCAGCATCTTCCGCTGGAGCGCGACGTACCCGCTGATCGACTTCTCCGTGATCGGGATGCGGCTGTCGGCATAGACGTGACGGGACGAGTTGTCGGTGAAGAGCGTGTCGTTCTGGACATAGGCGAACCGCAGCCACTCGTCCTCCTCGACGACGTAGAACGTGCCTGCGTCTGCACCCGTCGCGTCGCGCGCCTCCGTCAGAATGAGATCCATGAGGCTGTTCGAGTCCTGAAAGCGGTAGATGTAATCCGTGAACGCGGCGATCCGCCGCGAGATGGTCGACTCCTTCGCGCGCTCCCCCTCCGTCCAGTAGACACCGCTGCCCTCGAGCCAGGGCAGCGTTTTTTGCGTGGACGGCGGCACAAGCCGCTCCTCCACCTCGGTCTTGTCCGAAACGGCGTCCGTGGATCGGGTCACGGCGGAGACGCATTGGCGGAACGTGATCGTGAAGAGGGGGGTCTGCCTGTGCATGAAGAACACGACGCGCCCCAGGTCCGTGTCGTCGAAGGGGACGATTCGGCCGTCCGGCCCCTTTTTGTTGACGAGCTGAAGCGCGCCGATCACCGTGTTCCCCTCCCCGATCACAGGAACGGTGAGGACGGAAACGCGCCGGTATGCCGTCGAGCTGTCGTACTGCGGCGAGACGAAGAAGGGCATTTTGTTGGGGATGGCGCGGGCGTCGTCGATCATGAGGATTTTTCCGCTGATGACCACGTAGCCGTAGATCGTCCGCTTGTCGACCATCTCCGTATTCGACGCGAACGCCCCTTCGCCCGTGTCGTCCAAAAGCGCACCGTCCTGGTTCAGCGCCTCGTTCTGGACGTACGCGTATCGCAGCGCGTAACGGTCGAAGATGTAGATTGTGCCGCTCTCGGCCCCGGTCACCTCGCGCAGCCAGCCGAGCGTCAGACCGAGCTGTGTGACGTACCCCTCCCGCACCCTGCGCCCAAACGACTCGATCGAGGAGACGAATTCCGGATCGTTCCGAAGTTTTTCCACATCCAGCTCGAATTCGCCCAACAAGCCCGCACTGTCTATTCTGACGACATTCATAACGACACCACCCGTTTATTTTATCTCTTCCATTATGTCATCACTGCGAAACGGAATCAAGAATTTTTTCAAGAAAAACAAAGCGCCGGAGACCTGAGGTCCCCGGCGCCATCTCGCGGGAAAGAATTTGCAATGAGCGACTTTGTTTTTGCTAATCGAAGTCGACGAACTTCGCCTTCACGCCCTCGATCTTCGTCAGATCGGCCTCGACAAGCCTCGCCTCATCCGGCGTACAGCACATTCTCAAGATGAGCGTGCCCGAGGTCGAACAGACGTTCGCCCCGTCCTGATCGTGCAGGCCAAGCCGCATGTCGATCATGCATCCGTGGCGGGTCAACACCTCCTGGATCTTGACCGCCGTGTTGTCCCTGTCTTGCACCCTGATCGCCATCAACGTACCGCATGCCATTTCGCAACACTCCTTTTCGTTCTGTTTTATGCCTGACGATGAAATCGAAACAATTATGACAGAAAAAGGCGCGGATGAGCAAGGGAATTTGGCGTAGAATTCGCCATCATCCGGAAATCGAGGCTGCGAGGACCGACCACGCGCAGTAGGCGAGGAGCATCGCCATGACGACGTTCAGTACCGTCTCGTGCGACGAGAAGAATCGCTGGAAGAGGGCGCCGAAAAATGCCCAGCAGGAGAGGGAGACGGCACAAAGGCTCCCGAGGCCGACCGCAAACGCGGCGAAAATCGCGGCGGAGTCGAAATGGGGAAGGATGAACGCCGCGGTCACGGCGAGGTTGTTCAGGATGACCTTCGGGTTGACGAACTGGAGGAGCACGCCTGTGACGAAGCGTCCGACGCCCGCCCTTCCCGCCGCACCCTCACGAGCGGGCCGGGATTTTTTCGGCAGGAACATCCTGACCGCGAGCCAGAGAAGGTAGAGCGCCGCGAGCGCCCCGATGTACGGGCGAATCGCGGGCAGGATACGCACCAGGAACAGGTTGAACACGCACGCGCAAAAGACGATGAGCCCATACCCGAACGACATGCCCGCAAGCAGGGGTCGCGTTGCGGCAAAACCCTCGCTCCGCGCGTTTTGAACGACCATGACGATGTTCGGCCCGGGGGTGAACATGCTCACGACGATGACGCTCGCAAAAGCCCATATCTGCACGAATCCCGCCTCCGTTTCCTCGCGAAAACGCGAAAATTTTCGAGAAAATATATATCTATTCGCCCGACTCGACGGTCGGTTTCTTTTCCTGCGCCTCCGGCAGCATCTGCTTGCCCCGCAGGCGGCTCATGATGACCTTGAGGTTGTTGTCCGTGATGCCAAGGCGCTCTCGGATCTCGACCCTCGCACAGCCAGCCTCCAGAAGCGAGAGGACTTCCCCCTCCCGGTTCGAGAGGGCGGGACCGCCTCCGCCCCTGTATCTGCCGTATTTTTTCTTGATCCCGAGGATCGCGCGGTTCCAGTTTTTCATCCGCACGGCGATCTGGGAGAGCCACGCGCGAAAATCGCCGGCCGCCCCCTTCCAGCGCTCGAGGTGCTGAACGAGAGGGAATACGGCGAGCGAGCGCTCCACGAAAGGAAGCACAAGGCCGGACGCCTCCGCTCGAATCCACGCCTCGCGCAGCGCGTGACCTGCCGCCTCCTCGTCCCCCTCCCGGAAACGGACGACCGCCATGGAGATCCAGTAATAGACGAGCCCGATCCGCGACTCCGCCTGCTCATAGATCGAGAGCATCCGCGGCAGGTGCGGCGCGATCCTGTCCGCGAAGCCGAGGTTCATATAGAGGAGCACCCGCGGCTGTAGGTCCGAGTACATGCCGTTCACCTCGCTCAACAGGGGCGCCTGGCCGGAAAGGTCCTCGGACAGAAGCCACCTCGGGGCAATCTCCGTGTCCTGCAAGACGGCGGCGAGGTAGGCGCGGCAGTAGTCCGCCATCGTGTACAGAATCGACCGGTCCCCCGCCCTCGCGATTTCGTCGATCTCGTTCATGTGGCGGACGCAGGCGTCGAAGTCCCCCCGTAGCACCGCGCACTTCATGAGCCCGAAACCGGCGATGATCCGGATGTCGTCGAGGTGCGTCAGCGCGCGCCCCTCCTCGAGAGCGGGAACGGCCTCTTCCGGCTTCCCTCGTTCGAGCGCGAGCTCCCCCTGCAAAATTTCCCCCATGCCGTCCATCATCCCGTCGAGCAGATCGCGAAACCTGCGCCAGTGAAGGACGTAGCCGGACACAACGTCGTCGATGGCCGCCTGCTCGCGATAGTACAGGAACAGGAGGGAGGTGAAGCCGAGCGAGATCGGCGTGGTGCGGGAGCAGAATATGCTGGGTCTTTGCAGCAACGTGCGCGCCCGCTCGAAACTTCTGCCGCGAGACTCCACGCTCTCGTTTCGCAGGAACGGGTCGATGATGAGAAGTTCGCCCAGGACCCTGCGCCCCTCCGGGGCGTCGAGGCGCTCTTCGTAGTAGGCATACATGTCGGTCACCCTCGCCTGATAGTCCTCCAGACGCCGCGTCATCATGAGCGTCCCGATGTAGAAAATCTCGAGCAGCGGCACCGAGGCGCGCATGACGGATATGGGAACGGTGTCCAGCTGGGCGCACGCGATCCGGATTTCCTCGCGCTTGAAGATGTTGAGCACGGGGGCGATCCCGCCGAACCCGGCGAGAATCTCCGCAATCGTCCGCGCGAGTTTTTCGTGCGCGCCCGCCCGCGTGTAGAAGTTCGCGGCGGCCTGAACGTCGCCGGAGTCCGCATACCAATCGCCCGCCGCCTCCAGTCCGCGCGCGTAGTCCTCCGGCGACTGCGAGCTCTGGCGATTGCGCAGAAATGCGCCGAAGATGTGGTGGACCTGGTAGCGCCCCTCCTCCCGGCGGATGAACATGTTGCTGCGCATCGCCCGCTCGAAGAGCCCGGGCGCGTCCGGGCAGCCGCTGACCGCAATGCAGAGCGGCATTGGATACTCGTCGAGCGGCGCGATGGCGAGCAGAAATTTCTGAACCTCGTCGTCGTACCGCGAAAAAATTTCGCGATGCAGCAGATCGTCGCTGCTCGATTGCAGGAAGCGCAGCGTGTCGATCGAGACGCCCGACGGCATCAGTGAGGCGGTGTGCAGGTACATGCCGCTGATCCAGCCGTCCGTCTCCTGCATGAGCTCACCCAGGCTCTCCCGCGACAGCTTGATCTCGCGCATGCGGAGCCAGCCTCTCGTCTCACTCTCCGTGAAGCGCAGGTCGTCCTGCGTGACGAGGGCGACCATGTTCCGAATGGCGAAGTCGGTCAGGGGGAAGTCGGGAAGGGTGCGGGAGACGATCAGGATTTTTACGTTTGGGAGGCGCAGTTTAACCAGCTCCTCCACGTAACGCACGAGCACCTCGCTCGAAAGAAGATGAAAATCGTCCAGAACGAGGACGAGCGGCGGGCGGTAGCGCAGCGACTCCGCGACGACCGTGAAGGCGTGAAGAACGTCGTCGAGGCCGAGATCGTCCACCCCCTGGAAGCTCGACGTGTCCGCCCCCGCGTCGACGAGCGCGCGGCGCATGTTGCGCAGAAAGCGGCCGGGGTGGTTGTCCGTCGGCGTCAGCGACGTCCAGGCTACCGTGTAGCGACCCGGCACGGAGGCGAAAAAATCCTCGACCGCAGTCGTCTTGCCGTAGCCGGCGGGCGACGCGACAATGACGAGCGGGTTGGTGAGCGCCCGCTTCAACGTACTGGCGACCCTCGTCCGACGATAGACGCCGTCGCCCTTTCGCTGTGCGTTCTTTTTATATCCCATTCCGCATCGCACGCCCCATCGTGAAAATTTTTTCGATTGTCGCCCCTTCTGCGTCCATTTTCAAGCGTTTCGACAAAAAAACGACCCCATTCGGGGCCGCTCGAAAAAATTTTCCGGACGGATTACGACAACGACTTGTCGAAAATGTCGACGAGGTCGGAGACGACGCCCTCGACCAATTCGCCGCACATAACGCGGCGCGCCGGATCGTTCATCGACGGGAAACGCGCGGTCAGGTCCGCGCAGTCGAGTGCGTCGTTGTGCGCCGCGAAGCGCGCGCGAAGGGCCTTCGCCGCCTCTTTGAGCTCCGGCGACGGCGTACCGGGATAATCGGGCGCCATCACAAGACCAAGCACCATGATGCCGCCCGATATCGCACCGCAGACGTCCCCATCGCCCATGCCGCCGCGAAAACCGGTCGCGACGCGCATCGCCTCCTCGGAGAGGGGCGAGCCAAGGGCCTCGTTCATCGCCGTGAGAACCGCCTCGGAACACGCGTAGCGCTCCTCCAGAAACAAATACGCGGCACGCTTGCGCACAGCGTCGAGGTCCACATTTATTTTTTTCATTCGCTTCGCAACCTTCCTGGGAAAAAATAAAAGACGATCGCCCCGTATTCTACAGGCTGTCCGCGGAGAATGCCAGAGAGA
>JAJDHV010000039.1 GCA_030266365.1 Synergistaceae bacterium OttesenSCG-928-I11 | reverse complement strand
CCATGACCGGCACTTCCGGTTCCGTCGTCGTCGCGTACTCCAGCTATACGCCGAAGATCGTCTGTCGGCCGATGTGCGTCACCGACGTGATCTTGCAGCCGGGAGAGGTCGTGACCGGCGTCCACCCAGGCGATCCGGTGCGCTGGACTTTTGTTCCGAGTCAGTCCGGCGCAGGTGAAGCTGTACAGACGCACGTCCTGATAAAGCCCCTCATGGCCGATATCAGTACGAACCTCATCATCAACACCGACCGGCGCACGTACCAACTCGACCTAGTATCGAGCGCCACGAACTTCGTCCCCTCCGTCTCCTTCTCGTATCCCGCAGACACGCTCAAGGAGTGGGATTCCTTCATCGCGGAAAAGCGCAGAGAGCGTCAGGAGAACACCGTACTTGCGACCGGCTATACCGTGAACCCGGAGGATTTGCACCTGAGTTACGAGATTCGCGGAAAGGACACGCTGCGCTGGAAGCCCGTCCGTGTCTGGGACGACGGCGTAAAGACGTACATCCAGTTCAAGCCCGGCAGCGTGAAAAAAAGCGTGGAAGCGCCGATTTTTGTGGTCTACGAGCACAAGAAACAGGTCATCGTCAACTACCGTGCTGCGGACGACATGTACGTCGTCGACCGCGTCTTCGACAAAGCGGCTCTCATCGTCGGCACCGGCGCGCACCAGGATCGCGTCGTCCTCACGCGCCTACGCTGATGGTTTGTGAGAAAGAGGAAGTCGCATGAACGAACAGCAGACGACGAACCTGAGAGAACCGTTGGAAGTACCTCAAGGGCCGCAGATCGCCTCCAGCAAGAAAAAGACGAAGCATTTCAGCAAACGGCTGATCTTCTTTTTCGTACTCGCTGTGGGTGCGCTTATCGCCATCATCGGGATGCAGTCGCGATTCACCACGACCGGCGGCGGCGCTGCACCGCTGGAGAAGAACTACAGCCCGCCCAAACAGGAGAATTTTGCCGAACTGGCGGCGGGGATGAGACAGGACAGAAAGCCGGTGCAGGTTGTTACCGCACCGGCTCCCGAACCGGAGAAACCGCCACAGAGAATTGTGATTCATGACAAACGTGCGCTGCAACCGACGAGGCAGCCCCTGCCGCGATATTACTCGAACAAGGACGACGCGCAGGCGGCGAATACGCTGCGAACGCTGCGGTTGCAGGCACTCACCGCGAAACCTGTTGTCGAAGATTTTGCGCCGAAGGGCGCGGCTCCAGCGTCAGCTTCTGGAAGTGCGTCGAATGCTGCAATTGCCGGTGTGTCTGGGGGCGACGGAGCGTTGATGCCCGACGCATCGATGCTTGCTGCCTTCATGCCACAGCAACCAGCACTCCAAGACCAGAACGGTCAGCAGGGGAAGCAGGATTTTCTTCGCGCCTCCAGCGGTGGTCGTGCCGTTACGCCGCAGGGCTACTCGCAGAACATCCCTCTGCCGCGCCAATTCACCTACGAGCTGAAGGCGGGGACGATAATCCCAGGCTTGCTCCTGACCGGCATCAACTCCGATCTCCCCGGTAACGTTCTGGCGCAGGTCAGTGAGAACGTCTGGGACGTGACGGGTAAGCATGTGCTCATCCCCAAGGGGACGCGAGTGATAGGCGTTTACGACAGTCAGGTGACGTATGGACAACAGCGCGTGCTGCTCGTCTGGAACCGGTTGATTATGCCGAACGGCACGACGCTCAACATTGCGGGCAGTCCGGGAGTAGATCAGGCTGGGTATTCAGGTTTGAGCGGGAAGGTCAACGAGCATTGGGGGCGCATGTTCAAGACGGCGTTACTCGCCTCCGCCTTCGTAGCCGGTGCGGAGATCGTATACGACAGCGATACAAGCACGAAGGACGACAAGAAGACACCTCGCGACCTCGCCGCCGAGAGTCTGGCGGGTTCGATCCTCGACATGAGTACGAAGATCATGAACAAGGCGACGGACATCCAGCCGACGATCCGCATTCAGCCGGGCAAGAAGATGGGCATTTTTGTACAGGAGGATGTTGCGTTTCCGTTCCCGTATTTTTAGGGAATAGCCACCTTAAAAAATGACGATGGCCTTGTGTGTGAACGCAAACCGCGAAACAGGGCCGAAGTAGCGGGAGTCGAAACCGCGAATCGGATCGGAGACGAGCCAGTAGCAGTCAGCAGAGAGGACGAGAGGGGTCGGCCACGCCGTCAGCGTGCCGCCGTTAGAGTCGGCGGAGGCGATTGTCAGGGGGATAAATTCGTCATTCACGATAAGAACGTCTTTCCCGAGAGCGACGAATTCCCCCGGCAGCGCGCCGATTCTTTTCAGCATCGGCTCGCGAAAGTTGACGTAACCCCTCTCGGCACCCTGGGCGATGACGGGATTATGAAACTTCTTGAGGTCGATGGCAACGCAGTCCCCATGCTTCAGAGGCTCATCTAGGGTTATCGGGGTCAACTTGTAGATGTATCCGGGCAGTGATGCCGAACGGTTGACCCGGTAACCGCCTCTGAACAGCAGAAACAGGGCGACTGCGACAGTTAACAGGGTGACGAGTAGAGCGCAAAAAACGGTGATCTTTCTATTCATTTAGGGCGTGTCTTCAAAATCATTTTAGCCATATGATTGAAGCCGCGATCATAACCATCGCTAAATAGCTTTCTGCAAGTTTCTCGTAACGTGTTGCAATTCGGCGAAACTGTTTTATCTTGTTGAAAAAGCACTCAACAAGATGACGCTCTTTGTAAAGGTGGTAATCGTAATCCCTTGGATCTTTCCGATTACTTCGTGGCGGAATGACTACCGTTATATTTCTGCTTTCCAAGTCAGAAACTAGGGCATTGCTGTCGTAGCCTTTATCCGCCAATACGGTGCAATCACTAAAATCCGATAACAGGTCTGGAGCAGGAACGATATCATGGACTTCTCCACCTGTTAGAAAGAGCTTTAGTGGGTTACCAAGCGCGTCCACTATTGCGTGGATTTTGGTGGTAAAGCCGCCACGACTACGTCCAAGAGCCTGTTTTTCTTGCCCCCTTTTGCTCCTGCGGCGTGTTGATGTGCCCGGATGTAGGTCCCGTCTATCATTACGTTTTCAAGGTCTTGATCCTCGCTGAGCTTGGCAAACACTTTTTCCCAGATATCTTGCTGCGACCAACGGCGAAAGCGCGTATAGACGCTTTTCCATGAACCAAATTCTTCAGGAAGGTCTCTCCAGGGCGAACCTGTGTAAAGTATCCAGAGAATAGCATTTACGATTAGCCGGTTATCTTTTGCCGGGCGACCCTTTTTGCCGCTACGCTCAGGAGGAAGAAGCTCTTTGATTCTGTTCCATGATTCATCTGATAGATTATGTCTGCTCATACACATACTTTAACATGAAATTGAGTGCATGTGTGTATTTTGAAGACACGCCCTAGAGATATCTCCTCGCTGGCGTAGAACGCCGGAATTTTTCGAAACAACCGTAACACGGGAAAGAGGGTAAGAAGATGAAAATTTATTTGGTTGAGAAGGCATCCGTCGGAAAGGCGCTCGCTGCGGCCCTTCCCGGCGAAAATAAAAAACAGGGCACATTTATCCAGTGCGGCTCCGATATCGTCGCTTGGGCGGCGGGGCATCTGCTCGAACTCTTTATGCCGGAGGATTACGACGAGCGATACCGGCAGTGGAGTCGCGACACGCTCCTTTACGTGCCTGAGAAGTGGCGACGGAAGGAGATGCGCACAGCGAAGAATCTGCTTGAGCCTTTGAAGAAGCTGATAAAAGGTCTCGACCCGAAATCCGATGTCATCGTGAATGCTGGAGACGCTGATCGCGAGGGCCAGCTCTTGATTGACGAAATTCTGGATTTCTACGGCTGGAAGGGTAAGACCCAACGCCTTCGCATCAACGACGTGAACGCCCCTGCAATACGAAAGGCGCTGGAGGAGATGAAGGACAACGCCGCATATCGCGGCGAGTACATGGCAGGACAGGCGCGACTCTACGCCGATTGGCTTGTGGGGCTTCCCCTGACGCGCTTCGTGACGGTAAGCCTGCGCGAGTCTGGCTATGACACAACCGTAAAGAGCGTCGGCAGGGTTCAGGCCCCGACGCTCGGGCTAGTTGTCGCAAGGGACAGGGAGATATCCAGCTTCTCCTCCAAGCCCTATTGGGAGCTGCGAGCGGAGTTGTCCTTTGACAACGAGAGAAAGGTTTCCGGAAAGTGGGTTTCAGACGACGATGACGCACATTTCCTCGATGTGCAGAAGAGAATCGTCGATTCGGATGCTGCGCGGAACCTGCTTGCAAAGGTAGACGGCAAGAGCGGAACCATCGTTAAAGTCGAGAAAAAGGCACACCGTGTTGCGCCGCCGCTCCCGTATTCACTCTCGAAGCTCCAGATAGCGGCGTCGAAGAAGTACGACATCACCGACGCGCTGGTTCATTTGCAAAAACTCTACGAGGCTGGGTATGTGACCTATCCCCGTACCGACTGCGATTACCTACCGGAGGGGCATTTCAACGAGGCTGGCGGCGTCATCGAGGCCATTCGCGTCGGTTGTCCTGACATGGAGGACATGATTACGGGAATTGACCTGAAAAAGAAAAGCTCGGCGTGGAACGACGCGAAAGTTTCTGAGCATCATGCCGTCATACCGACAGTCCGCGTTCCATTGCCGGACGCTTTGTCCGGCGCAGAGCGGAAGATTTACGAGCTGGTCTGCGCACGGTACGTCATGCAGTTTTTACCAGATTACGAGTATGAGGAGACGATTCTCGAATTTGAGGTGAACGAAGAAAAATTCCGGGCGACCGGACGAACGGTTCTCGATATCGGTTGGCAGGGATGGGAGACGAATGAGAAAAACACGAAAAGCAGTAAGAGCAACGAAGACACGGAGAACGACACGACCGATGAGGATGGCGACAAGGATGCGCTTCAGGCTCTTCCACAGGTGCGCGAGGGCGAAAGCGGCGATGTCCAGGGTTCCCTCGAAGAAAAACGGACGAAACCACCGAAGGCTTATACCTATCACGGGTTGATACGGGATATGAACAACGTCCACAACTACGTGGAGGATGCGACGATCCGAGCTAAGTTGAAGGAGATAAAGGGCATTGGCACCGCTGCAACGCAGGAAAACATCGTCGCTACGCTCTTCTCGCGCGGCTACCTTGAAAAGAAGAAAAAGAATATCTACTCGACAGAGCTTGGCAAAAACCTGATAGACATCCTGAACGGCAGCAAGGCGGCAATTGTCGTGAAGCCAGATTTGACCGCGCTGTGGGAGCAGAAGATGAGCGACATCGAGCGTGGTGCGCCGTTCGAGCCGTTCATCGACGAGGTCGCCGACATGGTGCGCGGGATTATTTCCGAGCCGCTTGCAATCCCTAAGAATATTCCGGGAATGAAATACCTCGAAAAGTGTATGAGCCTCGACTGTAAGGGCTTTCTACGACACATATCGAAACCAGGAAAATCGCCATTCTTCGCCTGTCCTGTCTGTAGGTCGACTTTCAACGACGTTGACGGGAAGCCTGTGAGGCGAACAGAGAGCGCTGGTGGGACGGTAGAAGCACCGTGCCCGCTGAACTGTGGCAGAAACGCGAGGCGCTTTTCCGGCAAATACGGCACTTTCTGGAAATGCCTTTGCTCTCCGAATACGACATTCAAGGATTTGGACGGGAAACCTGTTCTCAAAGAAGAGCTACATAAGGCTCCCTGCCCCGTGGCGGGCTGCAAGGGCGAGGCAACTCGACTAGAGACGAGGGAGAATAAACGCTTGTTTTGGCTGTGTCACACCTGCGGAAACTTCTTCGACGACGTGAACGATGCGCCAGCGATTCGCAAAAAGGCCCGGAAAAGCTGAATTTGGAAGGATGATGACAATGATGAAAAGTTTTTGGATTGCCGCGCTCTGCCTTCTGCTGCTGGCTTCGCATCAGGCAGACGCCCTGCCGAGGATAGTCGAGGAGGTCGTGAAGAATAAGGAGTTCTTCGCGGAGTTCGAGGGATATGAGGACTGCTACCTTTTCGACGTGCAAAGACTCGATGGGGCGAATGTCGATGAAACTCGCATAGGGCTGATACTCCTGGATCCACAAGGTTTTGAGATTCGCTTGGTTGTGAAAATCGCGAAGCGCGAAATGGAATATCGGGATATATTTGTGTCTGAAAAAAATAGGCGGGAGGCAATGATGGGTGGAAGTGTCCGGGTTGATGATGCAATAGGATTTGCGAAATCAGCGATTGAGAATGAGCGACAACTGAGGGCGCTCGATTGATTGCCCGTGTGCTTCCAAGTGACACTCGATATCGATGTGTAGGTCTCCCCTCGAATCGATGTGTCTTTTGGGGGATTGAGTACACTTAATCCCAGATGTTAAATGTGAGAGAGTCGGGGTATTTGCTCCGGCTCTCTTTTTTACAAAATGACTATGGCTTTTGTTTTCGAGACATCCGTTGCTTAGACATGGAAATTCTTCCGCTTGCTCCCCTGCCAATGCTATACTTGTTTACAATTATAGGCCGATATCCGCTGAGTCTAACGCATAATGATCAATTGACGATGGCAGGGAGATAAGGAAATGGAACAAGAGAAAGCCGTAGCCAAAAAAAACTCTACACTTGTCAAAAAAAACAAAAACATTGCTTTAACTAACACAGGCACCGTAGACGATTCTGTGTTCTTCAAGAATATCGCCGCCATCATTGAGAATCGAAAGACCCGCATGGAGCGCCTCGTGAATGCGGAACTCACTTTGATGTATTGGGAAATCGGGAATTTCATCAATTCCGTCATATTAGATGGAGGGCGCGCTGGGTACGGAAAACAGATTTTGGCGACAGTGTCGCCAAAATTGGTTGCTCGATATGGTCGCGGATTTGAAATGTCGAACCTTTATCGAATGATGAGATTTGCTGATAAATTCAATGATGGTGAAATTTTGGCGGCACTGTCGCCAAAATTGAGCTGGTCTCACATCGTGGAACTGTTGCCGCTCAAAACGCAGGAGGCACGGCTGTATTACGCAAACGATGTGGCAGAACGTAAATACGGCGTCCGCGAACTCCGCCATCAAATATCGCGCAAGGCATACGAACGTCGGGAGATAGCGAACACAGAGCTATCAGAACAGTCCGCAGTGCCGTTCAACGTGTTCAAAGACCCCTATCTACTCGATGTGCTTGGCCTGAAAGAAAATTACCTTGAAGCGGATTTGGAAAGTGCGATTCTCGCAGACCTTGAAGCGTTTATTCTCGAATTTGGAAACGGATTCGCTTTCGTCGAACGGCAAAAACGAATGAGCATAGATGGTGATGACATTGTTCTCGACCTGCTTTTTTATAATCGAGTGTTGGCGCGGCTTGTCGCTGTCGAATTGAAGATCGGTCGTTTTAAAGCCGCGTACAAAGGCCAGATGGAGCTTTACCTGAAATGGCTTGATGCGTATGAACGCCAACCGAACGAAGAAACACCTATCGGTATCATCCTCTGTGCCACGGCAAACCGCAAAACAGTGGAAATGCTCGAAATGGATAAAGCAGGTATAGCCGTAGCCGAATACTGGACAACGTTGCCGCCAAAGGCATTGTTTGAAGAAAAAATACGGTCAATTCTCGCGGAGGCACAAGAGCGACTCGAACGTCGCAAGAAACTGCCTTCAAGCGGGTTGATCAGGCCAACAGACTATTTCTATGAGCCCAAGGATGACGATGAATATTGAGTTCACTTGGGATGAATGAGTACGGCCGCCTGATCGTTTTTCATACTGGAAAAGAGGGAAGGGATGATCGCCGAAAAAACAAAGACCGTCCTCGCTGTCGCTGAAAGGGTGCGTTCCGGCGATGCCGTCGACCGAGCACCAAAATAAATTTGAATGAATGGAGGAGTTCGAGGAATGGCTATATTAGGCCTATCAAATCAAATACAACCGCAACACTTGCCAATACGCAGCCTTCCTCGGTGTACCATTCGATGGACATGAGAGAAAAATTTCGGAAATGGCTGTCAAACGGCAATGCGCAGAAATACACATCCGAAGTTATCTTAGATTGTATGGATCGGATTTCGGAATACGCCGTCCGTAGAAAAATCACAGTGGCTAGCCTTTGGGAATACACGCATTCCAATGTTTTCAGCACTATCTACAAGAGGTTGATTGAAACGAAAATGCTCCGCCTCACCGAGCGCAACACTTACAAGGTATTTATTACAGCTGGACGCCTATATCTACGGTTTCTAAAGGACAAGCCGTTTGGTCAGAACAACGCGGCTTCCGTTAACGTTGATGAGACAGGGATTAAATCAGCGATGGGAACGCAATTGTCAATAAATAGTGCCATCGACCCCGCAGATGTAATCGCTTGGCTGGTGACACAACCAAATGCCAATGGTACTCTATATTTGGAAAACGTAGTACGGCAATATATGAATGCTCTCAACAATGCACCTGCTAAACTGGACATTCCAGTGATTTCGACGGTCAGCAGTGTCTTCTCTTGCCGCACGCCAGACGAGTTGACTGCATGTTGGAATATTTTTAAATCTGCGCCAAACTATAAACAAGTGAACAATAACACGTCGGGAATGCTTTCTGCCGGACTGGGATGTTATATGAGGTATCTGCATCACATCGTTGGTGCTGCCCAAGCGGAAAAACGATACACTGAATCCATAACTTCGTCTGAACCGACCCAAACCATACTTGACACTGCTGTTGTTAAACAGCTAACCGACGTATTGTCCGTACGCTTTTCAAACGGATACCGGTTGAACTCGCCGATTGAGATGACACGCTTTCGTGAATTTGCCGCTGAGGACTTAGGCGTGGAGCTCTCCCTCTCCGATGAGGAATTGAGAGCGCATATCGCCGCTTGCGGAACTAATTATGAGGGCAAGGTTTATGTGGTTTCGTTCGAGGCAAAAGAACGAATTAAGAAACTTGTGGAGGATTATTTTGTAAACGGCGCGCGGGTTATCTTTTTCGCCGAGTTTTACGCCAAAAATGAAAACTGGCTGTTTGAGGCAAGTGTTGTATCTGAAGATATGCTGATAGGCATTCTCCGTAGGTTGTTTCCAACGCTGTCGTTCACGCAAACCTTTTTGGGCTACACGAACGCTTCTGTTTTTGTTGCACTTGAGAGAGAAATCCTCCGGGTGTGGGGCAATGATACGCTGTTGACTTATGACCAGATTGCCGAACGGTTGCCATACATCCCCCTTGAAAGAATAAAATACGCTCTCGGTCAAAACGGTGATTTTATTTGGAGCAGCGTAGAGACATTCTCCCATGTCAGCCGGATTGAAATTTCTGAAGAGGAACGTGAATCAATTAGAGCCGCTGCAGTACAAGAATGCGATGCCCGTGGCTATGTTTCGATAACGAGCTTGCCTTTTGGCGATATTGAA
This sequence comes from Synergistaceae bacterium OttesenSCG-928-I11, assembly GCA_030266365.1. GTDB lineage: Bacteria > Synergistota > Synergistia > Synergistales > Synergistaceae > JAJDHV01. The sequence continues at coordinate 5,911 of JAJDHV010000039.1, read as the reverse complement.
GAACGGAACTACGAACTGTCCATCACGGCTGTACATAATGCCGTCCATCGCATCTGCCTTTCGGACAAGTTTGACAAGAAGGGCAAAATCGTCACACGCAAGGGTGATATTTTTGATGCACTGAGCATAATGAAGGAATACTGCCAAAACATCGAAAAATGCTCACTGGATGATCTGCTGAATTACGAGAAACAGCTGACCGGTGAAATCTATCGATGGGTTCCTATGGAAGCTGGCTATGCCGTTCTGGTTCGGATTGATAAGAAAAATTACGTGGCTGACAGATATGTTCACTTTAACACTGACCTAATTGATGAAGCTATTGAACTAATGATTAAGGGTGATTATCTCCCACTTAAATCGTTCACCACATTCGCGGCGTTTCCCGATTGCGGGCAAACTTGGAACTTGTTCTTGCTTGAAAGTTACTGTAGGCGTTTCAGCCCAAAATTCCGTTTCGATACTCCGTCGGTCAATTCGCGGAATGCTGGAGCGGTCATCCGAAAAAGCTGTGGTATGGATTATACGGCGATAATGGCCGATGCAGTGGCGAATGCGGATGTTCCTTTAAAAGCTTCCGCCATTGGGCGTTTCCTGTTTAATAGCGGTTACACGGGCAGGAGTACGACTGCCAAAGTTGCAGAGATTATAGAGAAGGCGAAAGCCCTACGAGAAAGGAGGGATTGAAGTTGTACTCGTATACCTACGACAAAAAAACGGGCGGGTTGCTTCTTAATTCCTCACCGACCGGCTTCTCTAAAGAACCCCGCCCGGTTTACGCCCCCGAACTCGATATGCTGGGCTTTGATAAATATTGGAAATACGACAAGCAGACCGACCGCCCCTATATGTGGGCAGAGGCGAACAATTACTACTATCGCGGAATGCTCGTCGCAAAACTAAAAGGTGGAAACGTTTATACCATCCCTGAAATTATCATACCGAACGATGAGGATGGAAAGCAAGTGACGCCTGAACCAAAAGGCTTATCGCTTCGCCCCGTTGATATTAAAGCAATGGTGGCGGCAAACCGCGAGATGCTCGAAATTATAGAACAGACCACTGTCAAAAAAATATTAGCCACCTACATCAAGTACAAAGACAGGCTTGATTGCTTTCATGTGGCTTTCTCGGGCGGCAAGGACAGTTGCGTTTTGCTTGACCTTGTAAAAAAAGCCTTGCCCAGAGGTAGCTTCGTGGTGGTATTTGGCGATACGGGGATGGAGTTTCCAGATACCTACGACATCATTAGAAAGACCCAAAAGCAGTGCGTAGAGGATGAAATACCGTTTTACATCGCAAAATCACACTTGAACCCGAAAGAATCGTGGGAATTATTCGGCCCCCCATCGCGTGTGCTGCGCTGGTGCTGCTCTGTGCATAAAAGCACACCGCAGACGCTGAAACTGAGGGAAGTGACAGGCAAGGATGATTTTATTGGTCTCGATTTCGTTGGAGTTCGGGCGCAGGAAAGTGTGGCCCGAAGCACCTACAAATATGAGAATTACGGAGCCAAACAAAAAGGGCAGTATAGTCATAATTCAATCCTTGAATGGACATCGGCTGAGGTTTGGCTATATATATATTCAAACAACGTGCTTATTAACGATACCTACAAGAAAGGTAATGGGCGTGCTGGTTGCTTGTTTTGTCCTATGTCGGGAGGCACAAGCAACTACTTGCGCCGCTCCAGTTATGCCAAAGAAATTGATAGCTACATCGATTCAATACAGAGTACCTACGATGGAGACAAACGCAAGAAAAGCAAAGCAGAATCTTATGTTATTAACGGCGGGTGGAATGCCAGAAAAAATGGGCGGGAGTTGTTAAATAATGCATTGCGTTGTATCGAAAAAACATTGAATGGCATTATGACGATAACCGTTACAGCTCCAGATTCTGATTGGCTTGAATGGATAAAAACAATCGGAGACCTTCAAGAAAGCAACTGCGACTACGCCGTTCGGTTTGAAAATGAGCAAATACGTTTTTCTGTTTCGGCGACAAAGAATAGCTATGTTATCACGATACCTGAAATTGACATTAAAGCGCGGCCGGCTTTCGCCAAAATGTTCAGGCAGGTATTTAGAAAAGCGTCATATTGTAAAGGATGCCGAGTATGTGAAACGAACTGTCGAAATGGGTGCATCAGTTTTGCTGCCGGCAAAGTCAAAATAAAAAACTGTATTAGGTGCCACGAATGCCACGCAATCGACAGCGGTTGCCTGCTTTTCCACTCGTTGCGCCACCCACAAGGAGGAGGTAACTCAATGAAAAGCCTAAACTCATTCGCAGACCATGCACCAAAACCTGAGTGGCTGCGCTCATTCTTTGAATTAAAGGAAGGTTTCTTTTCAGAGCACACCTTGGGGCCGATGATGTTCGACATGTTTAGGCGTTTCTTGAGAGATGCTTCCCTAAACGAGAAGAATCATTTCACACCGTTTGCTGAGTTAATCTCGCAAATTGGTTGGGAAACGGACACAGCGCAAGGATTGATTCTCATCAATCTTGTATCGGAAAACCCTCAGATGGAGTGGTATGTGAACAACTTTGATGTTGGTAGAATTTTTCCCCGTCGAATGGTTGAAGATATGCTGACTGCGATTGACATTAAAGCGAAAGATGCTAAATCAATAGCAAAATCATATAAACGTCTTGTAGAAACCCCGCTTGGTACAAGCCTCCATTGGGGATATGTCACCGATGAGGGTGACCTTGTTCGCACAAAATGCTCGGTGAGCGACCCGCGCGTGGTATTGTATGGGTTGTTCAAGTTCGCGGAGAAGTGCAACAACTATAAAGAGTTCACGCTTGCCACGCTCCTGAACGACAGCATCGACCGCGACGGTATCAGCCCAACGCGTATTTTGGGACTTGACCGCGAAGATATGACGCCAATGCTCTTGGGCCTTTCCGCGAAATACTCAGAGTTCATTACGGCATCGTTTACGCACGACCTCGAAAAAATTACTCTGGCAGAAGGTAAGACGTCTATTGACGTACTCAACTTGTTTAAGGGGGATGCGACAAATGCCTAACGACAAATATAGCGAATACTTCGAGATTGATGAAAGGTACTTCCCCTGCATCGACGATGCGGCAATTGATGCCGGTGCTCCTTGGGAGAATACGTATCCCCACAGCACATTCATTGATATGCTCACGGAGATGGAACGTGCCTTAGCAAGGCAAAACAGCGGCAAGACTCTGTGGATTGAGGGGGCTTATGGTACGGGGAAATCGCAATGTGCTCTCGCTTTGCGGCGAATTCTCGAAGTGCCGGAAGAGGAACTTCGTGCCTATTGGGACAAGTATGAGCCTTTGAAGAAAAAAACAGACCTGCGGGAAAAGTTGATTGGCCATAAAAACAAGGGAATAGTGCTGGCTTATCGTTATGCTTCCGGCGGCATAATGTCCCCTCGCGACCTCTTCTTTGCTATCCAGGAAAGCGTCAAGGCCGCCCTTGCACGACAAAACATACGCTACCGTGGCGAGAACACTCTGAAAGAAAGCATCATTGCTTGGCTTGAAGATGCCGACCACAAGTTGATGTTTAACAGCCTTCTTCAAAACCCTGATAAGGAATGGCGAGCGTTATTTTCTCAATCAACAACCGATGAAGTGCTTAATGTGCTTCGCAAGAACGGTGAGGTAAAGTCCTTGGTGGATAACATCTTCCGTCTTGCCGACAAAGAAGGTATCACCGCTCTGACCATTGATTCCGATCGGCTCATTGCTTGGCTTACGGATATCATCGACAAAAACAACACAAGAATCGTATTTATTTGGGACGAATTCTCCGATTACTTCAAGAACAACCGTGAGAGTCTTTCTGAGTTTCAGAAAGTCGCCGCTTTGGTTCAAAATAAGCCGTTCTATTTCATCGTGGTTACGCATGAGCCACAGCAGATTTATGTGTCAGATAACGACAGAGGAAATCAGTCAAAAGTAAGCGACCGCTTTATCTCCATACCGATTGCGCTACCGGACAATATTGCGTTCAATCTCATCGGCCACGCTTTCAATGTGAGGCCTGCGGCCGAACCGCAGTGGGATATACTCGCCGACGACCTAAACGATCGCGTTAAGAACTCCCGTTCCAAAGTTATGGCAGTGGCGAGAATAACAGACCCGCAGGTGATGAAGGACATTATGCCGCTTCACCCGATGGCGGCATTGCTCCTAAAAAACATCGCTTCCGCATTCAAATCCAATCAGCGGAGTATGTTTGATTTTATAAAGACCACAAACGCGGACGACGTAAAGGCTTTTCAGTGGTTCATTAAGAATACAGGTCCCTATGATGACCACCCCCTTCTCACGGTAGATATGCTCTGGAACTTCTTCTACGAAAAAGGCAGGGATAATTTGACCTCCGATATCCGGCTTATACTGGACACCTTCCCGCAACAACAGAGTCTCCGCGAGGATGAAAAAGCGGTCTTGAAAGCTATCCTAATAATGCAGGCCATAGACCAGCGTTTGGGCGGCACGATAGACCTTTTCAAAGCGACAGGGCAAAATCTCAGTTATGTCTTTGAAGGCATTACTGATTTAGAGGGTGCTACCAAGGCAGAAAATATCGCCAAGGGACTTAAAGATAAAGGCATTCTTGTCTCCAATCCGATAAGCGGCGGTCGTTATGTCTATGCCGCAGCAGTACTTGCTGGCGACCAAGCGAAAATCGACAATCACAAAAAGACAGTGCGGCAGAGTATCACAACCGCTAAACTCGTGTTTGATGGCGGGCTTTCTACCGTATTGTCGCTTTCTCCCCCTCTGCGCTTACGGTTTGAGTCGGAACCTGGTACTGGAAAAATCACTCCTGTAACCACGGCTGACTTCACTCGTACTATCAACATTCTTCGTGACAAACCTACGAGATGGAATTTTCACGCCGTTATTGCTTTCGCTAAGGACGATGCTGAAGCGGCGGCGTTCCGGAAAGTTTTCAGAACGGCGGTTGCCGATAAGCAATATGAAGATATCGTATTTATAGATGCCCTATCCACTCCGCTTGGGCAGGAAGCATTCGAGCAATATGTAGACTTCTCTGCTATGGCGTTGTACTACCACGGCAACCAAAACACGTCGTCTCGGGAAAGTGCTGATAAAGCCAAACACGTCTTAGACCAAGACTGGAAGAACCGTATCTACAACGGTCAATTCATTGTGTATACCTACGCTAACCAGGAAGGTGTGAAATGCGGTAACGGGCAAGGCGTGGCGAGTGTCCTTCAGACTATCGTGACGAACAAGTTCCCGTATGTGTTTGATTTTGCCAAGAATCTTACGGAAAGCCAACTGAAAATTACTCACGCCATGAAGCAATCGGCAAAATTCGGTATTACGCAGGCAACAAGCGGCGTAGTGGTAGGCATAGAAAAGAATGTTATTCCTACCGTGTGGAAGATTGACAAGTATTGGGAAAATCCGACGACGGCAGCGCTACCCATATCAAAAATCAAAGTTGAAGTGGATAAGCGAATCGAGGTTGCATTTGCTCGCGACGGCCAGATTTCCATTGGCGAGCTTTACGACTTCCTTGAAGAAACCTATGGTTTTGCCCCATGTAATCTCTCAGCGTTCATTGTTGGTTTCTTATTGAAAGAGTACGGAAGCGAACCTTTTCGTTATACTGACTCATCCGGAGAGCATGAGCAAATGACACATGATAAACTTGCCGAGATGCTAGGCAACTACATTGGCAAATCGCCAAAGCCAACTTATATCGTCAAGATGACCGCTGATGAGATGGCGTTCTATGAACTGACTGAAAAGGCTTGGAGCATTCCTGCCAATTCGTGTTCATCTGCTGGACAAGCTGCTATAGCTGTGTCCAATAAAATGCGTGGGTTGAGCCTACCTGTATGGTGTCTTGAGGAGGTAGATACGACTGGTGTATTTG
>JAJDHV010000038.1 GCA_030266365.1 Synergistaceae bacterium OttesenSCG-928-I11 | reverse complement strand
GAAATATTGGAAGAATATGGCGACGTCACCAATAGCAATATCAACGAAAGTTTATTGTTGTATGCGATTGAAAATGGTTATCATCTGATAGAGAACAAAGGTCGCCTATGTATGATGATTGACGGTCACATCAGAACATTGAGCGATTTCTGGGCGACACGTAAAGAGTTCACATACACAATTGAAGATGAAGATGGAGACGAAAAAACGGTTAAATTTGACCCACGGAATTATGAGGACGAAACGTATCCTGTGGTCGTGCAGTACATTGATTATGAAAAGCCGTATGGTCTTGGTCTACATGCAGTATCAAGGCTAAAAATCATGAGGCAGAAATTCCTATATCCAGCGAACGTGGTTTTGTCAGGTAGTGCAAGCAGCCGTGTTATATCCTCGTCGCTGATGCTGACAATGCGGTTCTGGGGACGACGTTTCTTCAAACCTCGTAACGGATGCTGACAGTCCAATATTTTTTCTTCCAAGCACCAGTCAAAAAATTTTTTCATATACTTGTGCCTAATATTGTATGTGTTCGGTTTCTTGGCATCGCTAAGGTATGCCAAAACGGCATCTCTATATGGGTCGTTTTCTTTGGATTTTTTTATCAAATCGGCAAGGCGAGAGAGGTGGTATTTATAGTCGTTTAGGGTCGTTTTTGCGAGACCTTCTGCACGTCTAAAAGCGAGAAATTCTTCAATAATTTTCTCCATAAATTCGCTCCTTTCAGTCTCTAAAAAGTCATCAAATTTATACCCAAACATTCAGAGTCCCCTTGACGAAACGAGTATTGGCTTATACAATTCGGTAGGTGTCACGGAAAAATTGCTTTCAGTGATGCGCATGTTTCATGCGGAAATAGCTCAGCTGGTAGAGCATTGGCTTCCCAAGCCAAGGGTCGCGGGTTCGAATCCCGTTTTCCGCTCCAGTGATAGCAAGGGCTCAGGGGTTTTCGACCTGAGTCTTTTTTGTTTTCTGGGTACAGTATGGGTACATGACGGCGAGGGGAAGCTAATTCCATTACGGTTGACAAACTTCATTTTGCAGTCCCATAATATCCCCGTTCTTCGGAAAGGAGGAAATGAAAAGGAGAACGTGAAATAACGAAATGCTCTTAAGAGAAAGGAGACAAAAAATTTGGAAGCAAGGCACTATCTGTTCTGGCAACGTGTATTCAATAGGTTCAGCCTGAAATTGAATCGCGCATACGATATAGCGTTAGCGTCGACAATCGGATGGTTGCTCATCATGCCGCTTTCCCTCGTGACGGAGGCAACATGGATGAGCGGCGTCGGGCTCGCATGTTTCGCCGTGTCGCTTGTCAGTGCTGGATTGGGTTTCATCGCACAAACTACAACGCAAACGGCACACTGCGTAGGAAACGCCATCGCAAAAAGGAATTGCATCAAACCACGCGCATTCAAGCAGGACAAGCCGATGTTCGCAAAGTTCATCGCACACAAGTTCACAGCGACAAGAACCTCTTCTCGAAGACCGATTTGGCGAAAAAGTCCGGTTCGAACAAGAGCGAATTTCGTACAGTACGGGGTCGTTCTCAAAGCCCTCGCCCATAGATCGTAAAGATATTTTTCAAGGTCTCCGGCAACAAGCGGAGACCTTGTTTTTTTATGGTGTATTCGGCGTGTCTGGAGATCGTAGGTAAAAATGCGTGTTATTGTGCCGATTTGGAAACAGGGACTAAAGTCCCATTGTATATAGTCTTGGTGAGTTGTAAAATTAAGCCGATCGGATGAAAACATCTTTTTCTACATTTGGAGTTGCTGCCAATGCGAATTTTTTTTGTACGATATGGAATGAGAGGAAGAAGACGAAAAGGTTCATCGTTGGTCGAAATGCTTCTGGCGGTTTTGATACTCGCCATCGTCCTTGTGGGCGTGTTGGCGGGCGTCACAATCGCACGGATGTCCATCGACCACAAGGCATATGAGAATGCGAAGGAGCTTGGGCTTCGAGTTCTTGAGTGGGCAGAGGCCATTCCGCTGAGCGCGGATTCCGTGGCTTTTACGAAAGAAGTGAATGACGCCTTCCCTTCCAAACAGATGGGAGGCCTCGAGTTCAAAGTGGAGCGCAAGCTCAACGACGAAATGAATCCGACGAAAGCGACCTCGGCTGATGTGACGGTGGAGGTTTATAGAATTTCGGAGCCGAACAAGACTTTGATACCACCGATGAAGAGGGAGGTGAGCGCCAGTGGTTGGAAAAACGTCGGCGACCTGCCTTAATTTTTTCAGAAAAATAAAAGCACGCCACGGCGGTTTTTCGCTGGTCGAACTCGTCATTGTGATGCTGCTGATGGTCATCGTAATGGGCGTCGCCGCTTCTCTTTTGTATGGGATGATGACGATGTACCAGGTGACCAGCGATCAGACGGTTGCACGAAGAAGAGCGCAGGATGTTTTCAATATATTGAAAGTCTCCCTGCAAAACGCGGGCATCGGTGTGCCCGCGGGAAATTTTGATTATTACTTTGGCGGTTCGCGCTCGTGGGGATCGGATAAGTTTATCTCTGCTTGGGATTCGCCAGTTGAGGTTTCGGCAAATCCGAAAAATTCCGGCAGCGTTAAATATGGCGATGTTCTCAAAGTCGTCTATTCGTTGCCCGCAGGTTTGAAATATGAGGGCAAGGCTGAGTATACCTTCAGCGATGTAAACCCCGAAGATAATGTTGCTGACGGAGTGTTGCTCAAATTTGTTGGGGCTAGCTTCGATCTTGTTGTCGCCCCGGGCAACCCTGCCAGCATCTTGCCAGATCAAAAAGGCAATGTTCGCTCGTTTATCACGTTCCCCGGGATGGACACGCACCCACTTTTCGTGGAAAAGGCAACAGCCGGAAGTGATGAACTTGAGCTGACTGTCGGCGGTGTTACCCCCAAAAGCAAAAATTTGCCGACATCGCTCGATATCTTGGCGCGAAACGTCATCCGGCCGTACGCGGACCTTTATCTGCTCCACGCTTCGGTCGCGTTTGTGGACGATAATTCGACGTTTTATATGTTGGATGTCGTTGAAGACGATCCAGTCGATCCTTCGCTGCCGACAGATCCGGCGGCATTGCCCGGTTTCCGCGTGGAAGGCATCAAATCCATTCGCTTCCTGCCGGGACAGGATAAGCGGCAGATAACGGTGTGGGTTCTCGCGGAGGGAGATATTGCTGACTCTGGACGGAATGAGCGCTCTGCGACCATGAACGCGATAAAATCGAGGGAGTTTAAATATCGTAACCAAGACGGAATCTTTGAAACTGAGTCTCTTTGGGATGATGTTGACTTCGACGACGATGTCTATTACGAAGATTTCTTCATGACTTGGCGTATACGAAACCTACAAGTTGATTAGGGGGTGTCTGAAATAAAAAAGATGAAGGCTGGAAAAGGGAAAGCGCGTTCCGGGTTTTCGCTCGTATCGGTGTTGATCATTTCCATCGTGGGCGTGGCGATCATGGGCGGCATCGCGTACATGTTCAACACGTACGCTGGTTCGTCTCGCGTGACGATTGCGCAGGGCGAGGCATATAACCTTCTTCAGGAAGGGGTCGAACGGGGTAAAATTTTTTTGAGGGAGGCAATGAAGTCCTCCAAGACCGAAGCGCCTCTCAGCTGGAATTTCGACGAATCATTCAGTGGAGAGATTGAAGAGCTCGAAACTCTTTTGATAAAGGATAAAAATGGTGTTGTTGGCATCATTGTGCCCGCAAATGGTGACGATGACGATTTTGAAACAGTATCCATCGGCGGTGCCGATTACAAATACACCGTCAAAATATATGACATGCGGTACACCGATGTGCCGATCAAAAACGATGACGACCTTAAGGCGACGCTGCCGCCGGTGATGTCCTTTATCGCGGTAACTGCCAAAGATGAAGGACCTACGCTCAATGTGAGTGAGGGCGCCAGTGACATAGGCAATGCCGGTATCTATCTCGTGCGGGCATTGTTGGAGCCAGTCGACGGCGGTCCGCTAAAGATGATCGAGACAGCCGTCGTCCAGGCGATCGACGAAGAATAATGACGGAGGTGGCGAAAGATGAGCGTTAAAAAATATGATGAACCGAAACACAGAAGAATCGCATTTTTTTCTCTGTGCATGTTTCTTTATCAACTGTTCGTGCCGGTTGGTGCCGTTCTGGCAGAAGCTGGGTTTGATACCCTGAACGTCGTCGCGCCGGCAAAGTCCGACGTCATGCTGGACGACGCGGACGTCGAGCTTGCGAAGGTTCGTAAAGCCAACGTGCTCTTCTTTCTCGATACGAGCAATACGATGGGTTTTTCACCAAAAGGTTTGCAGCCAAACGTCGTGCTTAAAAGTTCCTTAACAAATAATGTGGATGCAGCCAATTGGGAAGCAACCGAGAATGCATTTGGTTATGGCAAAGAAGAGGTTGTGGAGATGATGCAGTACGCGACGTTCGGCTCCGGGCAACTGCCCCCGGCGAATAGCAGCAAATCCTCAACCGCAACCGGTTACACAGTCTGCAAGGACAAGGACGGCAAATATGTCGAAGCCAATATGTATGGGCGTGATGTTGATCCAAAGAATAACTTTAGGACTGGTGATAGTACTTACAAAATCGAAGAACATTACTACTTCCCGCTTTCTTGCGACGAGTCCAAAGAGCCTCTCTACAGTCTGTACGGCTTCACCTATAGCGACACCGACGACACTAAAATTACCATGCAGCATCTCTTCCAGAGAGAGACGGCTTTCCAGGACTTACATAAAAAGGCGGTTGACGGAGACGACTCCGATTTTGTATACAACTATGGCGAGATTCCGAGCGGTTCTTTGCCGTACGCATTGGTCTTCAAAAACCCCAAGCACTGGAAGAAACCGCCTGAAACTTTTAATACCGTCGACCTCGTCCCCAACGACAGTCGCATGTACCAGATGAAGCTCGCCCTGTGGAATCTTCTGGAAGATCCGGCAAACTTCGAAAATATCCGGTTCGGTATGGCAAACGGTTATTCGTCGCCGACTTATGTTCCTAGCCCCGCGATGACAACGTATAAAGGGTACCCATACGGTGGCACAGAATCGGGCGAAACACCCTTGGCACCGTACGTTCACGGAACGTCCGGGTATACGATTACAGGGCAACCTCAAAATCTTTCTGGCACCAATTCGCAGAGTTATGTAATTTGGGCAAACAACACGACCGGGGCACTTTACCCAACGAGCGGCACCGATGAGGAAAAGAATGCTTACAGAGTGGTGCGGCGGGGGTACCTCAAGCTGCCGTTCGCCGAGTACTCCAAGGTCTGGAAGAAAGAGCGGCAGGGCGAAATCACGCATGCTCAAAAGTTTCGCCTCTGGATCGACGGTGTAGAAGACATCAGGCGACCAGGCAATGACTATTACTTTTATCGGTTTTTCAACCCTGAGCTCAAAATTACTGGCAACTTACCGCTTGCTATGATCATGTACCCCGATCCAAAGTTGGAGGGTGAGGCGAATCTTGATTGGTATAGGAAGAGTGGTTATATCTGGTACTCTTCGAGGACAACAAAACTAGAATACTCAGCACCAAAACCCATAAAACAAACGGCGATAGCGGATTTTATGTCTGGCTCCGGCGAAGCGGTCGGCTCGGTGCGCGACTTCTTTTCGCCCTATATTAAGGGGCTTAATTCCAAGGGGGAGCCCGTCGACGGTAGTTGGAAGAGCTCGTCGCCCAAAGCGTCCATAACCGACCTCGACCCGATCTCGTTCCCCATTCAGGACGAGTGCGAGGACAACTGGGTCGTCGTGATTACCTCTGGCAGTGAGATAAAAGCGACGAACGCCGACCCGTACCTCGCGGAGGACGCCATCGCCAACCTGTACCACAGCACAAACTACGCAACCGAGGGGAAGGCAAATAAAAGCGGAGTCATCTACGAGCCGTTGCATAAGGTGAAAGAACTCAACGCCAACGGCTCGATAAAGAGCTTCGAGGAGGTCAACCCGAACAAACCCATTCGTACCCTGGTCATTGGTTTTCTGGCGAGTACAGACCAAGTGCCGGCTGAAGACGTCACAGCGAGAGAAAACATCAAGTTCATGCACGAGCGCCTCCACAGTATGGCTCGCGCCGGGCAGTCCGGCAATCCAGATGAGACACCCGAGAACAAACATTTTAAAGCTACGATCGTCGACAACCCCCTTGAGTTGTACAAGGCCTTGCAGGATGCCTTCAAGCTCATCAACAGCGACCTCGAACAGCCGGAGAAGGGCACGATGACGGAGGGTGCTCCTGTCGATCTGGATGACGATAAAGAGCAGATGAACCTGTATTCTGCGGGTTATCGTATCGTCAACAGCAACCAGTGGCAGGGGGCGCTTCGCCGCTACAGCACGTTCAAACGCGACGACGGCACTTTGGAGGTAAAGAGCAAGGCCGAGATGGGCAAACGGCTTCTCGCCGACAGGAATGAGGGAGTGGCAGATCGAGACATTCAATATTGGAGTGTAAGCAGTAAAAAATTCATGCCCCTTCTTAAAGGCAATACAGGCGATAACGGTGAGTTCGCCAAATTGACAGGCCTACAGGTGGGGAAAATAAGAGCTCGGGGCGAACCTTGGAGTATCGACAATACGCCAGCCGAGGCCTTCCGCCAGTGGCTTTTGGGCTACGACTTCTCGTATGAAAATTATAAAGCTGGTGGTAATGAGGACGAGTACCTCTTCCCGCGCGATTACATGCTTGCGGATTTCGGTCAATCCGGTCTCGTCATTGCTGGTCCGCCGAAATGGGCAAACTCGCTGCCCGGCTATGGGCCCTGGACCCATACGCAAGCGGACAGAGCAACCAGATTGTACGGGCAGACAAATGACGGCATTCTCCACGTCATCGAGCCCGTAAACCTCAAAGAGACGAAGGCACTGCTGGTGCCGCCTGTCCTACTGCCGACGCGGCTCGCTGCGACCAAAACGAGCTCGCCGACCGATGGCACTCGCGCGTGGGTCGACGTTGAGAAAGAGGACGACCCAAAGGAACTCAGCCCGGATGTCCGTTCGCGTCCGCTATATCTGCTCGATGGCCCGTTGCAGCTCAGGCATTTCGATCTGACGAGCGGCGGACAGGCAAGCGATTGGGGTTCCTATCTGGTCGCGCCGCTCGGTCGTGCCGGTAACGGCATCTATATGATGGATGTGAACAATCCGGATAGCCCGAAATTCATGTGGTACCGGGAGACGGTGGTGGATGGCAATACCGGAACGGATACCGACTCGTTTACGTCCAAAATTTCATCCGTCAGCCTCAATGCCACCGAGACGGCTTTGACGGTTGCAACGGGGCAGTCAATTAATTGGAAGAGCGATCTCACCGACGACAAAACATCGAATGGCTTCAAGCAACTTGGCTTCAACAGCCCCAAACCCGCTTTGAGCGTGGTCGGAGAAGTTTTGACGGGTGTTGACAACAGAAGCTTTCATTTGCAAAATGTCATCATCCTGCCCGGTGGCATGAAAAGCAAGCTCGAAAAGGATACAAACGGCCTTGAAAAGTACAATGGCACCGAGGGCGCGGCACTGTTCATCATTGATCCCAAGGACGGAACGCTGCTCAAGATGTTCAACTCCCATAGTGATAATATCAAAGATGCCAGTGCACCTATTGCGACAACGGCACCTGCGATGGGTATGATGATCTCAGAGCCGTCTCTCTACCGCTCCGACCTGAACGCATATGTCACAAGCAAAGCCTTTGTAGCGGACAACTTGGGGCGTATCTTCATGATCAATTTCGGAGACGATACCGACCTGGCTCGCGACTCGTCTCATGAGCCGGGTGTTTGGGAGATTTCTCTCCTCGCTTCGCTGCAAAAAAACAAGAACGCGGTGGACGGAAACTTCGCCATTCCTCACGGTGTCGCCATTTACAGAAAGAATAATCTTCTTTGGATAGCCGGGGGCACCGCGAATGTTGGAACAAGGAACAACGACGCGAACAACTCGGCGATGCTCGAAAACGGGAGTCAGGTCATCTTCGCATTCAACACCGAAGCTCGAACCGACAGTGCTACGCAGTACAGAGACATGGGCGATGGCAAGGGCTGGAAGGAACTGGCGTGGAACGGGAATGTCGACGACGTTCTCAACCCGATGAACGATGTTGGCAAGACAGGATGGTTCTTCGGGCTCGAAAAGCGTACAAAGTACAAGGACGAGTACGTCTCGACGAAACCGGTGATTATCAACGGAACCCTGTATGTGGCGACCTATATGGATGAGATCATCAAAAATGCGGAAAAAGGCAAGTGCGGCGAACGCAATATGAATGGCATCAGCAAGCTGTATGCGATCGACGTGGCGACAGGCGCGCCGGTCTTATGGGAGGGCGCGACGAAAAAAGCGCAGGAATTCGGGGGGATCAAGATCACCGGCCTGACGCATTCGAAGCAAGGGACGAGAGAAACGCTGGTCGTCACCTATGACACCGTCGATACGGACCCCAACAAAAAAGATGATGTCAAAGATGTTGCGTACAAAGAGGACAAGATGAATATGCCAAGTTCTGGTGCCGAAAAAGTGCCTTTCTTTACGATTGATGAGGGTGCAGTGAAAGGCGCAAAGATGAAGAGCGCGTCGAGTGTCATCAACTATTGGCGAGAGAAATAAAACGTATATGCGCTTTTGGAGGTGTTCGGAGTCTGTACTGGCTGTCGCTCTGCTCGTAACAATAATCTGTCTCATGCACGTGCATTGTGCGATGGCGGCAAGCGGTGACGACGATTGCTGCGACGATAGAATCACCGTAGATGCGGACGATGCGTACGAACGGTCGCAAAGACAGGATCGGGGCCCTGTGGAGGGTTTGTGGGCGACATATATATTTTGGCACCCCGAACTCGACACAGCGCGATCCTATCGTATGGCAATTGTCAAGAACACGTACGGTGTGTTTGAAGATGCGGAATATATCGGTGTGGCAACCTGCGAGCAAACCGGTTGCACAAAGGGCGAGGTCAAGCTGTTGCTTCGTCGTACAGCCAAACAGAACGAGTTCGAAGCCTCCATGGTGACGAACGCGGGTTTCGGCAAGGGAATTGCCGTTCTGGTGGCAGACCCCGACGACGGCAGAGCCGATAGCGCCATCGACATGAGAGATGTCAAATACGATGGGCACACGATGGCGAAGTGGATCGTCCGAGTGATCGACGGTTGATCATCGTCGGGTGCCGCTCGGATGTGAGTGATATCGAAACGACCGTTATGCAGTGTGTTTAGAGGAGGCATGTTGTAATGCACAAAACAAGGGCCGCCGTTTTGGCACGAAGAGGGTTTTCGCTGGTTGAACTGCTCATTGTCATTGTCATCATCGTAGTGTTGACGGGGGCGATTCTGCTGGGTGGCGTATCGAACGTCACCGCTGATGCTTTCGCGGAAGCAGGGAAGCTGCAAAACAGCCTCAGATCATTGCGTTCGGCATGGCTGGCCTGTTATTCGGAAACATACGAAATGGTTGCCGTTCCAGGTGATGACACGTACGATGTAGCGAGCAACGTTGTCAGAACACTTTCGCGCTATGCCGACAGAGGCATTGAAGAAGAAGTCGCGAAGTATGGAAAACTCCGCGTGGTTACAGAGGATGAAAAAATCTATATCGGTTTTGTCGGCGCTTGGAAAATCGGTTCCGACGAAACCAAGGCAACGATGAAGCGCATGCTTGCGCAGAGCGACCTGAAACTGTACGGGGCCGATCGGAACCTTTTTCGGCAAAATAGCGATGATGGGATCCTGATCCGCATCAGGTAGGCAAGAAAGCAGAATTGCAAGTAACAAAACGCGCATACCAACCATGCCCAAACGCGCAAAAAAATCGAGACCCTCGCACATGCGAGGGTCTCGATTTTTTTCTGGGAGCCTTGCCCGGCTCCGGTCGGTTGAGGTTCAGTCCGGATGGCTGAGGTCCGGCGTTGCGATTTGTTTGTTTGGGTCAGCGTGCTTTCGCTGCGGCTTTTTCCCTGTCCGCCTTCATCATCATGTAGATTCCGAGGCCGAAGCCGCCGAAGCCGATTGCGCAGCAGAGAATCATGTTGAACACCCACATGGCCAGTCTCCTTTCTGTCGATTCGGACGTCCGATCCGCTTGTCTGCAAGAACTCCGGAGACTTGCCCTGACGAGTCCATCATAATATACTTCGCTATATGAATAAAGCGCGTGTTTCTAATGTTTATCATGAAATTATTGAATGGAAGGTGGCGCAATGAACATCCAGAAATACGAGGCCTTTTTGCGGACGGCGGAGCTTGGGAGCCTGACGAAGGCGGCAGAGGCCCTCGGTTATACGCAGTCGGGCATGAGCCACATCCTGAATTCGATGGAGGAGGAGTGGGGGGTGTCGCTCTTCGTGCGTGACCGGTCGGGCGCGCGCCTCACGTCCGATGGTGTGCGCCTGCTGCCGCACATCCGCGCCGTCTGCGAGGCCGAGCGCGACCTCGCTTTCGAGGTCGACGACCTGCACGGCTTACAGCGCGGACTGCTGCGGATCGGCACGTTCGTCACCGTTGCGCTGCACTGGCTGCCGCGCATCCTGAAAAAATTCCGCGAGGACTATCCGAACATCGACGTCGAGCTGCTGCACGGGGAGTACGGCGAAATTGCCGAGTGGCTCGTGCAGGGGCGCGTCGACTGCGGATTTCTTCGAATACCGAGCGGGCTCGACATGGCGACGATCCCGCTCGGCGGCGACGAATTTCTCGTCGCCCTCCCTGAGGGGCACCCTCTGGCGGCGCTCGACGCCATCCCGATCGACGCCCTTCGCGACGAAGAATTCATCCTCCTCGCTGAGGGGTTGGAGGAGGACCTGACCGATTTTTTCCGCGAGAACGACATCGTCCCGAAGGGGCGCTTTACCGGCTGGGACTACTACACGATCCTTGCCATGGTCGAGGTCGGCCTCGGCATCACCATTCAACCCGCCCTCGCCCTGCATCGCTCGCCGTACCGGATCGTGAAAAAACGACTCGAAAAACCCCGGCGACGCAAACTCGGCCTCGTTCTGCGCGATCTCTCCCGCGCCTCCGCCGTGACGACCCGTTTTCTCGATTATTTACAATACCGGGAGGGCGAGGATTGAGGCGCGGTCTACAACCCCAGCGACACGCCGGCGATTGCGCCTGCGACGACGAGGAGGGCGGGGTGGATTTTTGTGAAGATCATGAGGGCGAACGCGATGCCCGCGATCGCCCAGGTGTACAGGTCGACGAGCGAGCCGTACGACATGTCGTAGGCAGCGTAGGCGAGGATTGCGACGACGACGGGGCGGAGGCCCTTCATCATGCTCTGGATGCGTGGATTGTCCTTGACGCGGTCGACGCACTTCATGAGCAGCAGGACGAGCGCGACGCCGGGGAGGGCGATGGCGACGGTTGCCGTGACGATGCCGGCGAAGCCCGCGACCTCGTAGCCGACGACGAGCGAGAGCTTTGTCGCGATGGGGCCGGGGATGGCGTTGCCGATGGCGACCATGTCGACGAAGCGGAGGGCGTCCATCCAGCCGCGGACGTTCACGACCTCCTCCTTGATGAGCGGGATGAGGGAAGGGCCGCCGCCGTAGCCGACCAGCCCGATCTTGAAGAACGAGACGAAGAGCGCGAGCAGTGTGTCCATTTTTACAGCTTGAGGCCGATGCCGAGCGCCGCGCCCATGACGACGACGAGCGCGGGGTGAATGCCGGTGTAGATCATCAACGTGAGCGCGATCAGGGCGATGGCGATTGTGCGCTGTTCCTTGAGGGCGCTCGGCGCCATGTCCCAGGAGGCGTAGGCGAGCATCGCGACGACGACGGGGCGCAGGCCGCGAAGCGCGCTTGCCACCACCGGGTTGTCGCTGACCTGCTGGACGAATCCCGCGATCAGGAACATCGCGACGGAGCTCGGCAATACGATGGCGAGCATGGCGATGAGGCAGCCGAGCCAGCCCGCGGCTCTGGTCCCGACGACGGCCGCCATCTTGATGACGATGAGGCCGGGGAGTGCGTTGCCGATGGCGAGCGCGTCCATGAAGTCCTCCGTACCGATCCATTTTTTGCGGTCCACGACCTCCGCCTTGAGGATCGGCACCATGGACGGCCCGCCGCCGTAGGCGGTGATTCCCGTCTTGGCGAAGGAGAGGGCGATGTCGAAAAGCTTTTTGATCAATGAAGCTCCCTCGTTCGTCTTTTTATTTTTTCAACTTCTCCGCCCACTCGTCCTCCTTGAAGCCGACGAGGACGAGGTCGTCTCGGACGACGATCGGGCGTTTGACGAGCATGCCGTCCGTCGCGAGCAGCGCGATCTGCTCGGCTTCGCTCATCTTCGGCAGTCTGTCCTTCAGGCCGAGGTCCTTGTAGGCGTTTCCGCTGGTGTTGAACATTTTTTTGAGCGGAAGACCGCTCTTTTCAAACCACGCTTTCAACTCTTTTTCGTTCGGGTTGTCGGTCTTGATGTCGCGAAAATCGTACGCGATTGCGCGTTCGTCGAGCCAGGCCCTGGCCCGCGCACAGGTCGTTCATTTCGGATAACAGACGAACAGCATGGCGATTCCTCCCTTGCTCATATAACCTCCCGATGGGGATATGGGAGAGTATAGCAAGAATCTACGGAAATGGCTGGCCGGGCGACGACCGGCTTTTTTTGTCGCGTTCGTGGAGGACGAGCAGGACGACGGCGACTGTGCCGAGCATGTCCGCGAACGGCGCGGTCATCCAGATGCCCGTTGCGCCGAAGAGTCTCGGCAGGACCGAGAGGCCGACGATCACGCCGAGCAGCCCGCGCGTCATGGAGATCAGGATGGCGGCGCGGCTCATCAGCATGGCCTGATACCACGCCGCGGTGACGATGTTGACGCCGCAGAAGAGCAGGCACGTGAAGTAGATGACGATGCCCCGCTCGGCGATCTGTGCGAGCTTGACGTTGTCGTCCTTGTTGAAGAGCGCGATGATCTCCTGCGGGAACGCCAGGATCGCGCCAGCGAGCAGGAGGCTGACGGCGAAGGCGGCGATTGCCGCGTTGCGCATGGTGCGGTTGCAGCGGTCGAGCTGCCCGGCGCCGTAGTTCGTGCTGACGATCGGCTGGATTCCCTGCCCCATGCCGTTGAAAATCGAGATCACGACGTATGACAGGTTCGCGATCGCGCCGTACGCCGCCACGCCGAGGTCCCCCAGCAGCGCGAGCAGCTTGAAGTTGAAGAGCAGAACGACGATCCCCGTCGCGATCTCCGTGACGAACGTCGCGGCTCCGCCCCGGATCACGCGCAGCAGAATCGCGCCGGACGGCCGCGCGCGCCGGAGGCGGAACGTGTTCGCGCGGCGCAGGAAGTGTATGGAGATGATCGCCATGCCCACGATGGGGGAGAAGCAGGTCGCGATGATCGCGCCGAACATGCCCCACCCGACGATGTAGATGAGAATATAGTCGAAGATGATGTTGAAGACGACGCCGCCGAGCATCGATGCCATCGCAAGGTTCGGCGCGCCGTCGTTGCGGACGAACGCGGTCAGCACGTTGTTCGCGACGAACGCGGGCGCGAAGATCAGGAGCACGCGGAGGTACGTGTCGGTGTAGGGGAGCGTCTCCGGCGACGCGCCCATGACGAGCGAGATCTCGCGCGAAAAAAAGAGCCCGAGGAGCGAGAGGGCGACGCCGAAGGCGAGGACGGTCCCGATGCAGAGCGTGAAGACCTCGTCGCGCGTCCGCCGGTCGCCGACCTCGCGCGCGATGGCGAACACCGTCGCCCCGCCGACGCCGATCATGTTGCCCATGCACCCGATGACCGCGTAGATCGGCATCGCGATGTTGAGCGACGCGAGCGCGAGCTCGCCGATCCCGTTCGCGATGAAGTACGTGTCCGCCAGAATATACAGCGAAATCCCCACCATGCTCGTCACGCTGGGGAAGGAATATTTCGCGATCAGCCCCCACAGGCCGCCCGTGAGCAACGCATGTTCAAATCGCTCTGTTTTCTCCGTCGTCATCGTCATCCCAACTTCCCCCAAAAAAATATCAGGCCCCTCACATCCGAAGGCCTGATAATGTGAACTTATTTATAATCTGCGTCGTTACCTGTCCAGATTCCCGGCGGAAGATGGACCGACGCGCGCAAACGAATTGTCCGTGCAGGAGATCATAATACCGGCGCGCGCCGAAGTCAAGCGCGGCGAGGGGGAGCGGTCAGGCCGTGTGCGTCCACTCGAGGTGCAGGATCGGGTACGGCTTGCCCATGCCGTCCAGCGGGGAGCGCCCGATTACCTTGCAGCCCTGTCGCATGTAGAAGTTGACCGCCGAAAGGTTGCTCTCGTTGACGTCGAGTTTGTACGCCTGCATCTCGCACACGGCGTGCCAGAACAATTTTTTGCCGATCCCCTTGCCGAAATACCTCGGCGAGACGAAGAGCATCTCGATCTTGTCGCCGACGACGCCCGCGAAGCCCGATATTCGCCCCTCGTCGTCCTTCATGTAGACGACGTCCGTTTTGGGCAGCATCTCGTTGCGGATGAGCGGTTTGAAGTGGTCGATGTCGTCCGGCGTGACGAAGTCGTGCGTCGTGCGCACGGATTGCTCCCATACTTCGACAATGGCATCGTAGTCCTCGGGACCGGCGGTGTAGATTTTGCTCGACGAATGTCCTGCTATCGAGGGCAAGGCTATCACTCCCCATCTCGGGTGCGCGGAATGTTCGAATATTCAGGGTCGCCTCTCATTATATACGCGAAATTGATTTTGTGCCGCTTGTTGTACTCTTTTTCGTGTTGTTTTTCTCAATCTCCGTTGTTATAATGTAAACGCAGTAAAAAAATCGCAACAAAAACCGATGGGAGGCAACAATCGATGAAGGTTTCAGTCAAAGCGTTTCTGTTGTCGTTGGTAGCGGTTTTCTGTCTCGGCGTCGGCATGGCGGCCGCTGCTGAAGTCGTCAAAGCCTACACCACCATGGAAGAGCCCCTTGCCAAGGCACTCTTCGACGAGTTCGAGAAACAGACCGGGATCAAGGTCGAGTGGGTCCGTCTCTCCGGCGGCGAAGCGGTCGCCCGCCTCGAAGCGGAGCGTGCCAACCCCCAGGCCTCCATCTGGGTCGGCGGCGTCGGCACCCAGCACATCGAGGCCAAGCTCAAGGGCCTCACGATTCCCTATCGCTCGCGCGTCGCGGACAGCATCGACGCCAAATATCGCGACGCCGACAACTACTGGATCGGCCTCTACGTCGCCCCCATCGCATACTGCATGAACACGAACCGCGCGAAGGAGCTCGGCCTCACGATGCCCACAAGCTGGGCCGACCTCGTCAAGCCCGAATACGCCAAGATGGTCCGCGTCGCGCACCCGAGCACGTCCGGCACCGCCTATAACATGGTGACCACCGTCATCCGCATCAACGGCGGCGACGAGGACAAGGCCTTCGCCTACTTCAAAAAACTCAACAACTCCATCGAGCAGTTCACCCGCTCCGGCTCCGCACCGGGCAAGAGCGTCGCCATCGGCGAAATTCCGATCGCCATCGGCTACCTCCACGACCAGATCAAACTCAAGGTCGAGGGCGCGCCGCTCGACATCGTCATCCCCACCGACGGCACCGGCTTCGAGACAGCCTCGATGTCCCTCATCAAGGACGGCCCCGACCCCCTGAACGCGAAAAAACTCTACGACTGGGTACTGGGCGGCGACGCCATGACCACCATCTCCAAATGGCACGTCATCCCGCTCTCCAAACTCGCCAAACCGTCCGAAACAGGTTTCGAATTCTCGAAAATGAACCTCGTCAATCAAGACGACCAGTGGGACGCCGCCAACAAAGAGCGCCTCATCGAACGCTGG
>JAJDHV010000037.1 GCA_030266365.1 Synergistaceae bacterium OttesenSCG-928-I11 | reverse complement strand
TCACCGGCGGCGTCAGGAGGTGCGGCAGCTTTTCGTACACCGCCATCTCGACGCGCTTCGGGTCGACCAGCACCATCTTGAGCTCGTCCGGCCTGCGCATGGAGCAGAGGCCGACGATGCAGCTGTTGACGAAGACGCTCTTCCCAGACCCCGTCGTCCCCGCGACGAGCAGATGCGGCAGTTCTTCGAGACCGATGACGAGCGGGTCGCCGTTGATCGTGACGCCCATGGGGAGCGGCAGGCTCTTCTCCGTGTCCTGAAACGCGTCGTCCTCGAGGACCGAGCGGAGTGTGATGCCGCGCCGCTTCGGGTTCGGGATTTCGATGCCGACATACGGCTTACCGGGGATCGGGGCCTCGACGCGGAGGCTCGCCACGGCGAGCGCCAGCGCGAGGTCGTTCGACAGCGCGACGATCTTGTTCACCTTGACGCCGGGGAGCGGCTGGATGCGGAATTGGATGACGGTCGGCCCGAGCAAAATCTCCGCCAATTCCGCCTCGATGCCGAACTGCGCGAGCGAATCGATGATCCGCTCGCCCCAGGGGCGCGCCATCTCCTGCGTGATGCCGCCGTCGTCGTCCGTCTCCGGGCCGTAGATCTCAGCAGGCGGCGGGAACTGCCCCTTCGGCGCACCCGTGTCCGCATCGTATTCGATCTCGTCGACCGGCGTCACGTCGACCGGCGACGGGAGCAGGACATCCTCGTTCGAAGGCTCCTCCACCCGTTCTGCGGCCGATGCCCGCGCCTGTTCGAGTTTCGCTTTTCTCCGGCTCTGCACAGCCTCGTCCGATTCATTGACGTACAAGTACGTACCGTTCAAGGATTGAATATTCGTCGGCATATTTTGTTCGGGTTGCTCGGGCTCGTTCGATTCGTCAAAATCCACGAAAGAATCTTCCCCTTCGGCAGAGGGCGCCTTGGGCGGCTTCGGTTTTCTCTCCCTCGCAAGCAATCGCTGGACGCTCTCCACCAGTGCTGCAAAGGGCGCGGTGAAGCCGAAACAGATCAGCGTGAGACAGGCCGCGGCAACGCCCGCGAGCGTCGTGCCGAGCGGCCCGATGTTCTCGAACGCCCAGTGCGCGATGCCCGCACCCACGCGTCCCGGCTCGAGCAGGGCAAAGGGCGGGTGCCCCGCGTAGGCGAGGTCGATCAGGCCGAGCAGGAGGGCGGTGCAGAAATAAAGCAGAACGGTCCCCATAACCTGTCCGACCGGCTGGGGAATTTTTCTTCGCGTGATGACGGAGACGCAGAGATATCCGGCAAAGACGAGAGGAATGAGCACCGCTCCCCCAAGCGCGCCGGTCAGTGCGCTTCGCGCGGCACCGCCGAGCGCGCCGGTCCAGCCGGTGAAGAGGCAGGCAACGAGATAGACATCGAGGACGAGGACAAGCGCGCAGGCAATCGTCAGGAAAAACGCCGCCCTGCCCGTCAGCTCGGCGAAGTCGATCTGCGGCGGACGAAGGTTGGAAAGACGGGAAAAAAAACCGCCCGACGACGCGCCGCTTCTGCGCGTGCGCGTCGCCTGCGTCGTTTTTTTTGCGGACCGCGTCGGCTTAGTCGCCATCTCCCGTATCGCTGCCTCCCACAATCAGGTTCTCGATGAGCAGGGTCGGCTGGCCGTCCGTCACCGGAACGCCCTGGCCGGACTTGCCACACGTCCCCGGATCCAGGACGAGCTCGCTGCCGACAGCCAGGATGTTTCGCAGCGACTCGGGCCCGTTGCCGGTCAGGGTCGCGCCCTTCACGGCGGCGCCGACTTTGCCGTCCCGGATGAGGTACCCCTCTGAGACGAAGAAGACGAAGTCGCCCGACGTCGGGTTGACCTCACCGCCCCCCATCTTTCGGACGAGCAGCCCCTCTTTGACGCCCGAGAGCATCTCGTCGCGCGTCGATGTGCCGGGCGTGATAAACGTGTTGCTCATGCGCGGCAGCGGTACGTGCTGATACGACTCGCGACGCCCGTTGCCGGTGCGAGGCAGGCCGCCCAACTGTGCCGATACGATGTCCGTGAGGTAGTTCTTGAGCACGCCGTTCTCGACCAGTACGGTCCGCCGCGCGGGCGTCCCCTCGTCGTCGCAGGCGTACGAGCCGTAACGGCCCGGCAGCGTCGCGTCGTCGACGATCGTCACGAGCGGGTTCGCGACAACCTCGCCCAGGCGATCGCGGA
Organism: Synergistaceae bacterium OttesenSCG-928-I11; assembly: GCA_030266365.1. Classification (GTDB taxonomy): domain Bacteria; phylum Synergistota; class Synergistia; order Synergistales; family Synergistaceae; genus JAJDHV01. The sequence continues at coordinate 14,200 of JAJDHV010000037.1, read as the reverse complement.
AGACCGAGTAATCCTTCTGGATGATGTCCGCCTCGAGGCCGTGACCACACGCCTCGTGGATCATCGTGCCGCCTGCCGTGCCTTCCATGAGCACCGTCATGGTGCCCGCAGGACAGGGAACGGCGTCCAGCATCAAAATGCCGCGTGCCAACGCCTCACGCGCGATATCCTCCGCCGTGCACACACCGCCATGCGTCCAGAAATCGTCGGCTCCGGCCTGGAGTGAGCGGACCTCGTAGCCGGTCTGCAAATCGCCGTCGCGGTCCAGAACCACGTTCGCTGCGAACGTCGTGTACTTCCTGCGGTCGCGCGCGACCGTGCCGTCGCCTCGGACGATCAGGATCGATTTGATCGACGTCCGGTAGCGGAACGTCGCCTGACGGAGATATTTGCACTCCGCGCGCAACATTTTGTCGAGGTCGTGAAAAAATCCGGGGTCGAGCGCGGGCAGTGCGGGGCGCTCGTCCAGGATCGCCTCGTCCGAGGGATCCGCCGGACAGGCAAGCGCGACATCCGAGAGGGACGAGGCCTCGCGCAGGCCGTGTGCGAGCGCGTGCACGGTCGTGCCCGGGGTGTGCGCATACACCGTGTCGTCCCCTTTGACGACGCGCACGCCCAGTCCGTCGCTGCGGGAAGATGAGAGCGTGTCCATGCGCCCCTCTTCGAAGAGCAGCCCGTGCGATGCGCCGGACTGCATATAAATATCCGCGTAGTCCGCGGATTTGCCGACGACCCCGCTCAGAATCGAGCCGAGGTCGGATAAGAGTTGTTCTCGCATGTATTCTGTTTCCTCCATTGTTGTTGTCGCGTTCATATCGCGTCGCCCTCCGTCAGGGCAACCCGACCGATCGTGATGCCCTCGGCGACGAGCGCGTCCAGAATCCGCTCGGCCTCGTCTCGATAATCCGAGCTAAAGAGCAGGGAGACGGCCCCGTTTCGTGCGTCATCCGTGCGCAAAAGCCCCACGCCCTCGTAGGCGTCGAACGTCCAGCTCACATAGCAGATGTCCTCCCTCGGGATCGTCAGGGAGTAGCAGAGTGGCGACGCGGTCATCGGAGTTGTCCGTTTCGGATCTTGCGCTGCGCCGCCAGGTGCTCCTTGTAGGTCTTGGTGAAGACGTGCGTGCCGTCGCCCTTGGCGACGAAAAAAAGCATGTCGGTGGCCGCCGGTTTGAGTGCCGCATTCCACGAACTCATCGACGGCACGCCGATGTGCTCGGGCGGCAGCCCCTTGTGCACGTACGTGTTAAAGGGCGAGTCGATCTTCGTGTCGTCGTAGCTGACGGTGCGGATCGCCCGTCCCCTCAGCCGCCATGCGTGCACAACCGTCGCACAGGATTGCAGCGGCATGTCCTGCCGGATGCGGTTTTTGAAAACCCCCGCGATCGTCGGTCGCTCCGTGTCGACCAGCGCCTCCTTCTGCACGATCGAGGCCAGGATCGCATCCGCCCTCAGGTCCTTGCTCGTAACCCCCTCGGGAATGTGCTCCGCGTGCTGCTTCCACCACGTGCGCGACGCGAGCTTGACCAGCTCGTCCGCGCAGGTCTCCCCGGGATTGACCGCGTAGGTTTCCGGCGCGAGTAAAGCGACCCGCTCCTCCGGCGATGCGGGCAGCAACTCCCGCATCGCCGGCGCAAAATTTTCCGCGTCGGCGAGGGCTTCTGTGAACAGCACATCGCCATCCTTGCGCTTGAAGGCCTCTGCGATCTCGCCGAAGAGCGCGCCCGGCAAAATACGGACGTTCAACACATCCGGGCGTGCCTCCGCCAACGCATGCGCCACGTCCTTCGCGCGCCCTGCCCGGATCACGTAGATACCCGGACGAATGCGCCGGTCGATGCCAAGCCGCGCCATCCACATGGCGAGGTCCTTCGATTTTTTCACGACACCGAGACGCTCGAACTCCGATGCAACCTCCGCCGCACTCTGGCCCGGGACGATGAGCACCTCTATCTCGCGGCCGGCGAACTCCGGTTCGTCCTCGCGCAAATCCGCCATGTAGATCCCCCACGCGCTGAACGCCAGGGCGGACAACAACAGCAGGAACGGGACGAACCGCGGGTTGAACACGATCTTTGTCAACTTTTCCAGCTTACGCAAAGAATCTCCCCTTGTGACATTTGATTCATTTCGCTCACATGCATTTTACACGATATGCAGGTCCTTGTTCAAATCCTGCGTCAGGCAGACCGCGCCGTTCGCTGTCACGAGATAGTCGTCCTCGACCCGCATGCCCAGGGCGCCGGGCCTGTAAATGCCAGGCTCGATCGTCACGACGTCGCCTTCCGCGAGCACGGCACCGGACGACGCACTGAGCGACGGCGGTTCGTGCACGCACAGTCCTATTCCATGACCGGTACCATGCACGAATGCCTCTCCCAACCCCGCCGAGGCGAGCACGCCGCGGGCGGCGGCATCGACCTCCATTGCAGCGATGCCGGGGCGGAGCTTCGAGGCTGCCTCCGTCTGCGCCCAGGTCAGGATCGAATAGAGATTGCGCGCCTCGGGCGAAGGCTCGCCGACCGAGAACATCCGCGTAATGTCGCAGACATACCCCCCGGCACGCGCACCGAAGTCGACGACGACGAGGTCGCCGCGCGAAAATTTTTTGTCCGTCGGGAGGGCGTGTGGCTGCGAGACACGCGCGCCGCTCGCCACCATGATCGGAACGGGATCGCGAAAATCCGCGCCGTGCAGGTGCATCCTGCACGAGAGCAACGCCGCGAACGCCTGCTCCGTCATCCGAACATGCGCCTCGCGCAACACCTCGGTATATGCCTTCGCCGCCATACCGACGGCTCGGCGAATGCATGAAACTTCGTCGGTACTCTTGCGTCTGCGAATGCCGAAGAGCAGGGACGAGACGTCGAGCGTTTCGACCGAACGCCCAAGCGCCGTCTCCACCGCACGGAACGCCGCGTGCGAAAAAGCGACGCCGCCATAGGCGAGCCGCGTGATTTTTTTTCGCGAAACATAATCGAGCGCAGCCTGCAAAGGGCTCCGCCGCCGAACCTCGGCACACGAGACGACACGGCACGCATCAAGGTTGCCGGTCGCCTCCTCATACCTCGGGTCGATGAAGAGGATCGCCTCGTCGCGAGACAATAAAAAAACGCCGGACGAGCCGACGAATCCAGTGTAATAGTAAATATCCTGCCAACCGACGCCGTCCTGACAGGCGAGGAGCAACACGTCCGGCGCGACACCGCCCGTCTTCGAAAGGCCGTCCAGCATACGGAACGCGGTATCGCGCCGTGCTTTGTACTGTATGTTCACAATGCGCGCGGCGCTCCCGGTCCCTCGCGTTTGAGCAGTCCCCAAAGCTCCTCCGTCGTGTCCATCTCGGCGGGCACTTCGCCGTCCGCAGTCATACGGCCGACGCACGTGACCGCAACCTCCGTACCAGCGAACGCCGCCTCTACGAGAGAAACGCGATCCTGGGGGACGACCGCCATCATGCTGCCCGACGCAACGAGGTGCAGCGGATCGAAGCCGAGCGCCTTCGCGGCACGTGCTGTGTATGGGTGCACAGGCACCGCGTCTCGCACAACGTCGGCGGCGAGTCCCGCCAGTCGACAAATCTCGCCGAGTCCGCCGAAAAAACCGCCCTCCGTCGGATCGTGCATAAACGACGCGTGTTCGCGCAAAATGCGTGACTCCGGCAAGACGGACGTGCGGTCCATCCAGCGTTCGACCTCGGCGATCTCGTCGCCTGAAAGAACGCCGCGCAGCAGGTCGGGACGGTCGGAGGCCAGAATCGCCATCCCCTCGATGCCGATGTGTTTCGTCACAAAGATCGCGTCGCCGTCCCGGACATCCGTCGCGCGAAAAACCCGGTCCGCCGTGCCGACGAGTGCCGCCGTGAGGACAGGATGCTCATATCGGTCGTTGAACTCCGTGTGCCCGCCGACGATCGCGATGCCGTCCGCCAGGCACTCCTCGTGGATCTCCGCCATGATGCCGCGCACCGCGCTCTCCCCCATCCGGGGGGGCAGGATGAGCGTCACGACGATGAAGGCGGGCTCGCCTCCTTTCGACGCGATGTCGTTGACGTTGACGCGCACGAGCAGTCTGCCTGCGCCGCGCGCCGCCCCGACGATCGGGTCGGAGGCAAATACCATCAATTTTCCGGAAGGCCAGTCGATGACCGCCGCGTCCTCGCCGACCGCGGGGCCGACCAGCACCTCCGGCCGCGCCGCGCCGACGTGCGCAAAAACCGAGCGCGCAAGCGCCTCCGGCGAAAGTTTGCCGGACACGCCATTATGCTGCGTCGGGTCCGTCATCGTGAACTCCTCCTTCTGTAAAAATATTCACGCTCGTTCGCGGAGCGAATAGGCGCACCCGCAATAATTCTGCCGATACAGTCCCATCTCGCGGCTGATCCGAACGGATTTTTTGAATCCGTCACCCTTTCGCCAGACGCGCTCCAGCCATTCGACCCTGTGTGTGCGCGAAATTTTTTTTCCAATCTCGTTCAGCAAAACCGGATCCTTGTGCGGACTGATCGTGAGCGTCGTGCAAATCGCACCGAACCCATTCGTCGCGGCATACGCCGCCGCAGCGCCCAGTTGCAGACCAAAGCAGACCGCGCACCGCTCGCCTCCCTCGGGGCAATCCTTCAATTCTGCCGTCCGCTCCAACCACTCGTCCGGCACATAATCCGCCACGACGACCGGCATCCCGACCGACTCCGCGAGCGTCAAAACCGCATCTCGCCGCCGCGCCCACTCCTCTGCGGGGTAGATGTTGTTCCCATAAAAAAATCCAGTCACCCCATACCCCTCGTCCAGCAACGCCGGCCAAGGCACCGTCCCATCCGGCGCACAACAAATGTGGAGGAGAACCACAGACCTCGGGGCTCCGCCCCGAACCCCGCAAGGGGACACTGTCCCCTTGACCCCTATTCCGGTTTTATTTCTTCGCCTTCCGGCGAAGAAATAAAATCGCGATCGGGGGTCAAGGGGACAGTGTCCCCTGCCGGGGTCTGGGGCGGAGCCCCAGGGTCTGCGCTCTCCTCCGCGTCCGGTTGCACCGGCAATGGCTGCGCCTTGGCGGCGAAGATCAGGAAGCCGGTGTGTGCGGTCATGGTGTCGTCGGGCCGCAGGCGTCTCGGGTCGGTCTTGTAGTAACGCATGAGCAACTCGAGGACCTGCACGTCGACGAAGTGGTGTTCGCGCAGGGCGACGAGCGTTTTTTCGATCTGGTTGAACGTCGGCACGAGGATGCCGATGTGGTGCCCGCCCGTGAGGGCGTCTCGTGCGATGCCGATGTAATCCCAAGGGTTCTGGACGTCGAGGAAGACGGCGTCGGTGTCGCGCTCGTCGAAACCGTCCTTCATGTCGCGGACTTTGAACTCGACGCGGTGTGCAAGGCCCCAGCGCTCGAGGTTGCTCTGCGCGAGGCGCGAGAATTCTTCGCGTTTGTCGTAGGTGTAGACCTTGCCGTCGTCGCCGACGAAGTGGGCGAAGACGGAGGTGAGGCCGCCGGAGCCGGTGCCGCACTCGACGATCCGCGCGCCGGGACCGAAGTTCAGGTGCTGGATGATGAAACCGCTGTCCTTCGGAAAGATGACCTGCGTCTGGCGTTTGATGCGCCGTGTGTACTCGCCGACGGAGGGGCGCAGGAGGAAGAACGGCTCGCCCCGGTTCGTGTTGATGACGTCGCCGTAGGACATGCCGATGATGTCCTCGTGCTTGATCTGCCCGAGGTGGCTCCCCTGATTCGAGCCGGGGGAGAGTTTGATCAGGAACGAGTCCCCCTTGGCGGGGGACCAGAGGAAGACGAGGTCGCCTGCCGTGAGCATCTAGCGCAGCGACTCCACGGCTGTGGCGATGTCCGCCGGCGTCAGGCCCATGCGCGCGACGACTTCGGAGGCCTTGCCGGAGTCGCCGTAGCGCGTGACGCCCAGGTTGCGCATTTTGACAGCGACGCCCGCGCGCGCGAGGTGTAACGCCGCGATTGCGCCCAGGCCGGTGTCGGCGTGATGGTCCTCCGCCGTGACGAGCGGTTTGCCCGAGACGAGGCGGACGAGCTCGCCCGCGTCGATGCCGAGCGGCGCGGAGCAATGCAGCACCTGCGCGGATACGCCCTTCGCCTTGAGGGCGTCGGCCGCTGCGATCGCGGAGACGGCCATGTGCCCCATGGCGAGGATCGTGGCGTCTTTGCCATCGCGGAGGATGTCGATTTTTCCGTACTCGTATTGATAATCGCCACCAAAGAGCGGCGTGCCATCCTCTTTCAAAATGACCGGATGCACGCCGCGACCGACCGCGAGACAGACGGCGCAGGGCTCACCGAGCATCCAGCGCGTCGCGCGGTCGGCCTGGTTCGGATCTGCCGGGACGACGAGCTTGTAGCCGAAGAAGTTGCGAAACGCGCCGACGTAGTCGATGCACTGGTGCGTCATGCCGTCCTCGCCGACGTCGAGGCCGACGTGCGTCAGGACGGTCTTGATCGGCGCGTGGTTGACGTCGTTCAGGCGCTGCTGGTTGTAGACCTCGTCGATGCCGAAGACGCCGAAGTCCGCCCAAACGGCGACGACGCCCGCCGTGCTCGCGGCACCCGCAACCGTCGCGGTCGCGTGCTCCTGAATGCCCGTCTCGACGAGGTGATCCGGTGCGACCTTCGCAAAGAGGTCGAGTTTGACCGAACCCAGCAGATCGCAGTCAAACGCCAGAATCGGCGTGCGGCCGGGGACCGAGATGTTTTCTTTCGCGACGTCCGCCAGTGCCGTGCCGAACGCGCCGCGACCGTCCTTTTTGTCCGCGTCCGTGTAGGTTCTGGGGGTCCCGAGGTCGAGCGACGGTTTCTCGCACGGAACGGCGCGCCCCTTCGGCAGGTCGCCCGTGCGGATTTTTTTGAGGCGTTCGACCTCCGCAGGGTCGCCGCCCAGCTCCTGAATCGCCTTCACCAACAAATCGCCGGAGGCGGTCTTGCCGTGATACTCCGCAATCCCCTCCATGAACGAGACACCCTTGCCCATGACGGTGCGGCAGATGACGACGGTCGGCAGGTCGGAGACGTCGGCCCGTTTGAGCGCGTCGTAGAGCGCTTGATAATCGTGTCCGTCGCACTCGATCACGTTCCAGCCGTCCGCTGCCCAGAGGAGCGGAATGTTGGCGGGCATGACATCGTCGATTTTGCCGCCGATCTGGATGTCGTTCGCGTCGATCAGTGCAGTGATGTGCGAGAGGTTCTCCTTGACGGCGATGCGACGGGCTTCCGCGTTCTGGCCCTTCGGCTGCTCGCCGTCGCCCATGACGACGTAGACGCGCGCACCGGTCCGTCCGCACGCGCGGTCGGCGAGCGCGAAGCCGACGCCTGCGGCCAACCCCTGGCCGAGGTTGCCGGTACCCCAGTCGACACCCGGTACCATGCGTTCGACATGCCCCTGGAAGGGGCTGCCCGCGCGGCGGAAGTTCGCCCGCGCCGCGTCGCGATCCACGAAGCCCCACGCCGCAAGCGACGCGTAGACGCCCGCAGACGTGTGCCCGTGGCTGACGACGATCCGGTCGTGCGCCGCGTCGCAGCAGTTCGCGGGCGTGAGATCCGCGACGGCAAAGAGCGTGTTGAAGATGTCCATGCTGGAGAGCGCGCCCGCAGGGTGTCCACTGCCGGCGATGCCGGTCATGAGCACGGCGTCGAGCCTGGCGTCGCGGGCCATCCGCTTGAGGGTTTCGATCTGTTTTTCATCCGGCGCGTCCGCCGCGAAATTCCGTAAGGTGCGCAACTCTGCGGGTGTCTGGCTCGATTTCATATCGTTCGTTCTCCTCCCATAGCGGGCAAGCAAATTTGAAAAATTTCGCCCGGGAACATCGATCCCGGACGAAAAATATTCTAACATCTGTGCGACATTTTTGCATTTTTTGCGGCACGCAGCGCGAAACGAAAAAACCGGCGCGACGCCTTGCCGCACCGGTCACCGATCTTGCATGGGCAATCTCGCAAAAAAATTTAGCGCTCTTTCAGAAACGCCGCAATCCGCTCGCAGGCGATGACGAGCGTGTTGCCCATCGCGTTGCCCGTGAGGTAGCCGATGTGCGGCGTCGCGATGACGTTTTCGAAATCGTAACCGGCCCAGTCCGGCACCGGCTCCTCGTCGAAGACATCCATGGCTGCGCCGTAGAGCGTGCCGTCCGCGATCCGTTTCAGGACGTGTCTGTACTCGTCCTGCATGACGGAGGAACGCGCCGTGTTGATGAAGATCGCGTCCTGCTTCATGCTGTCAATGAGCGCTTTCGTGACGATCCCGTTCGTCGTGGGGTGGATCGCCAGATGCAGCGAGACGATGTCGCTCGTCGCGAAGAGCTCCTCGAGCGAGACGTATTTGATCCCGTATGCCTTGATCAGCCGTTCGGACGGATAGAGGTCGTGCGCGATGACGTTCGCGCCGAGCAAGTGCGCTTTTTCGGCGACGAGCGCGCCGATCGCGCCGGTGCCCGCGACGCCGAACGTCTGCCCCCGGATCTCGCGGCCCTCGAGCCCATCCTGCGACCAGACGCCGCTCCGCCAGCGGCGATCCGCCATGCAGGTTTTGCGGCAGAGCGCCATGGCAAGTCCAAAGGCATATTCGGCGACGGTGTTCATGCCATAGTTCGGCGTATTGAAGATGGGGATGCCGCGCGACTGGCAGTACGCCTCGTCGATCATCGACTGGTAGCCAACGCCGAAGAAGGCGACCGCCTTCAGGTTTTTGCATTTTTCGAGGATCTCGTTCGGAATCTCATAGAGGCCAAAGACGACGATGTCCGCGTCCTTGATGCGCTCATAGCGCTCCTCCATCGATGGGGCGGGCGCGCCGGGGTATGCCGTGAACTCGCATCCCATCGCCTTCAACGGTTCGAGAGAACCGAGGTACGGAACATACTCGCCCGCGAAAATATCCTGATCCATCACGACAACTTTTATTTTGTTCATAGCAATCCCATCTATTCCTTATACGCCGTGAGAACGATCTCGACCTTTGCGCCGCCAGCGAGCCGCGTCACTTCGACCGTCGCGCGCGCGGGGTACGGCTCCTCGAAATAACTTTTGTAGACGTCGTTCATCTTACCGAAGTCGTCGAAATCCGTGATGTAGATTCGCGCGTTGACGACATTCTCGAACGAAAGCCCTTCGGAGGCCAGCATCGCGCGCGCATTCTCCATCGCCTGCTTTGTCTCCGCCGCCATGTCGCCGTTGCCGACGAGCTCGCCCGTCTTCGGGTCGTCGCCGCAGACACCGGTCAAAAATAGAATATTCCCCGCCCAGACACCCTGACTGTAGGCGCCGACTGCGGGCGGCGCACAGTCGCAGTTTACGGTTTTTCTCTTCACATTCGTTCCCTCCGTTCGGATTCGATCGCTCAATGTAACAAGCGTACGCATATTCAACAATTTTGTCAAGTTGACAATTTTGTTGAATACCCATAAACTTTTTACAGGGAGGGATCGATATCTCGCGCAAAAAAAATTTCAACCCGGCGCTCCGGGCGTACCTGCCAATCGTGGACTGCATCGCGAACGTCGTCGGCCCCGACTGCGAAGTCCTGTTGCACGACGTATCGACGCCGGAGTCCTCCGTCGTCGCCTGTCGTAATGCTCACATCACGGGTCGCGCCGTGGGCGCGCCGATGACTCCCTTCGGCCGACAGTTGATGCAGTCGGAGATGCACTCGGGCACGGGCGGCATCTACAACTATCCGGCAACGACCGAAGACGGGAAAAAGCTCAAGTGCAGCGTCGTCTTTCTGCGCGACGAGACGGGCGCGTTGATCGGCATTCTCTGCGTCAACGTCGACATCACGCGCGCGGAGCAGGCCAAGCGCCTCCTCGACGACTTTGTCCGTGCCGACGGCGACGTCCTCGGCACGCGCGCTCAGGGGGCGAAACGGGTCGAAAGGGACGAAGACCGCGACGACGCACCGCAAATCCCCCGCGAGGTCTTCTACCGGGACCTCGACGACGTCTGGGACCACCTGCTCGAGGAGGCCAAGCGCACCTCCCCCGTCCCCCTGACGCACCTCTCGCCGCCGGAGATCGAGCGCCTCATCGAGCGGCTAGAGGAGGACGGATTTTTTCTCGTCAAGGGCTCGATCAACGTGCTAGCGAAAGAGATCGGGAAGAGTCGCTATACGATCTACGGTTATCTGCGCCGGATCCGCACGCGGAAGGCGAAAAAAAACGAACCACCGCCCCGTGCTTTTTGAAAGTACCCCAAAAAAATTTTTAGGAGGAATCACAACATGTTGTTGATCGACGCATCCGAAGTCAGAGAACTGCTGCCGATGAAAGAGGCCATCGAGGCGGACAAACAAGCCTTCCTGCTCCACTCCACGGGCGAGACCGAAGTACCGGTCCGTCCCGGCTTCACCCTCGCGGGCGGGTCCGCGCTCTTCATGCCCGCATATGTCAAGGGCGACGTAAACCGCGTCGGGATCAAGATCGTCTCGGTCTTCCCGGGCAACGCGGCGAAGGGCATCCCCGTCGTCCCGGCGCAGGTCCTGCTCCTCGACTCCGACACCGGCGAGGTCTGCGCGATGATGAACGGGTCGGAGGTCACGCGCATCCGCACCGGTGCGATCTCCGGGGCGGCAACGGACATCCTCGCCCGCAAGGAAGCGTCCGTCGGCGCGCTCTTCGGCACGGGCGGCCAGGCCGTAAGTCAGCTCGAAGCGATGCTCTGCGCGCGCCCGATCAAAGAGGTCCGCGTGTACGACGCCTTAAACGATCGCATCGCGCCGTTCGTTCAAAACAACGCAGCGCTCGCCGAAAAATACGGCGCGCGGCTCGTCGCCGCAAAGTCCTCCGACGCCGCGGTCGACGGCGCACACGTCGTCACGACCGTCACGACGTCCAAGGCACCGGTCTTCGACGGCGCGCGCATCGCATCGGGCGCGCACGTAAACGGCGTCGGTTCGTTCCTGCCCGACTCGCGCGAACTGGACGAAACGCTGCTGAACCGGGCGCGGGTCTTCGTCGACAACCGCGAGGCCGTCCTGGCCGAGGCGGGCGACTTCCTCATCCCGGCGAAGACTGGAGCGTATAAAATCGAGGACATCGCGGGCGAGCTCGGCGACGTCTTGGCGGGCAAGCTCGACGGCCGCACGGGCGACGACCAGATCACCGTCATGAAGACCGTCGGCTACGCCGTCCTCGACGTCGTCGCGGCGTACCGGATCTACGAGAACGCACGTAAGCGCGGCATCGGCAAGGAAATCGATCTGTAGAGTCAACCAAAGAAAAAATTTTTTCACCCGATCGGGCGCTCCTCGCACAACGGAGCGCCCGATTTTCGTTGTGGTTGTATAATTGACGCGATGAAAAAAATCCCGATCAAGGAGGCACCAGAACCATGAAAGATTTCCTCGAACTCTGCAAGACACGCCAGAGCTGCCGCAACTTCAACGGCAAGCCCGTCGAGCGCGAGAAGCTCACGAAGTGTGTCGAGGCAGCGCACTTCGCCCCCTCCGGCTGCAACGCACAGCCGTGGAGCTTCGTCGTCGTCGACGACCCCAAGCTCCTCCCGGAGGTCGCCAAATGCGCCCAACCCATGGAGGGCCTGAACGCCTTCACCAGCAAGGCGGGCGCGTTCATCGTCGTTCTCGAGGAGCACGCCGTCCTCATGCCCATGATCCGCCCCCTCATCGACAGCCAGTACTTCGCAAAGGGAGACCTCGGCGCAGCCACCCTCTCCATCTGTCTCGAAGCGGCGGACCAGGGACTCGGCGCCTGCATCCTCGGCATGTACAACCGCGAAAAACTCTGCCAGACCTTAGGCATCCCCACCGAAAAACAGTTTGGCGCCTTGATCGCCCTCGGATACCCCGCGGACGAGACCATCCGCCTCAAAACGCGCAAACCGATGGACGAAATCGTCCGCTACGTGTAACGCGAGGTTCGTGCCTTCCACCATACCCGGTAGGGAGCAATGCCCCTGCCGGGTATGGTCGCGATTTTTTGGTCGGTGAGAGTTTTATGAGTATGAGGAAAAAAATTTTTTTCGCGTTTGTCCTGCTGCTCTGTGCAATCCCCGCGGCGTGCGCCGCGACCCCGTCGCTCGAGCTGACACCGGAGGATTTGGTGCGCCTGCTGAACGGCGTCGCCGGGGCGAGCGAATCGTGGCCTCTTGGCGCGAATGGGGAGAAGACGAGGATCCCCAATCCGGCGTACGCGACAAAGGACGGAAAGAAAACATTCACGATCCGACTCAACCCGATCGCGACGATCGCGGGACCGGTCGACCCGAAGTCCGGACACATGCAGAGCTATGCGGTCGACCTGCTCCTCTCCGACGCGGAGACGATCGCGCGGCTGTCCGCCCCCGAACCGACCTCCCCCACCAAGGAGGCGGCGCGCATGTACGGTGCGGTCTGTGCCTCTCTGCTGCTCCTCAACGCGGACACCGCCGACGAATTCGCGGGCACATACAACAAATGCAAAAATTTTTTCGCCGTCGACGCGGGGGTGAAAAACAAGGTGGAGACGCTGCGCGTCAACAGACACGTCTCCATGCGCTTCTCGTACACCGACAAATCGCCGTTGCCCTACATTCTGCGCCGCATCGAGGTCTTCCCCGCAAAATAATTCCGCGATCGCTTCACTTGAATAGATAACACATAGATACCTATTTACAATAACTCACTTACTGTATATCATGTTGTCATATTACATCATATATATGCGAGGTGTTATCCATGCCCTTCTGCAACAGCTACATCGATCCCGAGCGGGACATCCCGTCCGACGCGCGGGAGAAGTTCGCGGCCCTCGCCCCGCAGGTCGTGCGCGATCCGATTTCGACGCACTTCGTCCGCACGGAGCGCAACGGCAAGGCGTGTTTTCTGGTGATCGACATGGCGGCGATTCCCGACGAGGGAGGACTCGTCGTCCTGTCGACGGACGCGGGGCTCCGGGTATCGCGCCTGACGCCCGGCACACCCCCGGACCGGATCTGGGGTACGGTCGTCTGGTACCTGCAACAGGCGTAGCGCGATGTCGCTCCTCGCCCTCTGCGACTGCAACAACTTCTTCGTCTCGTGCGAGCGCCTCTACCGGCCGGAGCTGAACGGCGTCCCCGTCGTCGTGCTCTCGGCAAACGACGGCTGCATCATCTCCCGCTCCGAGGAGGTCAAGGCCATGGGCATCCCCATGGCCGAGGCGTACTTCAAGGTCGAAGCGCTGCTCCGCAAAAAGGGCGTCGTCGTCTTCTCCGGCAACCTGCACCTCTACCGCCAGGTCTCCGCGCGCGTCATGCAGGTCCTCTCCCGCTTCACCGACGCGCTGGAGGTCTACTCGATCGACGAGGCCTTCTTCAACCTCGACATCCGAAGCGTGCCCGACCCGGCGGCTCACGCGTCGCAGATCCGGGAAACGGTCTGGCGGCTCACAGGCATCCCCGTCTCCATCGGCATCGCACCGAGCAAGACACTCGCCAAACTCGCCTCGGTTCTCGCGAAACGGGCGAACGGCGTGTACGGGATCACGCGCCTCTCCGCGCCGCCCCTGCTCGAACGAACGGAGATCGGGGACGTCTGGGGCGTGGGCTGGCGACACGCGCGCATGCTGCGCAAATACGGCGTGCGCACAGCGGCTGACCTCGTGCGCAAGGACCCCGTATGGGTCAAATCCCGCATGACGGTGCGCGGACTGATCACGCAGTTCGAGCTGATGGGCTATCCCTGCATCCCCCTCGTCGCACACGAAGCACCGGCCAAATCGATCCAGGTCTCCCACTCGTTCGGTCTGCCGTTACGGACGCTGGACGACCTCGAAAAACCGATCCTCGAACACACCCTCAAAGCCGGACGCCTGCTCCGCGAACACCGTCTCGCGGCACGCGGCCTCAACGTCTTCCTCCTTCAGGGGTTCATCAGCAAACAACACCAATTTCTCTCCACGCACGACCGCTTCCCCCACCCTGTCCGAGACGACACAACGCTCACCCGCACGGCCCTGCGCCTGCTCCGGCAAATTTTTCAAACAGGCCGCCCCTATACCAAAGCGGGCGTAACCCTCTCCGATCTATGCGACGCGCACTACCGCCAGAAGACGCTCTTCGACGAACCGAGCGCCGCGACTGCGAAAGCCGAACGCCTCGCCGAAACCATCGACAACATCAACAAACGACTCGGCGGCCACGCCATCTACCCCGCCGCCCTCGCCGTCAGCGACAAAAAATGGCAGTGTAAAAGCCACATGCGCTCATCCGGCGAACTGGAGGTT
>JAJDHV010000036.1 GCA_030266365.1 Synergistaceae bacterium OttesenSCG-928-I11 | reverse complement strand
TTTGAGGGTCGTTATCACGCTTCTGTCCCCCAAAGTCGAGCCGACATCGTAAGGCAATCCAGCTAACAATCCGCTCGAGTTGCCATCAAGCTTCGTCGTGGCTCCGAAGATGAGGCTTCTCTGATAGGTTGGGTCGTATTTGTCGTCGGCATATGAACCGTTGACGTCCGTCTTCCAGTTTACCTTGTCCGCTGGTTGTCCGCCTGTGAAAGCACCGTGACCGCCGATGACGTTGTACCCGCGGGAGAATATCGTCCCCCCTCCGCGATAGGTATCCGCGCCGGCCGTCGCCTTGTTTGCCACGAACACACTCGCCTCGGTCGAAAGGGTGCCGCCGGTCGTCACGCACACCCCTCCCCCGTTCTCCGCCTGATTGTCGGCGAACGTGCAATAGAACATGTGAGAACCGTTGTTGCCGCCAGAGAGGAAAAGACCGCCACCCTCCCCATTTACCGCGATGTTCTCTACGAAGGTGCAGTTGACAATTCTGTACGTCGTGGCGGACGAAGCAAGCGCTCCTCCCTGCGCCGTTCCTTTGGCCTGATTTTTGTAGAACGTGCACTGGCTGAACACGAGGCTCGCGCCGGACACGTCGGCGGCACCGCCACGACCGTTGTCAACCATATTACCTTCGAAATATGAACGAGCAATGTTATATTCATTACTGTTGCCATCTCGATACAAAGCGCCGCCATTCGTACCAGCTTTGTTGTTTTTGAAGACACTCGTGCCGATGCTGCTGTCGGCGATTGGTAAGAAGATGGCTCCACCGCCACGTTTTGTAGCGATATTGTCAGTGAATGAACAATCCTTTACGATCAGCTCTCCTCGAGGGTTCAGGGCTCCGCCAGCCTCACCGGCTTTGTTCGCCTTGAATGTGCAGTTCGTGAAAGTCGCCTCGGCGACGGTGAACAGAGCGCCGCCATTAGCGACGGCCTCGTTCTTCTCGAAGACGACCTCTTTCACTTCCGCTTCGCCCCCGCTGTACACTGCGCCGCCTCCGTCCGTATTATACGTTGGTCCTTTCGCCGCATTCTCACTGAACGTGCCTCCAGTGATTGTGGCCTTGCTGGCGCCGCTTGAGTACACACCTCCGCCTGAAACCGCGGCTTCGTTGTGGGAAATCGTGCCACCGGAGATGGTCACGCCCGCGGCATGGATCGCGCCACCGTTCCGCCCGGCCTTGTTTGCGTTCCCTGTGCCGCCGAACGTGCCGCCGGAGACGGTCACCGATGCCGTTGCGTAAATTGCACCGCCGTCCTGGATCGCTTCATTTTTCGTGAAGCTGCCACTCGATACAGTGAGCGCCTGTGTCGTGTGAATGGCACCGCCATCCACTGTCGCCTTGTTGCCGGTGAACGTCATCTTGGCGAGATCGCCCGCTGCGAGCGCCTGCCTCGTGTAGATCGCGCCGCCATTATCCGCCTCGTTGCCTGTAAACGTGTAGGCCGTCGCGTCGAATTTGACCGTGCCGCCGGTGATTTTCAGAGCGCCACCGTCGTCCCCGATCACCTTGTTGTCTGTGAACTTTTGTTCGCCGCCCTCGAACGTCAGCGTCCCGGCCGAGATATCGACAGCACCCTTGGTGTTATTGGTAAATGTCACGTTTTTGCATGTCACTTTGGCGTTGCTGTTCGATATTTTCAGCGCGCGAGAAGGGTTATCCTCCATCTTCGTATCCTCGATAGTCACCTCACTGCCGGTGACGTTAATGACGGCTGTATTCATCGTGTTGTTGGTGAATTCAGCGCCATTTTTGATGGTTACTTTGCCACCATTTACAAGAATCACCTGATCCGCGCTGGTGTTCCCGGAGAATTTCGTTCCGTCAAACTCTGCCTCGCCGCTGCCGCTTACGGAGACTGCTGTCGCCTTGTTGGACGAAAAAATATTCTTGTCAGGAGTGCCCTTGAACGTAGTTTTACCACCTGTCACGGAGACAAGCGGAGACGGAGATGCAGTGGTATCCGCGCCGCTGAAAGTAACTCCGTCGAACGTAGTGGTGCCCGCTGTAGTGACAGCAGTAACTTTGCCGCCTGTAAATTTAGTGCCGCTTTTAAAAAGCGCCGCTCCACCAGTGACGTTTATCGCGGGATCTGTTCCGCTTGTCGGCTCGAACGTGATATTGTCAAATGTCGCCCCATTTGCAACAGCGAAGAACGGCGCTTTGCCGGATATTTTTTTACCTTCCCCTTTTATTGTTACGTTCGTCAAATCAATCGCCGTGTCGCCAGCGACGACCACTAGGTCACGTGACAGCGTTATATCAGTACTATTACCCGTTATGGCATTTCTCAAATCTTGCCACGATGTAATATCTGTTGCCGCAGCACATGGAAGATGAAACGCCAGAACCAACAGTGCCGCCAGTAAAAATTTCTTCACCTCTGTTCACCGCCCTCTCTTGCGAATCAGGAAAGGCAAGATGCAGAACGCCGCTCCGACGATTGTCATCGGCAGTCCGGCGCTGCATCCGCCGCCTCCGCCGCTGCTACCCGTAACGTCTTGACTCGTCGGCGGAACCGGAATATTCACATATCGGATATACAGCGTCGTGTCCCATTTGTCGTTGCGGTTGCAGTCGCGGAGTGCCATAATCTTCCGCTCCAGCGACGTTTTGTCGTCCTTGTCCTTCAGCAGAACGGCGTTGCCTTTCGAAGGATCGTTCGAGTCCGGGCGAGGCTCTTTGTAGCTGTCGACCAGCATCGCGATGAAGCTGACCGTGATGCACCCTTTCGTCGTGTCCGAAAAGACCTTGTCCTCGTCCATGAAGACCTTGACGTTCGTGTTGTAGATGCCTTGTTTCTTCATCCACTCGAAGAGGTCGACATCTACGTCGCCACTCTCCGAGTGCATGTGCAAACGGAACGAGTCGAAGAACGCGTCCTTGATGTCGCCGGTGCGCTTCCACTGGTCGAGCAAGGCGTCCCACTTCTGCGAAACGTAGTGGTTAGACTTCTTGAGATTGAGGGTGATGTGGAGCGGCAAAAGACCGACGACGGGGTGCGTCTCCTTGTTGTAGATCATACGAGAGGGAACCGGCGCCTCGATCTTTATCGTGCTGACGGCGGTCTGTACGACCGGCGAACCCTGGTCGTCGGTGACTGTCATGGACGTCATGACGAGGTCGTCAGGCTCCGGCATCTCCAGGCTCGGCGCAACAAGGTCGCACGACGCGTCGTTCAGAAAATTCTGATGCAACGGCGTGTACTTGAAACCCTGGATCGAGTAGTTCGTCGTCCCAACCCCACCTCCGGTTTTTCTTTCACCAAGGTTGGTGCCTCTGATCATGTTGTGTCTCAGCGTGAGGTCGCGGATTTTGTTGCGGTCATTGTCGACCCCATACATTCTGAATACTTTCTCGTCCGCCTTGTCCGCATTGTATCTCTGGCTATACGTCGTGATCATCCCCGGCGCAATATGACTCAGGTGGTCGAGGTACAGTCTATTGTAAAGTCCTTCGCCAATGTCGAGGCGGTCGAGCGGCAGATCCATCTCCCATTTGTCGGGGGTCATGGTTGTGTATGTTCTGTTGTCGTAGCGCTGAAGTTCGTAGCGGATGCCGCAGAAGTTGCGGATGTGTGCGGTGAGGTTGTAGGTCGCCTCTCCGAGAATATTGTCCGTCCAGGGGACGAAGATCCAGTCGCTCTTGCTGACATGCGTCATATTCTGGTCGACGTTCCATTCGAACCTGTCATAGGCGACGATATCGCTCAAGCTTCCGGCGGTCGCGTTCTCGCGAAGAACCATCTGGAACTCCAGTGGTTTTTTCATCGCATTGCCGTTTGCGACATTGGCGATGACGAGGGGAATGTTGAGCGTCTGCGACGGCGTACTGGTAGGATTCTGTTGGAACGACATATAGGTCTTCGCCGTGCCGTACTCGCCGCTCTTCCCACTCTTCGTGAGGTTGAAATTGTACCAGTACGTCGGAAGAGGTTTTCCGGCGACCGCGCCCTTCGACTCCTTCACGGAAAAATAGTCGTCCTCCGCGATGTTGACATCACATGTGAAGGTCTCGCCGGGGTTCAGGCCGGGGGAAGCCCAGCCAAAGTGAACGTTCGTCTCCGCCGTTGTCTCCGGTATCACCATAAATATGTAATCGATTGGCAGAGGAGTGATTTGCTCTCTGTCGCTGTCCGCTCCAAGTGTCGCCAAACCGTTTAGCGAGTAGACGTGATCGCGCGAGTTGACGAAGTTGCCCGCCGCCCAGAGCTCATTGACGGCTCTGTTGCCTCTGGTAAGCAATTCCGCACGGTCGGCGGAGGTGACATCGCTCGATTTTACCGCTATGACCCACTGTCCGCTCCTGCCGCTCGGCCCATAAACATCATCGAAGCGGTATTTGTAGTCGGCCAATGCGGCCCCTGTGAACAACATCAGCGACAGCATCGCTGCAAATGCAACAAGAATTATTTTTTTCACGGTATCATCATCCTTCCATGCATCGTCACATTTCTCCGTGGTTTCGCCCTAATCAGAAAGCAGATGTTGTGCGCCCGACCGCCTCCTTCGATTTTTTTTCGTTCATTATTCATACAGCCACAATGAGCGCAGGATATACACGCTCATTTATCACTATCGGTAAAAGTCTGTTCGGACTGAACCGATTTCTTCTGGTATGATACCTCAAGGGCGTCAACAAAAGATACGAATTTTTTTGAAAGTCGGGTGGACACATTGCGGGATCTGAAAGAGATGAGGCGAGACCTGTCGCGGCGCATGCGGCTGTATTTCGGGGTCACCGTCGGTTTCGGTTTTGTGTCGTTCATCTCCTACCACAGTGGCGTACCGATCCTCATCGCGCCGCTCGCGGCATCGACCTGCATCCTGTTCGCCGCACCGGGCAGCCCGTTCGCGCGCCCCAGGAACGTCATCTTCGGGCACGCATTGTCCGCTGCAATCGGCGTCATTTCAAACCACAGCCTCGGTGAGAACTGGCTTGCGAACACCGTCTGTGTCGCTTTCGCAGTCGCCATGATGGACGCCACCGACACGATGCACCCGCCGGCTGCCGCGACGAGCCTGCTCGCCTTCACGACGGACCAGGGGTATATGTTCATCTTTCGCCCGGTCGCGCTTGGCGCGTGCATACTGGTCCTCGCCTCAGAGCTTGTGCGATTCTCGATTCGAAACAAAGACGATGAATAATGAGGACTTTGGCCCGCTTCGATACGCGGGATATTTAGACGGAAAACGCCGAAGCCGATATAATAATCGAGATCATTTCTCTTCATTTTTGAGGGGGTAGAAATTTCATGTCAGATTCGCCATTTCAAATAACGGGTGTTGCGTCCGGTATCGGTTGGGACGAAATCATTGAAAAGATGATGACGGCCGGCAGGAAACCGGCCGAGCAGTGGCAGAACAAAATAGACAGCCTGGAGTACAAAAGGACGCTGTATCAGGAGGTCACGAGCAGCATCTATACCTTGCGCGGTACGATGACGTCGCTGAAATTGCCGTCAGCATACAAAAAAAAGGCAGCGGAATGGGTCGTGCGGTACCCGGCGGGCACAGATGCCTCCAATATCGTCAAGGCGACGGTCAACGCCAACGCGGAAATCGCTTCGTGGGACATCAAGGTGGAGCAGCTTGCCCAAGCCCAGCGACATGTGTCAAAACAGTTCGGCGCCAGCGACGCGTTGAACTTAAAGGGCACCGTGCGCATTCAGGTCGGCATACAGGTTGCCTTCCTCGAGGTGGAAGAGACGGACACGATCCGCACGATCAATCAGAAGATCAACAACCTGACCGACCAGAGCGGTGGTGCAATGGCCGTTACTGCCAAGTTGATCGACAACAGGCTCGTCATCGAGGGCGCACTGACCGGCCTCGATACGGAGGGCCCGCTTGCCGAGACGTCGCTTTACATGTCCGACTCGCTTTTCAAGGATATAAAGGATTCAACCGACCCGTCAAAAACAATCCGGACATATCAAACCTATTTGCCCCAGCCCGCAGAGGGGTCGTCGTTCCCACAGCAACTCTACATGGTGAAATCCGGCGACACGACGTACCTGGAGGGAATGGACTACGAGTACGATTCCGAAAACGGCATCATTACATGGTTAGCCAAAAATCGACCGACACGTACACGCCAAAACACCCGACGAACGAATCAGAGATCAAACTGGTCCTCAAGGCGACACTGGCGAACCTGTCGCCCACCAGCGGCGAAACCTTGATCGGTAGTACCAACTATGCCCTGATGCCGACGCTCCCAGGCAATTCCCTTTATCGGAACCTACCTGGGGGGGATATTTACGAGGACCTGATCGACTCGTCCAGCCCCAACTACAACCCGAAGCTTGACGATTCTAGCTCGGACTACGACCCGGCCTACGAGAAAGAATATTTTGCAAAGGCGTATATTCTCGCCGATCAGGACGGGAAAAAACTTGTATATGGCACAGATTACGAATTCGTATACGCGCAGGGCGCGGACGGAGTCACTTACTATCAGGCTATCAAGTGGCCACCCGCGCCACCCACACCGCCCACCAGCTTCTCGATCATTACAGGGCAGGACACGAACTATTCCGTCAACAACTATCAAATGCACCTGACGGAGGATGATATGACGTCGCCCAACTCCGTGCTCGCGGGGCTGGGTATCACGACGATCAAGGACGATCCAAACGATTCGAGCAAACAGATCTGGGAATTCCCCGAGGATCGCTACACGGAAGCTAAGGACGCCATACTCACTCTGAACGGAGTAAAGGTCACGAGGAGCAGCAACACCATCCCCAACGAGGACGACGAGAGCGACGCGCTGATCGCGAACGTCAAGCTGGAATTGGTCGGCGAGGGCGACGTCACCATGAACATCACGCAGGATGCGACCGAAGTCATCGAGAACCTGCAGAAGTTCATTGATTCCTACAACGACTTGATGGAATTGATCAACTACCGGCTCGAGGAGAAATACGACTCCAACACCCAGAGCGACGACGACGACTATTTGCAATCGATTCTGAGCGCGAACAAGGGTTCGACGACATTCGGCGTGCTTCACGGCGATCAGTTGCTGTGGAGCGTGAAAAACCAGATGAGGCGCTATTTCAGCGAATCGATCCCGTCGCTCTCCACGGACCTGAGATCGAGGAAATTTTTGCACCCCGCGTCGGAGATCGGCGCGCAGGGCTCTTTCTACATCAACATCGGCGCCAAAGTGGCGAGGATCGACGTCTCCGCCACCGACTCGCTGGAAGACATCAGACGAAAGCTGAACAGCGCCACCACGATCAGCACGGACTCGGTGGACTCCGAGGGCGTCATCAGCAGTTCAAAGAAGGAACTCGGACTGGATGTCGAAATCGTCGACGGGCAGCTCGTCATCAAGCCCGCCTCCACCGTGTCGGGGACCGGAAGCGAGAATCACACGGTGAAACGCAACTCTGGACAGGCGTACGACCAATTGGCGTTCGTCCCCAATACGTCGGCCCCCGTAAACGGCGTCTTGACCGTCTATTCAGGCAGCACAGAATACGAAGAGGGCGTCGACTACAAACTGGAGACGGTGGAGAACGCACAAGGAATCCTCGAGAGCCATATCGTATGGCTTGGCACCGGCAAAGCCCCCTCTTCCGGCACTTACCAGATCAAGTACGAGTATGAAGCGGCGGCGATCGGCCTCACGATGATCCCGAGCACCAGCAGCACCGAAAGCCTGTCCGCGCTCGACCTGCACTACGATTCGAGCAAGATACAGCTCTCGAACCTCGGCTTCACGACGGAGAGCACGAACTACGGAAAGAGCGGCCTGATGGAGTTCGATCAGGACAAATTCTTCGAAGCCATCAAAGAAGATCCCGACATGGTCTCGAACGTGATGCTCGCGTTCATGGACAAGATGGAGACGTACATCGGCAACCTTGTGGATAGCTCGAACATCCTCGTGGCGGGCAACATCGTCACCAAGGGCCGTTTCGCGGCGGCGCTCAACTCGATCGACAGCGAGGTTTCGTCGCTCAACGAGCAGATCACGAAGCTGGAGAAGCAGTTGCAGGCAAAACAGACCGCGCTCTACAAACAGTATTCCGACATGGAACAGGCGATCCAGAAGATGAACGCCCAGATGTCGAGCATGAGTCAGTACTTCAGCAACCAATCTTCGAAATAGGATTTCGTCGACACCCAATAAAAAAAGGAGCGCCCGACCGGGCGCTCCTTTTTTTATTGGGTGCCTGACTCACATCGAGGGTGCGGTCGACGAGCTCTGGACAAGGCCCATTCGCCAGGCGAGGACCGCCGCCTGGGTGCGGTCGTTCAGGCCCAGTTTTTTCAGGAGATGGCTGACGTGGTTTTTTACCGTTTTCTCCGAGAGCACCATCTTGCTCGATATCTCCGCGTTGTTGAAGCCCTGCGAGAGCCAGAAGAGTACTTCTTTCTCGCGCTGCGTCAGGAGGAGCATGACGTCCTGTTCCTCCTTGCGTTTCTGGAAGGAGGAGAGCAGCTTGCCCGCCACTTTCGGATCGACGTACGATTCGCCGTTAAAGACCGCGCGAAGTGCCGCGAGCAAGTCGGGCATGCTCGAGGACTTGAGGATATATCCGTTGATCCCGATCGCGGAAAGCGTCGCCAGGTGTTCCTCGTCGTCGTACGCGGTGATGGCGACGAAGCGCGAGTGGATCGGGCTCCCCTTGAGCTGCTTGATCACCTGTCCGCCGTCCATTTTCGGCATGTTGATGTCGAGCAGCACGATATCCGGATCGGTGGCGAGAACGAGGTCGACCGCTTCTTCGCCGTCCTTGGCTTCACCGACGATTTCGATGTCACTCTCGAGTTCGAGCAGCCTGCGAAGCCCTTCGCGAAACAGTCGATGGTCGTCGGCCAGTACGATTCTTATTTTCTTGCTGTCGTTCACTCTTCATCGCCCCCTATGGGTACTTTGATCGTAATCTCGGTTCCCTTGCCCTGCACGCTCTGGATGTGCAGGGTTCCGTTTACGAAATGGATGCGTTCGGCCATGTTGGAAAGCCCGAACGAACCCCTCTCCGCCGCCATCATGCGGCTTCTCTCTACGTCGAAACCACAGCCGTTGTCCCGGATCTTGAGATGGATGTCCCTGCGGTCGTAGTCGTATTCGACAAAAATTTTCGTGGCGCGCCCATGGCGCAGCGCGTTGCCTGCGGCCTCCTGAACCACACGGAACAGATTGGAGCGCAGCACCGTGGAAAAACTGTCCTCCTCCTGCGAAATGTCGACCTCGAAATCGATCTTGTGCCGCTCGCGATAGTTTTCCGCGAGGCGCACCACAGCGCGCCCCAGCCCCTTGTCGAGCCCAAGCGGTTGTAGTTGAAGCAGAAAACCGCGAAAATCCACAAGTGCCTCCTGAAGCTGATCCTTGATCCGGGCGATCTCCTGGTTCAACGCGTCCTTGTCCCCGCGGGCGGCGATCCGTTCGAGGTATTCGAACGAAAGAATGGCCGCCGCGAACTGCTGGATCGGGCCGTCGTGAATCTCGCGGGCGAGGCGTTTGTTCTCGTTCTCCGCGAACTGCAACCCCAGGACGACGTTGTGAATGTCGTCGGAGGACTTGATGGAGTCGAGCGAATCGATGCGGTTCTTGACGACCTCGATGGCGACGCGAAGCTTGCCCATCGTGTTCGTGCTGTGGCCCATGATGCGCTCCATGCGGATCTTCTCGCGCTCCAGGTCGTCGCGCCGGCGCCGGAGATATCGCTCTCGCTCCTCGAACGCGGCCCGCAGACGCATATATCGCTCGGCCTCTTGATACATCTTCGCCTGCGTGTCGTAGTCGTTCGCAATTTCTGCGTTGACGAGCGTTTTCCGCGCCTGCTTGTACGCTTCGGTAACGGCATCGTTTGCGGTCAGGACCTCGTTGACCTCTTTGCGGACCTCGTCGAGTTCGTCGTACAGATCCCGCAAACCGCCCATCACGTCGTCCCTGATGTTGACGACGTGGTCGACGCTATAACCCAAAAATTCGTTGGTCCTGTCCAAAACTCCCTGGAGTTTTTGTTTGAACGTGTCGTCTACCATTACTTGAAGCATCGCCTTTCCATTACCAGACGACCATATTATAATAGATCATCAGATTTATCGGAAGCACTTTTTTTCGATTTTGCAAAGGAAACGAGGACCTTTCGAACCGTACGGTTGTCACATATCGAACGGGACTATATTATAATTCGTCGGGGGCTTTTCATGAAAAAAACAGGTGGTTCGTTTCCGATCGATAAAAAAATTGCGCGCGGTGTCGGATGCGCGATTTCGGATTTCTCCATGATCCGCGAAAGTGATAGAATACTTGTAGGGTTGTCCGGCGGCAAGGACAGCAACATGCTGGCATATACGCTCGCGCGCCTGCGACAACATACGCCGGTGCGGTTCGAACTTGCGGCGGTGGCGGTCGACCCGACGGACGGATGTGTGGATTTCACGGGCGTTGCGCGATTCGCCTCGTCGCTCGATATCCCGTTCGAGATCGTTCGCCACCCGATCTTCGACATTCTGAAACGTGCAGGCAATACTTCGGCTTGCAGTCTTTGTGCTAATATCAGGAGGGGTATTCTGGCGAATACAGCCACGACAAAGGGCTGCAACGTGCTGGCCCTCGGGCACCACCTCGACGACGTCGTCGAGACGGTGTTTCTCAATCTGCTGTATGCAGGGCGCTTCGCTTGTTTCGAACCGCACATGAAGATGAGCCGCACCGGTGTCCGGGTGATCCGCCCCCTGATCTACGTGCCGGAAGACGCGATCGTCCGAAACGCGCGGCGGCTGGGCTGGGAAACGCTGGACCTGGACTGCGAACACGCGCGCTCGTCGCATAGAGCGGCCGTCAAGGATGCGATCCAAAATTTGTCCGGAATGGCACACGATCTTCGAAGCAATGTGCTTCATGCGTTGAAACACAACCGCGACAGGGGTGCATGGGGACACTTCGAGGCCGAAGCGGTCATGGAGGAGGGTACGCATGACTTCTACTGAACAGTTGCAGGAACAATATTTTTCCTGGGACCCCACGGGCGACCCGGAATTCGCGCCGCTCATCGTCGGAGAGGGCTCCATCGGCGGCAAGGGGCGTTCGCTGCTCTACGCGATGAAGGTGCTTCGCGAATCCGACGATGAAAAACTGCACGCGGTCGTGCTGCCCCGGTCGCGGTATATCGGCGTGCAGGTCTTCCGGGATTTCATCGCGCGTGTCCCGAACCTCGAAGAACTGCGGGAGAAAGGCACACCCGAGGAAATCGAGGCGACTTTTCTCAAAATCGACCTTCCGGACTACGTCACGAAGGCCCTGGCGCTCTACCTCGTCGAGATGCGAGACCCGGTCGCGATCCGAAGCAGCTCTCTCCTCGAGGACTCGCTCAAATATTCGTTCGCCGGCAAATACATGTCCCCCTTCCTCGTCAACGGCGACCGCCCCATCGGCGAGCGGGTCGCGGCGGTCGAGGCGCAGATCAAGCGCGTCTACGCGAGAACGTATTTCCCCGCCGCGCTGAGCTACCGAAAAAAACACGGGCTCGGCGACGACAGCATGGGCATCGCCATCATGCGCATCTCGGGGCGCTGGCGCGGCGACTTCTACTACCCCACGACGGCGGGCGTCGGATTTTCCTTCAACGGGCGGCGCTGGACGACGCGGATCAAACGCGAGGACGGCCTGATCCGCATGGTCTTCGGCCTCGGCACCATGAGCACGAAACGCGGCTACGCCCGCACCTACTCCCTCACGAATCCCTTCCTCCGACCGGAGGGCTCCAACGCATACAAGGTCATGAAACACTCGCAGGAACACTTCAACGCCATCTCGCGCGAGACCGGCGAGCTGACGAACGTCGACATCAAGGAGGTCTGGCGCGACTCGTTCCGCTGGCACCCCGACTTCTCCACCTACGCGTCGCTCTATCTGTACGACGAGAACCAGGGGTATTTCAGCTCGCTCGACCGCGCGAGCATCTTCTCGCCCGCAGAGGGCAAAGTCTGCATGCCCTTCGAGGCCTTCCCCAAGGTGCACAAGAAATTTTTCACCACGATGTCGAAGCTCATGCCGCTCTTGCAGGAGAAGATGGGCACGTACGTCGACATCGAATTCTCGTACGAGCCGCTCGAGGACCGACTTGAGCTGCTCCAGTCGCGACCGCTCTGGATCAAGTCGATTGACAATCCCATGGAGTGCCCGGACCTCGCGGCGTGCGACACGATCCTGCGTGCCGACCGGATGGTCACGGACGGCAGCAAGGAGCACATCCCTTACCTCGTCATGGTCGATCCGAAAATCTATTCCACGACGGCGGAGTTCCAGGCGATCGCCCGCGCGCTCGGCGAGATGAACCGCCACCTCGCGCCGGAAAAATATATTCTGGTCGCCCCCGGGCGCGTCGGCTCGAGCAACCCGGAGCTGGGCGTCCCGGTCAGATACGACGAAATCACGAGCACGGCCTGCATCGTCGAGGTCGGCATCCCGAAGACCGGACACATGCCCGAGCTCTCGTACGGCACGCACTTCTTCTCCGACCTGGAGACGGACGACGTGCTCTACATGCCGGTCTTCCAAGGGGAGCGCGACAACATCTACAACGAAGTCTGGTTCGAGACGGCACCCTTCGAGACCGGCGGGCACCCCGCCATTCGACTTTACAAAGGAGATTTTTCCGTCTACATGAACGGCGACCAGAACCTCGGTATCGTCGTGAAAAACAGCTGACCCATCGATCCCTCCACGATCCGAAAACGCGGCGGGGGGTTGGGGCCCCGGGCCGCTCGTCATATTTCAACGTGAACTTCAAAAATTTCGAATCGTGCAAATGATCGATGTCTGTGTTACAATATTCGATAAATAAACTGTTCACAAATTGACAAGCCATGAAGGGGCCTGTTCACTCGTATGTCGAAAAACAGTGGGCTTTATCAAAGCAGGGAGACCATTTTCACGCAGATCGTCGAGGAGCTGAGTTTGCAGCACGACGTCTACCGGGCTATTCCCGGCATTCTGGACAAGGCGCGCCGTTTTTTCGGGTACGATTGCAGCTTCATTTACGAGGCGGATCACACCGGCAAGCTGATCAAAAAGGAGTCCGTTTCAATCGACGAGGAGATCCGTCTGCCGGACGAGCTTCAACTGTCCGAGCACTTCGACTCGAACGACTGGAAAAAACTTCGCAAACCGTTTCTCTATCTCCACAAGGATTACACGTTGCCCTTCCCCACCAAATTCAAAGAGGTCCTGCACGCCTTCTCCAACATCGAGTCGATCCTGGTCGTGCCCTTCTTCGACCAGTCGAACCGGCTGCTCGGCATCACGGGAGCGGCGGCACGCGCCGGCGCGCCGATGCTCTCCCCGCGGAAGCTCTCGACGGCGCGGACCCTCTTCATGGTCATCGCGAACCACGTCAAGATGCGCACGTACCACAGGCGCTCGGAGTTCGCCAAAGAATCCCTCTCCCACACCATGGACCACACCGGCATCGACATTTATGTCATGGATTTCCACACGTACGAGATCCTCTACCTCAACGAATCCATGGCGGCGCCCTACGGCGGCGTCGAGGCGATGATGGGGCGAAAGTGCTACGAGGCGCTGTACGAGGGGCGGACGGAACCGTGCGCGGAGTGCCCCAAGAATAAAATCATCGACGAAGACGGCTTGCCCACGAAGAGCTACTGCTGGGACTACCGCCGCCCGATGGACGGACAGTGGTTCCGCGTCTTCAGCTCGGCGTTCCGCTGGGTCGACGGCAGGCTCGCGCAGGTCGTCAGCAGCGCCGACATCACGGAGAGCAAGGAATACGAGACGCGGATGGAGGAGAACGAACGAGCCATGCAATTGGCGGTCGAGGCGGCGGAGGAAGGGGCCAGAATGAAGTCGGCATTCCTCGCGAACATGAGCCACGAGATCCGCACGCCGATGAACGCGATCACGGGCATGTCCGAACTCATCTTGCGGGAGCAGGGAATCGGCGACGATATCCGCGACCTTGCCACCAACATCAAGCACGCCGCCAATCACCTGCTCGCAATCATCAACGACGTTCTCGACTTCTCCAAGATCGAGTCCGGCAAACTCGACCTCTACAACGCCCCCTATTCCCTCGCCTCGCTCGTGAACGACGCGATCAGCATCATCCGCACGCGCCTCGTCGGGAAACCTGTCATCTTTACCGTCAACATCGATCCCTCCCTGCCGAAAGAGCTGACCGGAGACGATATCCGAATCCGCCAGATTTTGCTCAACATACTCGGAAACGCGGCGAAGTTTACGAGCTCGGGCTTCGTCTCGCTGGTCGCGAGCGGCCGGCTGGACAAAGAAGGAAGGCGCGTCACCGTCGATTTCATCGTCGAGGACAGCGGCAGCGGGATCAAAAACGAACACCTGCACACGCTCTTCGATGCGTTTACCCAGGTGGAGATGAACACACGACGCGCGACGGAGGGGACGGGGCTGGGGCTCGCCATCACGAAAAATCTCTGTCTCGCCATGGACGGCGACATCACGGCAATCAGCCGATACGGCCGCGGGAGCGTCTTCAAGGCGACGCTGCCGCAGAGGTTCGACGGATACGAACGATTCGCGCAGGTTCGGGAACCGGAGAAGGTCAAAATTCTGCTGTACGAACCGCGCAAGGTCGCAGCGCAGTCCGTCGAGCAGACGTGCGAGGCGCTAGGACTCGCGTGCGTGGCGGTCGACTCGCAGTCCGATTTCACCTCACGCCTCATGGACGACCGTTATTCGCACATTCTCGTCTCCTCCCATCGGTACGAAGGGGCACGGCTTGCGCTGGAGCGATTCGGCACCGAGTCGGTCATTGTCATTCTGACGGAGTACGGGGAGACGACCGGTACGGACGACGTGCGAAACATCCCCATGCCGCTGCACGCGGGGAACCTGTGCGCCGTCCTCAACGACGACGAGGCCGCTCCGCCCCGCATCGGGTCCGAGGTAACGTTCGCGGCGCCCTGTGCCCGCGTGCTCATCACGGACGACATCGAGACGAATCTCAAAGTCGCGGAAGGCCTGATGGCCCTTTACCGGATGCAGATCGACACGTGCAAAAGCGGCCCGGAAACCCTGGATCTCGTCCGGCGAAATCGCTACGACATCCTGTTCATCGATCACATGATGCCGGACATGGACGGCCTGGAGACGACGAGCCTCGTCCGCCGGATACCGAGCGACGACGCCTACTACAGGAACCTTCCGATCGTCGCGCTCACCGCAAATGTTGCCGAGGGGGCGAAAGAAATGTTTCTCCGCAGCGGCGCGGACGATTTTCTGGGCAAGCCGATCGAAATCGAAAAGCTGAACGCGATCCTGGAGCGGTGGATCCCGGACGAAAAAAAAGAGCGCGCGTTGCCCCCACAGGCAGTACCAAATCCCGCCAACGCCTTCTCGATCAAGGGCCTCGACATCGCGAGCGGCATCGCGCGAACCGGCGGCACGCTCGAGAGCTATATTCCGGTGCTCAAGGCTTTTCACCGGGAGGCCGAAAAACTCTCGGACGAAATCCGCCACACACTGGAAAGTTCGCTTGGCGCAGGAGAACTGGATACCCTCGTCCGCTCCGTGCACGCCCTCAAGGGCACGCTGGGCAGCATCGGGGCTCCGCACCTCTTCGAGCAGGCGGCGGCCCTCGAAAAGGCGGGGGAAACGGGCGACCTCGACTACATCGGGACGAACGCCGGCCGGTTTCTGAACGACCTCGCCGCCCTGCTGGAACGGATCGCGTCGACGCTCTGGGACGACGACGAACGAGGCGGAATGGAGGGCGAGGCGAAAAAATATCCGGCAATTCGCTCGGACCTCCTCCTCCTGCAAACGTATCTCTCGGACCTGGAGCTGAGCAAAGCGGACAAGGCGATCGAAAAACTCGTCAAGTCCTGCGACGATTCGGCGATCCGAACCCAGATCGAACACATCGCCGAAGATATCCTGATGTCGTCGTTCGACGAGGCGGACGCGAAGATCTGCCAAATGCTCGCAATGTGCGCGGAGTGACGCGCATACGGAACGCATCGCAATGGAGGGGATGATCACGACCACAACGCCCGCGATTCAGAAGACCGTCATGTTGGTGGACGACAATGTCGCGAATCTCAAGATCGGAAGAAACGTGCTCGGCAGAACCTACAACGTCCTCACGATTCCGTCCGGCGAACGATTCTTTCAGATGCTCCCGCGCGTGACGCCGGACCTCGTCCTTCTCGACGTGGAGATGCCGGGCATGAACGGATACGACGTCATCCGCCGCCTCAAAGCGGACGAGCGGACGGCATCGATCCCCGTGATCTTCCTCACCGCCAGAAGCGACGCCGCAAGCGAGCTGGAGGGCCTCACCCTCGGTGCGGTCGACTACATCGTCAAACCCTTTTCGCCCCCCATCCTCCTCAAGCGGGTCGAGACGCACCTCCTGCTCAAGGACTACAGCGACGATCTCTTGGGGATGGTCGAGGAAAAAACGCGGACCGTCACCGAGCTGCAAAACGCGATGCTCTCGACCGTGGCCACGATCGTGGAGTATCGCGACGACATCACGGGCAACCACATCGGCAGGACGGGCCAATATCTGAAGCTGTTCGTGGACGAAATGATCCGCCGCAAACTGTACAGCGAAATCACGAACACGTGGAACGTCGATTTTCTCTTTCAAAGCGCCTCGCTGCACGACGTGGGGAAGATCGCGATCCGCGACAGCATCCTCATGAAACCGGGGCAGCTGAGCGAGGAGGAGTTCGAGGTGATGAAGCGGCACACGACGTTCGGCGTACGGATCATTCAGGAGATCGAGCGAAAGACGACGGAGCGCAACTTTCTGCACCACGCGAAAGTCTTCGCCAGCACACACCACGAGCGCTGGAACGGCACGGGCTACCCCAACGGCCTCTCGGGCGACACCATTCCCCTTCAGGGAAGACTGATGGCAATCGTCGACGTCTACGACGCGCTGATCAGCGAGCGTCCGTACAAACAGCCGTTCTCGCACGAACATGCGATCGGGATCATCGCGGAGGGGAGGGGCGAGCACTTCGACCCCATCCTGGCGGACCTCTTTCTCTCGAAAGCCGGCGAGTTCCACCG
>JAJDHV010000035.1 GCA_030266365.1 Synergistaceae bacterium OttesenSCG-928-I11 | reverse complement strand
GTGATCCCCTGAACGACGAGGTCGACGACGACGCTCGACAGGATGTTCTGGAGCGTCGCGACGTCGTTCGTGATACGTGAAAGGAACTCCCCCATGCGGCGCTTGTAGAGCACGGAGAGGGACAGTTTCTGTGTCTTGTCGTACAGTTCGAGGCGGATGTCCATGATGACCTTCTGCCCGACCCACGCCATGAGATATGCGTGCCCATAGCCGAAGGCCGCCTTGAAGGCGTAGAGTATGATGACGGAGAGCGCCAGAATATTGAGCATGTCGCTGTCGCCCCTGATCAGAACGTCGTCGACGACGTTCTTGATGAGCCAGGGAGGGGCGATGCCGAAGAGTGCGGAGAGCGCCATGCAGGAGAGGGCGGCTCCAAGCCTGCCCAAATACGGCTTGCAGTAGGCGAGAACGCGCAGATACGGTTTAAAATCGGGCAGATTGCGTTTCATCGTCTAATTCACCGCCGCGAGAATCCGGTCCGCCCAGAAATCGCAGACACCCGCCTTACCCATGAGAGCGGCGAGGCCCTCCATCTTCGACAGGGCGCGAGAGCGGTCCTCGGGCGACCCACGCAGCCATCTCATCGCGGCATCGAACGCCGCCTCCGGCGTCGCGTTCTCCTGAAGCAGTTCGGGGTAGAACATCTCGCCCGCGAGGAGATTCGGCACGGCGAAAAAAAGGTGCCTCAACAAAATTTTTCCAATGAAGGCGGAGAGCGGGCGCAATTTATAGAGAACGACCATATATCGCCGCAACAACAATGCCTGTGCTGTGGCGGTCCCGCTTGAACCGACGACCGCCTCCGAAACCACCATCAGGTCCCTGCCCGGTCCGTCGTAGCGACGTTCGCCCGCCGCCTCGAGGCGCGATCCGAGAAACGTCGCCGCCGACTCGGAGAGACCGGGCGCCACGGAAAAAACCGGGGCAAATCCCGCTTCTTCGAGGGATGCATAGAGCCCCGACAGGACCGGATAGAGCATCTCGACCTCCGATCGCCTGCTGCCGGGAAGAAGCGCCACGATTCTGTCGTCGCTCGACGCACCGCAAATTTGCGATACGATCCGCGCACGGTCGGGACGAAAGGACTCGAACTCCTCGACGAGCGGATGGCCGACCCAGTAGGAATTGCACCCTGCCCGGGCGAGATAGTCGTGTTCAAATTTGAAGAGCGGCAAATTCTCGTCGACGCAGTGCTTGAGGTCCCGAACCCGGTAACTGCGCCACGCCCAAACAGACGGGGGCGAGATGTAGAAAATTTTCCCAGCGTACCCCGCGCGGCGAAGCGCGCGCATCAGGGGCAGGTGAAAGTCGGGGCTGTCCGCGAGGACAAGGACCGCCGGATTTTGACGAACGATCGCCCGCTGCATCTCACGCTTCAGGGAGAGGATGTCTCGCAGAGAGCCCAACACCTCCGAGACGCCCATGAGCTGAAGTCGCTCGGCGTTCCAGAGTCCTTCGACGCCCGCGGAACGCGCCTCCGCGCCGCAGAGGCCGCAGATCCTGCCGTCATAGCCTCTGTCACGAAGCCGGTTCGCGACCCTCGCGATATAGTGATCGCCGGAAACCTCCCCGGCGCTCACGAACACGGTCCGCGCGTCGGTGCGCAAAACGGCTGTACTACCCCTCGAAGCCGACGACCGAGATTCCCCGCTCGACGGCAAGGTCCATAAATACGCCCTTCGCCATGATCAGCGTGTGACCCGCATGAAGCGCCAGGCAGGTCAGCCCGGCGCGCGCCATGAGGTTCAACGTCTGGGGGCCGACTGTCGGAACGTCGTAGCGCGCGTCCTGACCGGGTTTCATCATCTTGACGAGCGCGCCGGCTTTGCAGATCGAACCCGCGCGGACGATGGTCGCATCCGTTCCCTCCATCGCCTCAACGGCGACGACGCTTTTCTTGTTGACGATCACGCTCTGCCCGAACGAGAGGGGGACGACAACGCGCGCGATACCGATCCCGTATTCGACGTCCTCCGCTTCGGCGGCGTTCATCGTGCGCCCCGCAATCGGACCGGACGTCGCGAGCAGATCGCCCAGGATGTCCTTGTAGCCGATCACCTCGAAACCCGCGGCTTCGAAGATGCGGACGACGCCCCCCAGCAGCGTGTGGTCGTCACGGGAGGAGAGCCCTGCCAGAAATTCGCGCGTCATCTCATCCTGCATGGCCGCGTTGAACATCAACGTCTTGGGCACAAGCCCCGCGAACATGACGCGGCGAACACCACGGCGCGCCATATCCCCCAGCGCCGCCCGAAGTTCCGTCCGAAAAACCGGAACGATGTCCTCAACATGCGGCGCAAGCTCATCGACGTTCTCCCTCAGCGCATAAACGACCGGGCGCTCGCCCGCGGACGCCATTCGCTCCGCGATTACCTCCGGCAACAGGCCTTCTCCAGCGATCAGTGCAACGGACATCGAAAAACCCCCTAATAGATATACAAAATCAACCGAGCCGATTCGCCCGTTTTGTGAGCATCACGCCCACGACGAGAAAGACGATGTTCGGTATCCAGGCGGCAAGCACGCCCGGCATGAAGCCCGCTTCGCCGAGCGATTTGCAGAAAGACATGATCACATAGTACGTGAAGACGATGACGACCGAGAGCCCCAGCCCCATGCTCGAGCTCGAACGTTGCGGCCTGCTCCCCACGGCCGCGCCGACCATCACAAGCACGACGCTCGCCCACGGCACGGCGATGCGCAGGTTGAACAGCATCCAGAGCTTGCCCGTGTCGTTGCCGTGCATTCGCGCGTTCTGGATCGTCATATACAGCTCTTTCAGGCTCATCTCCGATGGATCCGAGGCTTGCGAACCGACATCCTGCGGCGCGATGGAGAGGTTGAGCTTCTGCCGGTCGAACGCGAAGAGCGTGCGGACCTCGCCGTTCGGCTCAACCTCGAAAACTTGTCCTTTCGCCAGCCACCACTCGCCGTCCACCCATTCCCCCTCGGGTGCCGAGATGATCCGCCGAATCTTGCCCGCTTCGAACTCCTGCACGAGAATGTCACTCATTTCACCGGACCGCGGGCGTACCGTTCCGATGTACAGGACGCGTTTAAGTTCGCCCTCCGACTCCTCGCGGATGAAGACATTCTCTTTGAACACCGGAGGGACGACGCGGAAAACTTCATATCGCAGCACGTTTGCCGCCGCTCGCTCGGCGAGGGGCACGATGGTTTCGTTCAACGCGAACGCAAAGATGGAGATAAAGACGCCGATCACAACGAGCGGGCGGACGATCCGTCCGAACGACACGCCGGAGGATTTGAGCGCCACGAGCTCGGAGTTCGCGGACATGTTGCCAAAGCCGAGGAGCGAGGCCAAAAGGCAACTCATCGGGATCGTGAGCGTCACAACCCCGGGGAGCGAGTAGAGGAAAAGGCGCAACACAACTCCGAACGAGACGCCCCGCTGGATCATGAGATCCGCGAGTTTGAAGAGCAGATTTCCGGCGACGAGGATGACCGTGAAGGACATGATGCCGAACAGAAACGGGGCCAGCATCTGCCCAAGCACGAAACGGTCCAGTATAAAGCGGGACGGTTTGGACGGCAGGGACGCCGCTATTGTGCGTTCAGCCAAAGGATGTGTTCCGCGGCAGCGCGCACCGCGCCCCTACCCCCGTCTTTCGGGGACACCCAATCGGCGGCGGAGAGAACCTCGTCCGTCGCATCCGCAACGGCAATTCCGAGCCCCGCCCACTCGATGCACGTCAGATCGGGGATGTCGTCACCGATAAAGGCGATTTCCGATGCGTCGAGCCCCAGTTCACCCGCCATCGCAACGAGGTGCGGCAACTTGTCCTTCGTGCCGTTCACGACACGCTGCACGCCGAGATCCCGCGCGCGCGCATCTGTCGCGGACGAACCGCGGCCGCTGATAAACGCAACCTCGATGCCGGATTTTTTGAGCATCACGATGCCATAACCGTCTCTGACGTCGAACCGCTTGAACTCGTTCCCGGAACCGTCCATATAAAACCCGCCGTCCGTCAGCGTCCCGTCAATGTCCATCGCCACAAGGCGTATCACGCTACTCCGCCTCTCCCGCCCTGTGCCCATCGCGGCTCATCCATGGGGTGAGCCCGCGCTTGAGGGACTTGAGAAAAGCGACGATCACGGCGCCGTGCTCGTCGCCTCCATATCGGCTCTCGACGGCCGCGACCGCCTCCGTCCGCCGCATGTGACGATCGTAGAGCAATCGATATATATTCTTGATCTTCGTCCGCTGCTCCTGGCTGAAACCGCGCCTTCGCAACCCGATGACATTCAGGCCGTAGACGCGCGCGGGGTGTCCGTCGACCATCGAATACGGCGGAATGTCCTTGGTGACCTTCGCAAGCCCCCCCACCATGGCGTAAGAACCGATTTTGACGAACTGATGAAAACCGGTGAGGCCGCCAACGACCACGTAATCCCCAGCCTCGACGTGACCGGAAAAACCGACCTTGTTCGCGACCGTGCAATGTTCGCCGATTCGGACGTTATGCCCCAGGTGACAGCCCTCCATGATCATCGTCCCCGAACCGACGAACGTCTCCAGCCCTTCTCCCGTCGCGCGGTTGACGGTCACGTTCTCACGAATCACGACATCGTCCTCGATGCGAACGTACGATACCTCTCCGCCGAAATCGTGGTCCTGCGGGATACTTCCAAGCGTCGCATTCTCGAAAATGTGACAGTTGCGACCGATCGTGACACCCTGTTTGATCCGGACGAACGCCTCGATCTTCGTCCCGTCGCCGATGCTGCTGCCCGCCTCGATGACGGAATACGGCCCGACTTTCACGCCCCAACCGAGCTTTGCGTCCGGCGACACAATCGCAGTCGGATGAATGAAGTCCTCCAGCCCCATCGTTAATCCTCCCCGGTCGTTAGGGTCGTGGCGCTGACGAATCCCATGACGGCTTCCGCCACGACTTCATCATCCACCGTCGCAACGAATTTCATTTTTCCGACCTTGCCGCGAAAGCGCAGCAACGTGGCAACGGTGCGAAGCTGGTCGCCCGGAACGACGGGTTTGCGAAATTTCGCCTCGTAGACCGTCGTCAGGAAGACGATTCTGCGCTCGCCCTCCGGCACCTCCTGTTTACCCTGCTCGACCGCCATCATGACGCAGCCGACCTGCCCCATCGCTTCGAGAAGGAGCACACCGGGCATCACCGGTTCATTCGGAAAGTGTCCCTGGAAAAACGGTTCGTTCGACGTGACGTTCTTGATGCCGACGACGCGTTTCTCCTCGCTCTCCGTGTCGATCTCGATGATCCGATCGACGAGGAGAAACGGGTACCGGTGCGGCAAGAATTCGCGAATCTTGTTTATATCGTAAATACCCTTGTTCTCAGCCACTCAAACGTCCTCCTTCGGGTTCTCGGGGCGAAACGCCAATGCCCCTGATGCGGTTCACCAGTTTGTAGTGGAGGCGATGCCCCCCCTTGATGCAGATATAATGAGCGATCGGCAGTGTGCCGAGCAAGGCGAGGTCGCCCATGAGGTCCAGAATCTTGTGGGCTGCGTATTCTCGCTCCACGCGAAGCGCCTTATTTCCGACCGGCCCGTCGTCTCCGACGATCAGCGCGTTGTCGAGGCTCCCGCCCGTCGCAAGGCCGGCGCCGCGAAGCGCCTCGACCTCCGACAGCAACGCAAATGTCCGCGCCGGCGCAATCTCCTCGAGAAAGGTTTCCCTTGTCAGGGTGAAATCCTTCATCTCCGTCCCGATCGGCGTACCCGGATAGTCGATTGCATATGAGACGCGCAGAACATCGGACGGGATGGCTGCGAGGGTTGCTGGACCGTCGTCGACACATATCGGCGTTGCAAGGTAACACAAGGCGCGCGCAGCATCGGCCTTTCCCTCGATCCCTACACGCAGAATCGACTCGGCGTAGGGAAGCGCGCTGCCGTCCAAGATCGGCATTTCAATTGCGTCGCATTCGACGACGACGTCATCCAGCCCGATGCCGACAATGGCGGAGAGCAGGTGTTCGACCGTCGCAACCGTTCGCCCATTCGGAAAAACGATTGTCGTATTCCTCTGCGCATCCGCTCTTCGCGCTTCGGCAATCGAATAGTCGCCGTCACCGAATCGAAAGCGGATTCCGCGATGCCCACGGAGCGGATAAAGCGTCACCCGCGACGGCACACCTGTATGAAGGCCGGGACCTTCGAATGTGCAGTCGCTCGCAATCGTCGTGCTCATTTACCGATCCTCTGATGCCGATTTCAACCGTTCGACTTCCCGCTCGAGGTTCCGCAAGCGTTCCAGATAAGACGGAACCCTTCGCAGCGAGGCCTGGAAACGATTCTCCTGCCTGTGCTCCTGCGCCGGGAAACCGGAGACTGTGATTCCGTCGGGGATGTTTTTTGTCACACCCGACCTTCCTGCAATTGTAACACCTTTTCCGACCGTCACGTGGTCCGCGACGCCGACCAATCCAGCGAGGACGGTGCCGTCCCCGATTTTCGTGCTGCCGCCGAGCGCGACATAACCCGCCATAACGCAATTTTTCCCGACCTCGCAGTTGTGTGCGACATGCACGAGCGCGCCGAGCTTCGTTCCCGCGCCGATACGGGTCGCACCAAACGTCGCCCTGTCGACGGAACCGTTCGCCCCGATCTCCACATCGTCCTCGATCACGACGGTGCCGATCTGGGGAATTTTTTCCCATCTCCCGGACTCCTGCGGGATGAAGCCGAAACCGTCGCAGCCGACCCTGACGCCCGAGTGTATCACAACCCGGCGCCCGATCTCGACGAGGTCCTGCAACGCGACGCCCGCCTCCAATCGGCAGTCGTCTCCGATGAGGACACTTTCTCCGACAAAGACGTTCGCCTGAAGGACGCATCGGTCGCCGATGCGCGCACCCTTCGAAATGACGCACCCCGGACCGATCGAAACATCGCTCCCTATTATACAGCTTTCATGCACCGTCGCGCTTGAATGGACGCCCGATTCCTGTCGATTTCGCCGGTCGAACATCGACAAAATGCCGGGAAGCGCCAACTTCGGGTGATTCATTTCCACGCCGTCGCGTCCCGAAACGGTGCCCGCGCCCGACAAGACCGGCACCCCGTCCGGAACGAGAGCAAGCAGGTTCTTGTCCCAGACAATACAGAGCATGTCCTCCCTCGCATCTCCCGGCGAACAGACGCCATGCACGATGCGCGAACCGTCGCCAACAAGTTTGCCGCCCGTCATCTCCGCAATGCGGGAGAGCGTGATTTCCATTCTGTCATGCACCTCGCTACGATCTTGTTTTATAGATTGACAAGCGCTCTGACGTTCCATGGATCCTCGTCCCTGGAATCGTAGTGCACCTCTATGGACAGGTAATCCGTGATGCGAAGTCCCAGCGCCGCGTTCGTATCGCCATCCTCGCTGAATCTTGCCCATGCGTAGGGCCGTCGTTTCAGACGCGGTTCGATCATCGCCCGCGCCCACCAGAGGTTGCCGTCGCTGCTCCACTCGCCGCCGAGCCACAGGTCGCGATACGGCGCCCACCTCATCCCGAGCCTCGTCTCCAAATCCCAATCGTCCAAAGACATGATGAACTCCGTGTACAATTCCGTCTCCCAACCTGAAAACGGCTGCACGCGGCGTCCAAAATGGAGCCCCGCCTCCGGGTAGCGGTCTTCCGCCCCTGCATAAACCGCCATCCACACCCAGGCGGAGTAGCGCCTGCTCTCCAGGTCGATGTCGAGCTGCGACACACTCCCCGTCGTCACACCGATGTCTGCCTCGGCTTTTGCCTTTTCGACGAGATACTCCTCGGAGAGAATAAATTTCGCAAGCACGACAAGGTCGTCCGCGTGTTTGTCGAGCCACGGCACCGGGATCCCGATCACCGGCGCAAAACCCTTGAGAAGATCGTCCTTCAGGTTCGAGTGCAGCATGACCGGGATCGAGGTCGAACTGATCCGCGGGGAAACGGCCAACGTCAGCGGCTGCGCGGGCGTGAAGGCAACCTCGAGCGAAATGCCCTCCCGCGTTCCTTCTCCCTTTGTGTGGACCATCAAAGAGACGCGCCACCCCGGCAGACGATCCTTGCACATCTCCTCGATACGAAGTTTGAGATCCGTGTCGCCCCATAACAACGCCTCCACGGGGACGTTCTTCATGAGAAGCTTCACCTCGTCCTCGAGTCCCGCGATATCGCGGGAAAACCACTCGTCGACGGGCGGGCTCAAATTCGGCGGGACAAGGGAAACGCTCCACACGGGAATGTTCGCCCCATTGGCGACGACAAGAGAAATCGTCACATCCTCCTGAAAACGGACCTCGTCGACGCGATATCCCTGCAAGAGACGATTTGCCACAACGCGGAGCAATTGCTCCTTGACATCCTGAGATTCTTCGGAAGGGATGTGCTCATAGACCGCATTCAGACTGCGTTCGGCAGCAAGCGTCAACCATTCGTTCAGGCCGTCGATGCGTACCGCGGCAGCGCCGGGTTTCGTCTGGAAAAAGAGCAGTGCAAAAACAAACAGGGTTGCGGCGGTTCTCACCGCCGCAACCCCTGCGTTTGTCCATATCGAAGCGATGTTAGAACATCTCGCCAAATCCGAAGTGAACCCTCGACTCATCGTCGCCCTGCGCAAAATCGAGCCTCAGGTTACCGAGAGGCGTATGCACGCGGACGCCGATGCCATATCCGTCCGCCATGTCGCCGAAGTCGAAATCCTCGCCCCGATAGCTGTCCCACGCCTTGCCAATGTCGTAGAAGAAGACGAGCGAGGCGTTTTTGTGGACGGGAAGGCGGAGTTCCGCGTTCGCGAGGAACATCTGGTCGCCGCGGAAACGCTTGTCCTTATATCCGCGAAGCGTGGTGTCGCCGCCGAGCGTGTAGTCGACCGCCCAGGGAAGGTAGCCATTCGCGTCGCCGATGATCAGGCGCGCCGCGATAATCGGCGGAATTTCGTCGACCGTGAAGTTCCGCTCGAAGAGGCTTGTCAGGAAATCGAGCGACGTATAGTACCTCGCCTCAAGCCAGTATTTCCAGTAATCCCAGTCGCCACCAAGCCCCTCAAGGCCCTTCTCGACGTTGACGGATTCGATGTCCCCCTTCGGATACGGGGAGTACGGGTCCATGTTGTCCCGTGTCAGACGCGCGGAGAGCATGAAGTTCTTTCCACTCTCCATCTCCTCTTTCTGCTTCTGGGTGGGGTTCGCGTTGGAGTGCGGCATGATTTCGACGTCCTGCCACTCCGCGGTCAGGAACCAATTCAGCTTCGAGCGCTCGGAGAACTTTCGGCCAAAGCCCGCGTAGGCGCCGATGCGATCCTCGTCGTAGTCGAACTGGTAGACGTCATCTTCGTAATAGCTCAAGTCCTCCCATGCCCGCTTGTACGCGCCGATCTTCCACGCAAACACCTTCTGGTCCATATACGGCTGCTCCAGCGTGATCCAGTACTGTTCCCTGTCGCCGATGTCGAAACCGACACCGAAACGCTCGCCGCGCCCGGCCCAGTTGTTGTCGCTGTAGGAGAGGCCGCCGCTGAAACCGCTCTGGGTGCCGTAACCCACCGATATGCCGATTCGGCCGGTCTTGGCCTCGGCGACCGTTAGGACGAGATTGATGATCTCGGGCGTCTCGCCCGGCTCGAAACCGACGTTGACGTCCTCGAAATATCCCATTCCCTGCAATCTGCTCAGCGTATAGCGAAGGCGCGTCGCGTTGAAGAGATCGCCCTCTTTGAGGCGCAACTCGCGTTGGATGACGTAGGTTTTCGTCCTGCTGTTTCCCTGAATGATGATTTCCCCGACCTTCGGCTCGGAGATATAGACGTTCACGGTCGTGCCTTCGATCTTGACGTCGGCGACGCGTGCCATGACGTAACCGTCCTGTTGGTATTTCTCCTTGATGCGCTGCAAATCGTTTCGGAAGAATACGCGGTTGAAGATCATCCCCGGCTGCGTGAAACAAATCTCGCGGAGTTTTTCCTCGGAGTAGGTCGTGTTGCCGTAAAAGTTGATGGCGGAGATGGCTGGGTTCTCCGCGACCATGAAGATGACGTGCGACCCGCCGATTTCATCCACAATGCGATAATCGACGTCGGAGAAGAAACCGAGTTCGAAAACCTCGTCCGCGTCCCTCGCAAGCCGGTTCTGGTCCATCGGCGCGCCGACCTGGGAAGTAACGACCGACAGGATGTGGTCGCTCACAACCTCGCTGTTCCCTTCCACCGTGATGGAAAGAATCGGCGACGATTGGATCCTCGGCCGCTGTGGCGCGCTCTCGGGACGTCCTTCCGTCAACGGTTCGTCGGCCGGCGCCTCGAGATTCGACAGATCCATCTCGGGAGGGGGCCCCGCCTGCGGTTCCGGGTGGCCCAACACAACCGGGACGGAGTCCGAGGCGTGCGCCGCCACGACAAAGGCACTGCCTGTCAAAAGCAGCGCCGTCAATGCAAACAGCAGAAATTTGTAGAACAATCCGGCTCCCCCGTTCGAAAAATTCGAAAAAAAAGTAAGGTCGTTTGCACGGTAGCTTGCAGGCCTCAAGTCAAACCATCTCCCTAATATACCTGTATAGTTGTTTCGGAGCGACCGATCAGGGAAGCCCCCTCACAGCCGGTTCGGACAGACGCAACGCGCGCTCCCCGACCTGAATGAGGGAAAGAACCTCTTCGACGGACGGCCCCTCCCGTTTTTGCGGCGTCTCCGCCGCAACGACCTCCACACGGGGACGCTGTGGAGCGGGGTTGCGCAAAACGGGCCGCGCCACGGGCACTTCTTCCGCTCGTTCCTCTTCCGCCATCGCAGCTCCCTGCGTGACCGACGTCTCGCTCCGTTCCTCCGGTATCTCGACGGACAGGATGACCCTGCCCTCGTTCGCGCTGCTCAGGCTGTGTCTGAGCGCGCTTAAGATTTCGCTC
Source organism: Synergistaceae bacterium OttesenSCG-928-I11 (assembly GCA_030266365.1). GTDB lineage: Bacteria > Synergistota > Synergistia > Synergistales > Synergistaceae > JAJDHV01. The sequence goes on along the minus strand of JAJDHV010000035.1, from coordinate 6,304 downwards.
TCCGTGCTCGTCAAAAGCGCCAACGATTCGACGTTAAACCCCTGAAACGGCCTGTCCTGATCGACGGAGAGCGGCAACCCGACAGCCATGACGAACACGAGGGAAACCGCGGCAACGCGCGCCGCGAAAAACACTTTGGAAATCCTCGAGCGGACGGGATATCCGTTCGCCTCCGCCTCGACCGTCTTCCAGAGATCGTCGCGAAAGCCCTGCGTTTCGGCTTCCATACACTCGATCTCCATCAGCGCCGAACTCCACGAGCCGCAACGGCACGCCACCATACAGCGCTTCAGCCAGCGTTCGATCCGTTTGAGCCGTTTTTCCAACGATTTTTCCTGTGTATTCCGCACGCCCCCACCTCCGCGTTTTAAAAACGTCGTCTGCGTTTAGAATCTTCACAGTTCAGGCTTCGGAAGTGGCGTCCTCTTTCGCGAACCAACCTTTCAAACGGGCGAGCGCCCTCCGTTGGAGGCGATAGATATGGCTCACGCCAACGCCCTGTTCGAATGCGATATCGGCGGCCTTCCGGCCTTCCAGCACCAGAGACCTTACGACCTCCATCTCCTTGCGGGGGAGCGTCTCCATCCCTTCCTGGATGGCAAGGTGCCACTCCATCCGGTCGAGGTCGTCCTCGAACGAGTCGGGACGTTCCAGATACTCCTCCTCGACCGGGAGCGGGGCTTTCGACTCCGAGCGTTGCAGGAAATTCGCCATCCTGCCGCGTACCTTATAGTAGGCGTATGTGATAAACCGGTTGTTGCGGGCCGTTTCGAAGTTATCGACGGCTGCAATCAGGCCGATCATGCCCTCCTGGATGAGGTCGGGGTAAGCGTTATACGGCACGCGAAATTTCTTCGCGAGCCAGAATACCATCGGTCGATAAGCCAGAATCAGGCGCTCACGCGCCTCCTCGCTGCCGTCGTCCACGGCGCTCCATAAAGCCGATTCCACTGCCGGATCCAGAGATGCGGTGCTCTGTTCGCCCTTCAATCGCACACCTCCCTATGCTCCGTTCCCAAATTTTTTTCCAGTGCGATTGTACCATATTCCCTGTCGCTTTCTATAGCATATAGACACAATTCCTATCGGCAGAAATCGAGCGACGCGACGATCTCGTCGTCCGCCACGTGCAGATGGTGCGTATCGTTCAGCGCGAGGAGCGAAGGACGCGAACCCCAGAGATCCAGGACCGTCACCGAGCAGTTGTCCATGCGCATTCTCCAGAGCACGTTCAGGTCGTCGATGCGCATCAGCGAACCGAGAAACGAGCGAAGGATAGCACCATGCGCCACGACGAACGTCACGTCGCCGGCGCGCCCCTCGCTGCGAACACGGTCCGCCATCCGGTCGGAGCGGGCCATAATCGACGCCATCGATTCGCCGTCCCGCGGCGTCGCGGAAAACGGGACGGAACGCCATCGGTCCAGCGTCCCGCCGTCGAGCGCCCGGACCTCGTCGACCGTCTTGCCCTCCCAGAAACCGAACGAAACCTCGCGCAGTTCCTCGCACGGCTCGATCGCGACGTCCGAGCGGTTGCCCTCCATCAAAATCTCCGCAGTGCGGTACGCGCGGGAGAGCGGGCTGGCAAATACGCGCGTCGGGGCAATCCGTGACATCCGCACGGCGAGCCTGCGCGCCTGCGACTCGCCCACCTCACTCAGCGGGACGTCCGAGCACCCCTGATAGCGAAAATTGCGATTCCACTCCGTTTCGCCGTGGCGCATCAAAAAAATCCGATGATTTTCCACCGCGGCCTCGATCTCGATCTGTCTGTTTTGTCCATCCTGCTTGTTCATGAAAACCCTCCTGTTCCGCGAAATAGTATCATTAGAGCCGCCGGGGAGCAATAAAGAGGAGCGAAGGGCAACAAAAAAAGAGCGGCACCGATCGGCACCGCTCTTGCGTATGTGCTAAAAAAATATTTTTACTTGGAGAACAACTCGACGACGAGGATTTCGTTGACGTCGATGGGGATCTCGTCGCGCTGCGGCTCGCGGGTGAGCGTGCCGCTGTACTGATCGAAGTTCTTCTCGATGAAGGGAACGTCGAAGTTGCGGAGATCCTGGAAGTTCGTGCGGATCATCTCGTTCTCGCGCGACTTCTCGCGCAACGAAATGACGTCGCCCGGCTTGCACGCGTACGAGGGGATATCGACCTTTTTGCCGTTCACGAGAATATGCCCGTGGTTGACGATCTGGCGCGACTGCCGGATCGAGCGACCGAAGCCGATGCGATAGACGAGGTTGTCCAGACGGGTCTCGAGGCCCTTGAGCATCGCCACACCCGTAGCCTCAGAGCTCTTCTGACCGCGCTTGTAGTAGCGGACGAACTGGCGCTCGAGCACCCCGTAGTACGCTTTGATCTTCTGCTTCTCCATGAGCTGGAGACCGTACTCGGAGGTCTTTCTCCCCATACGTCCGCCCTTCTGGGCTTGCTGGCTCACCCTCTTCAATGCCTTGGGGTGGTTGTAAACGTTGACGCCCAGACGGCGGCAGAGCTTGAACCTGGGCTCTCTTCTCGTTGCCATGCTGACACTCCTTTTCCTTAAGAAACGATTTATTATGATGTCGATTTGATTTTTCGGCACGCCATACGATGCGCCGTTTTATTCAGCCCATGGATTTTACCATTGCACCGTTAAAATGTAAACATCCCCACCGAGGGATTCTTTTTTTCGCGAGGCCGCGCCGACCGCCTCGAGAAAAGCGAATCGTCCGGGTTATAATATAATATATGATCGTTTCATCTTCATCAAAAAAACATTTCAAGACGTTGGGAGGAGAACATATGCGCCACACTCCGATGATGAAAAAAATTTTTCCGGCACTTGCCATGCTCATCCTGTTGCTTTTCCAGACACCGGCACAGGCTGCCATTTCCGAAGACCAGGTTCGCCACGCCTGGCGCGAGGTGACGCGTATCGCGGAGATGACGGAGCTGCCGCTCGACATCAAGGACGAAAAAATTCCAAACGCCTGGGTGACGGCGGGCAAATCCGTGACCGTGACCACGGGCCTGATGAAGCTGCTCGAACGCGAGGAGGAGATGTTCGGTATCCTCATGCACGAGGCAGGCCACGCGAAACTTGGCCACTACGAAGGCCGCGTGAAAAATTCCGTCGGCGTCGGGCTGCTCGCAATTCTGTTGAGCGAGGCGCTCGACAGCACGCTCGGAGACGTCGCGGTCGGCGTCGGCGCAGGCCTCGCAACCGCGGGCTTCAGCCGTGAGCAGGAGGTCGCGGCAGACGACTTCGCGACCGACCTCGCTTTCAAAGGGGGCATGGACCCGACGGGCCTTTATACAGCCCTCGAACGCATCGCCCTCTCGGGCGGAAAGACACAGCCCTCCGGCTTCAACTCGCACCCCCCGGACGACCGCCGGCTGCAACGCATCAAAAATCGCATTCTCGAACGGGATCCGGACATCGTCTTCCCCGAGGTCAAAAAAGCAGAAAAAGAAGACGACAAAAAAGAAGAGAACTGACCGCCGCAACGACGCTTGACAAATTGCACACCTCGGGTAAAATTGAAACGTTTTCAATTACCACGCAATGAGAGCGATATCGATAAACTCTTAAGGAGGTCATCTGTATGTCGAAAACGAAAGAGAACCTGATGGGCGGCTTTGCCGGAGAGTCGCAGGCGAACAGAAAGTACACGGCGTTCGCCGACGTGGCCGAGAAGGAAGGGCACAAGGACATCGCACGCCTGTTCCGCTGCACTGCCGACGCAGAAAACATCCACGCCGTGCTCGAACTGAAACTCGCAGGCAAGGTGGGCGACACCTCGGCCAATCTCCAGGCCGCGATCGAAGGCGAGACCTACGAGTTCGCGGAGATGTACCCCGAGTTCGAGAAAGACGCGATCGCCGAAGGCGAAAAAGAGGCCACCCGCGTCTTCCAGTACGCCAAAGAGGCGGAGAAGGTCCACGCGAAACTCTATAAAGAAGCCCTCGACAACCTGGACGAGGAGACCGGCGTCGACTACTACCTCTGCCCCGTCTGCGGCTACATCCAGAAGAAAAATGCCCCCGACAACTGCCCCGTCTGCAAGGCAAAGGGGTCGGTGTTTAAGAAATATTAAACGCAACACCTGGCTACTTGCAAAACGGCAAAAAAATTTCGGCTCCACTCGTTCGAGTGGAGCCGAAATTTTTTTGTCAATGCTGTTGTAGGTGAACGAAGGGCAATCAGTTCGTCACGGGCTCGGTGTAGCGACGCCAGTAGTAGATTGTGCTGTAGTCGGGGTCGCCGTTGTTATTATTATTGCCACTGCCAATTATATCTAACATCTGTACACCCGCGTTGCCTTCGTGATGGATATTGCTGCTGTCGATATCCTGATCTTTGAAGCCATTTATTAAATCGCTCTTGCTCGTAGCATCTGGATAACTGTACGATACCAAAATGACAGGGACAATTCCTCTGTCACCACCCATATCGACATTCACCTCGGAAAGCCCTTTTGCGCTAATTTCGCCCATGCTCGCGTACATGCCGTTTTTCCCTTTGGCACGATCGCCCCATTGTCCTTTGCCTGTTTTCGGATCAAGCTTGTAGAGTCGCGATTCAGCACGTGCTAAGCCATTTGCTGGAACATACGTCGTTACATACAGATAACCATCGCTGGTGATAAGCGGTGGAGAGGAAACATATTCGCATGTTTCAGGCCCACGCCCTTCGGTTTCGAGTACAACGTGCCATGCGTTTATTGTATTTTTTTCCTGATCCCTAATACACAGTTGATTTTGACTAACATCACCTTCAGCACCAGGTTCCCTGCGCCTAAATCCAAAAATGTATTGCTCTTTGTTTTCCAATTTTTCAGATTTAAAATCAGAGCCGCCTATATTATAGTGCTTTACGGTCACATTGAGAGTCGGCACGTTCGCGGTACCCCCACAAATCCATAAATCCTTACCATCCTCCAACACTGCAAATCGATATGGGATTACATGGCTGTCATTCAAGCTTTCTTCGCTATTGGACTTTGGTTGCAATGTCGCAATTCTTCGGTATGTTATGTCGTCAAAACTACTAAGTAAATTATATCCACCACTATTTGTTTCCCCTGCAAGGTTGATTTCAAAAATTTCTCCCCTGTGATCGGCGGTGAAAGCACTGCGCAAGAAGCGGCCTTCGTAGTTTTTGCCGATTTTTCTGGTTTCCCGATACACTGGGGTCGGGGGTGTTATTACCATTCCCACTAAAGGGTTTGGACGAAAGTTTTGCGTTCCATTCGTTTTCGCACCAGAAGGATTGGCATCCTTGATTGTTGAATTCGATGTTCTCCTGCTAAGAATAAGTCCGTTCAAAGGATTTACTACGTACATAGCAGAGCCAATCGTGCCGCCTTTTCCCAATGCCGTTACATACTGTTGTCCAGCAGCGAGGACCATCACGTTGGCATAAGATTTATTTTTGAATTCCAGCATTCCAAAAGCAGGCTCAGGCATGTTCCAACCCATACGCCAATAGTTGTAATCCTTGTCATCATCCTTTTCTCCCAAAAATGTCGTAGACGCGCTATAGGCATTCACTTGACCGTAACCGACGCCGGGATAAGTATCACTTGTTCCATTTTTTTTCAAAGGGGACCACACAACAGTCTCACCATCAAGCCTTCCTGTTGAATTATCTCCATACCCGGCGATATATTCCAAATTCGCTTTATATCTATACATATTATTCTCAACGGCCCAATTAAATTTAAATGCATTTTCTTTCGATACGTCATCCTTGTGTAGTTTTAGTGAGTATAGCCCTGCTCCCCCTCGGCCCATCATGCCAAAAGCATAAGTTTTCACTAAAGCATCAACATTCTCGCCGCCATCCAATTTGAAGATCCCGTTGCTCTCCATGGTGTCGGTCCCTTTGTCGATGAAATCAAATGTCGCGATTGCGCCATCAGTGGTGAAGGAGGGATTGACATAATCCTTTTCACCGTTGCTATCTTCCGTGTGAGTGAGCCATTTGTCCGCCACGATCTTGCCATTTTCAATTTTCGTATCGAATTTTTGTGCAAATATTCTTGTTCCATGATATACGTTTGGCGGAACGAAACTCAACATTTCTATTATATCTGCATTGGGTTGATAGAGATGCTTGGGATTAGCTCTATCAATATTCATCGCATGCATAACTCCTTCGTTTGTTTGCAGAAATAAAATTCTCGACCTGCTGCCACCTGAATACATGTCATCAGTTAGGGCAAGGCTACCTTGACCAATATCTGGAAGGGCCACCCTGCGATGCTTGTTCCCATTAAGTTCATGGCCTGAGCCATTTCCATTAAAAAGTTTAGAC
>JAJDHV010000034.1 GCA_030266365.1 Synergistaceae bacterium OttesenSCG-928-I11 | reverse complement strand
ACGTCGGCGACATCGCCGGCATGGGTGCGGACCTCTTCGAGAGCTACGTCAACTCCATTCTGGCCGCCATGGCGGTCGGCGTCGTCACATCGGGGATGAACGGCGTCATGTACCCTCTCCTCCTCTGCGCGGTCGGCATCGTCGCGGCGTTGCTCGGCACGATGTTCGTGCGCGTCGGCGAGGGCGGCAACCCCGGCAAGGCGCTCAACATGGGCCTTCTCTCCACCGGCGGGCTCATGATCGTCGGCACGTTCTTCCTCACCCGCTGGCTCTTTGCCGGCGAGCTGGGGCTCTTCTGGTCCGTCGTGGGCGGCGTCGTCTGCGGCGTGCTGATCGGCCAGATCACCGAGGTCTACACGTCCGGCGACTACAAGTCGGTCAAGGAGATCGCGGAGGCGTCCAACACCGGAACCGCGACGAACATCCTGGCGGGCATGTCGGTCGGCATGAAGTCGACCGTGATCCCGGTCATCCTCATCTGCGCGGCGACTTTGATCGGCTACTTTGCGGGCGGTCTCTACGGCATCGCGTGTGCTGCGGTCGGCATGCTCTCGATCACGGGCATGGTCCTCTCCGTCGACGCCTACGGCCCGATCAGCGACAACGCGGGCGGCATCGCCGAGATGGCGGGTCTGCCCCACGAAGTGCGCGCCATCACCGACCGCCTCGACGCGGTCGGCAACACAACGGCGGCGATCGGCAAGGGGCTTGCCATCGGCTCCGCGGCGCTCACGGCGCTGGCGCTCTTCGTCTCGTACGCTGCTGCGACGAAACTCGACAAGATCGACCTGAACGATCCGTTCGTTATGGTCGGGCTCTTCATCGGCGGCATGTTGCCCTTTATCTTCAGCGCGCTCTCGATTCAGGCGGTCAGCCGGGCGGCGGAGCACATGATCGAGGAAGTGCGCCGCCAGTTCCGCGAGATCCCCGGCATCATGGAGGGCACGGCGCGCCCCGAGTACGAGAAGTGCGTCGACATCTCAACGGCGGCGGCGCTCAAGGAAATGGTCATCCCCGGCATGATGGCGGTCGTCGTCCCGATCCTCGTCGGCAAATTCCTCGGTGCTGCGGCGCTGGGCGGTCTTCTGGGCGGCTCCATCGTCACCGGCGTCATGATGGCGATCTTCATGTCAAACGCCGGCGGTGCGTGGGACAACGCGAAGAAGTACATCGAGGAAGGCCACCACGGCGGCAAGGGCTCGCCCGCGCATGCGGCGGCGGTCAACGGCGACACGGTCGGCGATCCCTTCAAGGATACCGCGGGCCCCAGCCTCAACATCCTCATCAAGCTCATGACCGTCGTTTCGCTGGTCTTGGCACCCCTCTTCGTCTAGAGCAAAATCCAACACATCGAAATATAAGCGGCCGGCCCTTCAGGGCCGGTCATTTTGTTTGATATGATCCTTTGGACTCATTCGCATCAATATAGATTGGATCAAATTGACTAATTACAATGAGGGTGTTATGATCCATAGTTGATAGGTGAAAAAGTCTCGTGTGTTTTTAAATAGAATAACGATTCTTGGGAAAACTTTGCGAAATATATATGATGCCAACAGAGCAAAACAAACGGATCGTGTCTGTAATATGAGGAGGAACGGAATCTTGCGTATCGGAAAAATCGTGGTCGTCGGGCTGGGATATGTCGGTCTGCCATTGGCGAGGGCGCTGGCTGAAAAATTCGATCGAGTGATCGGTTTCGACACGAACGAATCGAGGGTTGAGGCCTTGAAAAAAGGCATCGATCCGAACGAGGGCGGCTACGACGAAGCCCTTGCGGCGACGCGCCTGCTTTGCACCACAAAGCCCGCAGACATCGTGGGCGGGGATTTCTACATCGTGGCGGTGCCGACGCCGGTCGGCGGTGCGCATGTCCCGGATCTGCGATCGTTGGAGCGCGCGTCCGAAATGGTCGGCCAAGTGATGCGGAAAGGCGCGATCGTGTGCTACGAGTCCACCGTCTACCCCGGAGTAACGGAGGACGTCTGCGTGCCGATCCTGGAACGGACCTCGGGGTTGAAGCGGGGCGTGGACTTCAAGGTCGGCTACTCTCCCGAGCGCATCAACCCGGGCGACAAGGTGAACCGGCTCGATACGGTTGTGAAGATCGTTAGCGGCGAGGACGAAGAGACGGCCCAGAAGATCAAGTCGGTTTACGAAACGGTCGTTATGGCGGGCATTCACGTTGCGCCCTCCATCAAGGTCGCGGAGGCCGCAAAGGTCATAGAAAATACGCAGCGCGACATCAATATCGCCCTGATGAACGAACTCTCCATCATCTTCGACCGGATGGGGATCTCGACGCACGAGGTTTTGAGCGCGGCCCGCACGAAATGGAATTTTCTCCCCTTTGCCCCGGGGCTGGTCGGCGGTCATTGCATCGGCGTCGACCCCTATTACCTGACGTACAAATCGCAGGAGTTGGGTTATATCCCGCAGGTGATCCTGTCCGGACGTGGCATCAACGACAGCATGGGGGCCTTTATCGCCCAAAAGACGATCAAACTTCTCTGCTCGAGCCAGGAGGGGCGCATTGCACATACCCGCATCGGCATCCTCGGACTCACGTTCAAGGAAAACGTCCCCGACATCCGCAACAGCAAGGTGGTGGATATCGTGCGGGAGCTCGACGCCTTCGGCGCGTCCGTCTTCGTGCACGATCCGCTGGCCGACCCGGATGAAGCCATGCGGGAGTATGGGGTGGACCTCTATCCGCGCGAGCAACTCATTGCCCTGGACGCCGTCATTCTCGCCGTCAGGCACAGATGCTACGAAGAGCAGGGCCTGGGTGCCGTCGTGCGGAGCCTGAAGGGAAGCAAAGGCGTTTTCATCGACGTGAAATCCGCGTTTCCCGGTGCCGCGCGCTTCAATAATTTAGTCTATTGGGCCTTGTGATAAAGTGATTTTTGGCTAAAAAAACATTTTAGAGAACAAGACCGGCTATCGACGGGGCGCGGAAGCGCCCCGTCGATAGCCGGTCTCTTTTATACTCTCCCGCCCTTTCGATATGCTAGAATACGATCTCCAAACGACTCCGTTTCGAGGGGTCGAGGCGAGGAAGCGGGGAACAAATGTCCGACGACGTGCGCGAGGTCAAATCGAGGATCGACATCGCCGAGCTGATCGGCGACTACGTGCAGCTGCGCAGGCGCGGAGCTTCGCTGTGGGGGCTGTGTCCGTTCCACTCGGAGAAAACCCCGTCGTTCTCCGTGTCGCCAGAGCGGGGGACGTTCCACTGTTTCGGGTGCGGCAAGGGGGGCGACGCGTTCTCGTTTCTCATGGAGATCGAGGGACTCGATTTTCGCGAGGCGCTGACGCAGCTCGCCGATCGCGCGGGCGTCAAACTCACCCCCCGCGCCGGCCGCGCGGCGGAGCGGAGCGGTGCGCCCGCGCGCAATGTGCGCAACGTCCTTGAGGAGGCGTTGAAATATTTTCGCTCCTGCCTCGTGGGGCCCGGGGGCGAGGCCGCGCGGTCGTACCTCGCGCGCCGCTCGCTCGGAAACGACGAGTGGAGCCGCTTCGAGCTCGGCTGGGCACCCGCGTCGTGGGACGCGCTCTCCAAACATCTGGCGTCGCAGGGCGTCGCCGTGCGCGAGACGATCGACGCGGGGCTCGTTTCCGAGGGCGACCGGGGGACGTACGACCGCTTTCGCGGAAGAATTATTTTCCCGGTTCGCGACGAGATGGCGAAAATCGCGGGCTTCGGTGGGAGACTGATAGACGGGGAGGGGGCCAAGTACGTCAACAGCCCCGAGGGCGACCTGTTCAACAAGCGCAGGCTGCTCTACCTCCTGCACGAGGCGAAGCGGACGATCCGCGAGCGCAAGCGGATCATCCTCACCGAGGGCTACATGGACGCCATCCGCGCGCACACGGCGGGCTTCACCGAGACCGTCGCCTCGCTCGGCACGGCGCTGACCGAGGAGCAGGCGTCGCTCGTCAAACGCTTCGCCGACCTCTGCTACATCGTCTACGACGCCGACGGCGCGGGGCAGGAGGCGGCGATCCGCGGCATGTACATCTTGCAGCGCGCGCGGGTCGAGGTGCGCGTCGTCATGTTGCCGGAGGGGCGCGACCCCGACGACGTCCTGTCGGAGGAGGGGGGCGCGGAGGCGTTCGAGCGGATGCTGAAAAAGGCGCTGCCCCTGCCGCTCTACCACGTACATGCGCGCAGGCGCGACCTGCGGACGCCGGGCAGGCAACAGGCTGCCCGGGAGGACGTGCTGTCGAGCCTCGCGACGCTCGCGACGCTCGATTTGGCGGAGTATATCCCGGCGATCGCAAAGGGCTTCGGCGTGCTGCAACACGAGTTGCTGCGCGAGATCGAATCTCGTCGGCGCGGATTGCGGTCGCGCGAGGAGAAAAGAGAGCAAAAATCCGCAATTTACGAAGAAGGCATTCGCGAGGTTTCGAGCGTATATATAGATAGGACACTCGATCTCGAGTGCGGGCTTTGCAGTCTGCTCTGGCAGCACGAAACGCTGCGGGGTGCCTTCGAGCCCTCGGAACTGCTGCCGCTCTTCACGGACGAGGCGACGGCGGGCATCGCGTCGGCCCTTTTGACGGGTGAGACGCCGGACGAGCTGGACCGGCGCTGGCGCGAGATCGGAGAGTCGGCATGCCCGAATCGCCTTGCGCGCGGCGACGCGGTTGTCTCCGAGGGCGAGCTGCAACCGGATCACGTGCCCAAGATCGTGGAGACGCTGCGCACGAACGCGCTGCGCAGGCGGTACGAGGGGTTGAAACCGCTTGTACTCTCTGAGGAGGCCTCGGAGGCGGAGATTGCGGAGTACATCGAATTGGCAAGAAAGTTGAAGGGGGGCGTCAGATGATGGCAACCAAACCAAACGCGAAGAAGCCGAGCGCGAAAAAGCCGGCAAAGCTAGCCAAAACGGCCAAACCAAAAGAAGCGCAGGAGGCGTCGCCAGAGATCCAGGAGGTCGAACCGCAGGATTTTTCGGGCGAGCCGGGAGATTTCGTCGAGCCCGTCGAACCGGACGAGCCGCCCGCGGAGAGCTTGGAGGATCCCGAAATTCCAAGCGCGCCGGAGGTTCCGCCCGAGGAGATGATGGACTACATCGAGAGCATCAAGGATCTCCTCCACACCGGCAAGGAGAAGGGCTTCGTCACGTACGAGGACATCGAGAAGCGCCTGCCGAAGGAAATCCTGTCGGCGGAGGTTCTGGACAACATCTACCTGAACATTATGGAGCTCGGCATCGACGTCGTCGACGAGCCGAAGGACAAGGACGACTTCGAGGAGGAGGCGATCCAGCTCGTCGCGGGCAAGGACGACGCGTCGCTCGAGGAGCTTCCGCTCTCCGATCCGGTTCGCATGTACCTGCGCGAGATCGGAAAAATTTCGCTCCTGACGGCGGAGGAGGAGGTCGAGCTCGCGAAGGGCGTCGAGCGGGGCGACCCGGTCGCGAAGGCGCACCTTGTGGACGCGAACCTGCGCCTCGTCGTCAGCATCGCGAAGAAGTACATCGGCCGCGGCATGCTCTTCCTGGACCTCATCCAGGAGGGCAACCTGGGACTGATCCGCGCCGTGGAGAAGTTCGACTATCAGAAGGGTTTCAAGTTCAGCACGTACGCGACCTGGTGGATCCGCCAGGCCATCACGCGCGCGATTGCCGACCAGGCCCGCACGATCCGCATTCCGGTGCACATGGTCGAGACGATCAACAAACTGATCCGCATCTCGCGCCAGCTCGTGCAGAAACTCGGGCGCGAGCCGACGGCGGAGGAGATTGCGGCGGAGATGGCGATCTCCTCCGACCGCGTCGAGGAAATTCAGCGCATCGCACAGGAGCCGGTCTCGCTCGAGACGCCGATCGGCGAGGAGGAGGACAGCCAGCTCGGCGACTTCCTCGAGGACAAGGACATGCCGAACCCGGAGGAGGTCGCGGCGAGCATGATCCTTCGCGAGCAGCTCGAGGAGATGCTTGCGGACCTGAGCGATCGCGAGCGCGAGGTGCTGCGTCTCCGTTTCGGTCTCGAAGACGGGCACGCCCACACGCTTGAGGACGTTGGCAAGCGCTTCGGCGTCACACGCGAGCGGATCCGGCAGATCGAGGCCAAGGCGCTCCGCAAGCTGCGCCACCCGAGCCGCAGCAGACGACTGAAGGACTTCCTCGACTAGCGGTTGTCATGCGGATCGACAAGTTCCTCAAGCTCTCGCGGCTCGTCAAGCGCCGCACGGTCGCGGCGGAGATGGCGGATGTCGGTGCCGTGCGGCTGAACGGGCGAACGGTCAAGCCGTCCGCGGAGGTCAAGGCGGGCGACGCGATCGAGGTGGCGTTTCCCCGCCGCGTGCTCGCGGTGGAGGTTTTGAGCGCCGACGAGCGGGCAATCAAGCGCGGGGAGACGGCCGTTCACGTTACCGGCGAGCGACGCGTCGAGGAGACGGAACGGCCCTGGTGAACGGTACAAAATGTTTTGTCGAAAATTTTTTACAAGAGCAAGAGGATAGAAAAATACTGCAAAGGAGTGTTTTGTGATGAGTGAAATCGTTGGCGTACATGGGCGGGAAATTCTGGATTCGCGCGGCAACCCCACCGTGGAGGTCGAGGTTTGGCTGGAGGACGGGACGAACGCGCGTGCATCGGTGCCGAGCGGTGCGTCGACCGGCTCCTTCGAGGCGGTCGAGCTTCGCGACGGCGGGGACCGTTACGTCGGGAAGGGCGTGCTGAAGGCGGTCGAAAACGTGAACACGGTCATCGAACCTGCGATTATCGGCATGGACCCCGCGGATCAGGCGGAGATCGACATGCTCATGATCGATCTCGATGGCACGGAGAACAAAGGCAGGCTCGGTGCGAACGCCATCCTGGGCGTGTCGCTCGCGGTCGCGCGTGCCGCCGCCAAAATTCACGGTCTGCCTCTCTGGGCGTACATCGGCGGGCTTGGTCCCTACCTGCTGCCGGCGCCCATGATGAACGTCGTCAACGGCGGCGCCCACGCGGACAACAACCTCGACATCCAGGAGTTCATGCTCGTGCCGCACGGCGCGGCCTCGTTCACTGACGCTCTTCAGATGGGTGTGGAGACGTACCACGCGCTCAAAAAAATTCTCAAGAAATCCGGTCACTCGACGTCGATCGGCGACGAGGGCGGTTTCGCGCCGAACTTCAAGGTGAACGCCGAGGCCTTCCAGTACCTCATCGACGCCATCGGCGAGGCGGGCTATGAGCCGGGCGAGCAGATCAGCCTCGCGATGGACGTGGCGGCGAGCGAGTTCTACAAGGACGGCGTCTACGACCTGGATGGCGAGGGGCGCAAACTGTCCGCCGCGGAGCTGTGCGACTATTACGCGGAGCTGTGCGACAAGTACCCGATCGTCAGCATCGAGGACGGCATGTCGGAGGAGGACTGGGACGGCTGGGCGCTGTTGACGAAGAAGCTTGGCGACAAAATCCAGCTCGTCGGCGACGACCTCTTCGTGACGAACCCCGTTCGATTCGAGCGCGGCATCCGCGAGCACGTCGCGAATTCGATCCTCGTCAAGTTGAACCAGATCGGCACCCTGACCGAGACGCTGAAGGTCATCTCCATGGCGAAAAAGGCCGGCTACAGCGCGGTCATCTCCCACCGCTCCGGCGAGACGGCGGATCCCTTCATCGCGGACCTCGCGGTCGCGACGGCGGCGGGGCAGATCAAGACCGGCGCGCTCGCGCGCACCGACCGCGTGGCGAAGTACAACCAACTCCTCCGCATCGAGGAGATGCTGGGCGACGTCGCGCAGTACGCGGGGATTTCCGGGATCAACGCCCGCGTGTAAAGCGCGTAAAATTTTTCGACAAACACACATTTTAAGGAGGAAGCATCTCATGAAAAAAATCGTATCGACGGACAAAGCACCGGGCGCGATCGGGCCCTACAGCCAGGCGATCTGGGCGGACGACACGCTCTACTGCTCGGGACAGCTCGGGCTCGACCCGGCGAAGGGCGCGCTCGTGGAGGGCGGCATCGCCGCACAGAGCGAGCAGGCGCTGAAAAACGTGAAGGCGCTTCTGGAGTCGCAGGGCCTCACGACGAAAAACGTCGTGAAGACGCTCGTCTTTCTGACGGACATGGGCAACTTCAAGGCGTTCAACGAAGTCTACGGCAAGGTCTTCGACAGCGAGCCGCCGGCGCGCTCCTGCGTGGCAGCGGCAGCACTCCCCCTCGGCGGTCTCGTCGAGATTGAAGTAATCGCCCGTAAGTGATAATATTCTCTAACATAGTGACACCTAATGGAAGCCGCAGCCGGGACAAATCCTCCCGCGATCCGAAAGATCGCGGGAGGGGTTGTGGACTTCGGTTTTTTCGGAGGGAGTTGGTCGGATGAAGGTCGCAGAACCCACAATCGAGCGGCTGGTGCAATACCACCGTTTGCTGGAGACGCTTCGCGAGGAGGGACACCGCGTCGTGTCGAGCCAACAGATCGGGGAGATGCTCGGTTTCAAGGCGAGCCAGGTCCGAAAGGACCTCTCCTACTTCGGAGAGATCGGCAAGCGCGGCGTCGGGTATCACGTAGGCAGGCTCTGCGATCACATCGTCGAGATTTTGTCGTCGCCCCGGGTGTGGCGGATCGCGCTCGCGGGTGTCGGCAACATGGGGGCGGCGCTCCTCTCCAACACGGCGTTCCGCAGCTCGAAGATGCGTTTCGAGGCGCTGTTCGACGCCGACCCGGAGAAGATCGGCCGGGAAATTTCCGGTGTGTACTGCTGGAACTACACGGAGATGCCCACGGTGATGGCGGAGAAGAAGATCGAGGTCCTCATCCTGGCGGTCCCCGCGCGGGCTGCGCAGAGCTGCGTCGACCTCGCGATTTCGAGCGGCATGCTGCGCGGCGTGCTGGCGTTCACGCAGGGCACGCTCGTCGTCCCCGGCGACATCCTCGTGGTGCGGGTCGACATCCTGGCGGAGCTCGAAAAACTTCTCTTCTTCCTCAAGCAACCCGAGGCGGTTTTGGAGTAATTTTTCTCGAAATATCCACTTTTCTGTGATCTTTGCGCGAACTCGTGTTAAAATGTTCGACGTTTTTGGATGCCATGGCATCGATGTGTGCCGAATAAAAAATAAGGGGCGAACGACGCCCGAATTGGAGGGATTTTTTTGCAGCAGCAACAGGGTGGCGTGATGGGATTGATGTTCCCGATCGTACTGTTCGTTCTGATATTCTACTTCCTGATTTTCCGCCCGCAGAAGAAAAAACAGCAACAGCACGACAAGATGATCAATTCCATCGGCAGAGGCGACACCGTCGTCACGGCCGGCGGATTCTTCGGCAAGGTCAGCGACATCCTCGAGGACTCGTACATCATCGAGGTCGCGGACGGCGTGAAGGTGCGCATCCTGAAGTCGTCCATCTCCATCAGGCGGGATGGACCGGACGCAGGCGCGAAGGCGGTCGACCGCCCGCGCAAGAGGAGAAGGAAGAAGCGGCCCGACGAAACCGGCGAGGAGTCCGGAGCGCTCGAAAACGGCGCGACCGAGGGCGACGTCGAAGTCGCCGAGGAGACTGTCGGCGCTGCGGAGAGCAAGGGTGTGACGCCCGAGGAGAACGAGGCGCTGATCGAATCGGCCGCAGCGGCCGAGGAAACCGCCCCCGCGTCGCAGATTGAAGAAGCGACGGAAGAGAAGAAGGGCGAGTAAGGCGAAAAAAACGACGATGAGCGACAATCTCCGGGAGGCGTGTGTGGAATGCTGAAAAAGGACAAGGTGAGGCTGGGAGTCATCCTGATCGTGATCGTGCTCTCCGCCTTGGCCGTTTTCCCCATCGAGGGAAGGGTAAAACTTGGGCTCGACCTCAAGGGTGGAGCCCATATCGTGTTACAGGCGAAAGGGACCGACGAGAGACCGATCGAGGACGACGACATCAACAAGCTGGTCGCCGTGCTTCGCAACCGCATCGACCAGTATGGCATCGCGGAGCCGCAGATCCAGCGGGAGGGGCGCGACCGCGTCGCGATCGACCTCCCCGGCATCGAGGATCCCGAGGCGGCGCTCGAACTGATCGGGCGCACCGCGGTGCTCGAATTCCGTCAGGTGACGGGAGCGGGCCCGACGATGCCGCCGCCCGTCGAGCGCAAGAACTACAGCTCCGACGAGGACTACAACAAGGCCGTCGAGAACTGGAACCTGCTCAACGCGTCGGCGCTTAAGGCGATCGAGGAGCTCGAGCAGAAGGCGAAGGACGACCCGAACCTGTTCGTCGGCAAGGATGACCGAAACAACGTCTACCTGCTCGGACAGATCTACGTGACGGGCAAGGATCTGGCGGACGCGCGCACGACGTTCGACGAACTCCAGAAGCCTGCCGTCTCGCTCAAGTTCAGCCGCGACGGTGCGGTCGCGTTCGAGGCGGCGACCGCCGCGAACATCGAAAAGCAGATCGCCATCGTGCTGGACGGCGCAGTGATCTCCGCGCCCGTGGTGCGCGCGCGCATCAGCGGCGGCGAGGCCCAGATTTCCGGCAACTTCACGACGGAAGAAGCGGCACGGCTCGCGGTCATGCTCCGCGCTGGCGCACTGCCCGTCGCAGTCGAGGTGCTCGAGAACCGCTCTGTCGGACCGACCCTGGGTGAGGACTCCGTCCGTTCCGGCATCAAATCCGGCCTCATCGGCGCGGGCCTCGTCGCGGTCTTCATGCTCATCTACTACGGCATGCTTGGCATCGCGGCGGACATCGCGATGGCAACCGCGATGCTGATCCTGATGGCGCTCATGATCGCGATGAAGACGACGCTGACGCTCCCCGGCATCGGCGGTATCATCCTGACGATCGGCATGGCGGTGGACGGCAACATCCTGATCTACGAGCGCATGAAGGAAGAGTACCGCTCCGGCAAGACGATCATGGCGGCGCTCGACTCCGGCTTCCGCAAGGCGCTCGTCGTCATCCTCGACTCGAATGTGACGACGCTCATCGCTGCGGCGGTTCTCTTCTACTTCGGTTCGGGCCCCGTGCGCGGTTTTGCCGTCACGCTGAGCCTGGGCGTTCTGACCGCGATGTTCGGCAACCTTGTCGTGACGCGCGCGATTCTGCAAGTCATGTTGCGCAAGCGCAAGAACATGGCGCTGTAACGGAGGGTTTTGAAAAATGGCTACGTTTGATGCATCCAAACTGAATCTTCCGTTCATGAAATACAGAATGGTCGCACTTGGCCTGAGCCTTGTGCTGATCCTCGGAAGCATCCTGTTGCTCGCCACGAAGGGCGTCAATTTCAGCGTCGACTTCTCGGGCGGCGTCGCGATGCAACTCGAGTTCCCGGAGGCGACCGACGTCGGTGCCGTGCGCGACGCACTCTCCGGCGTCGGCCAGGGACAGGCGACCATTCAGGCGTACGACGAGAAAAATATCCTGATCCGCTATCAGGACTCCGGCGACGAGGTCCGGAAGGAGATCCTGAAGACGCTCGAGGAGAAATACGGCGAGGTCAAGGTGCAGAAGGTCGACACGGTCGGCCCGGTCGTGGGCAAGGAGCTGCGCAAGCAGGCGTTCGTCGCGGTTTCGCTCGCCATCGTCGGTATCCTCGTCTACATGGCGTTCCGCTTCAGCTTCCGCTTCGGCGCGGCGGCCGTGCTCTCGCTCGTCCACGACTCGATCATCATGCTGGGGATTTACAGCCTCACGGGGCGTGAGATCTCGACGTCCTTCATCGCGGCGATCCTGACCGTCATCGGTTACTCGCTCAACGACTCGATCGTCGTCCTGGACCGTATCCGCGAGAACTGGGGGCAACTCCGCTCGCGGGGGATCCTCGAGTTGATCAACACGTCGATCAACCAGACGCTGTCGCGCACGATCAACACGTCGTTGACGACGCTGCTGCCGGTGCTCGCGATGTTCTTCCTCGGCGGCGAGGTCATCTCGAATCTGGCGTTCGCCTTCCTCATCGGCATCATCGTCGGCACGTACAGCTCCATCTACATCGCAAGTGCCGTGCTGGCGGAGTGGTATCTGAGGAAACCCGCGAAAAAATAAAAAATACAACAACCAATATGCAAGACGACGGACCCCGCGAAGGGGTCCGTTTTTTCGTTTTGTTTTGCCGCTTCGCGTCTTGCATTTTTTCGTGGCTTGCTCTATCATTTCATCAAACGAATATCGCTCTCCGAGCCACATCGCCTAAAGGTGACGACCTATGGTGACTGGCCGATAGGGTGCGGCGGGAAACGGCCGTACCTCCCACTTAGGAAAGGAGAAGGCTGCATGTTAAAACTATGCCGCCCTCCGAAGTGGGGGCGGTTTTTGTTTTGGGTCTCGCGATCCGCCTCCGGTATACGTTCTCCCAAGCATATATTTGGAGAATCGCGAGAGAACCATCCCACACCTTTTCTCTCCTCATCCATGGGGGGGCGATCAAGCCTCCCCATCCTCATTTGAGCGCTTCGCACGGCTCGGTCGCCGCGCGACGTGACTAATATAAACGTGTACAGGGAGGAATGTGCAATGAGCTTCAAGCGTTTTATCGGGAAACATCGTATGGCGGTCGTGGCGTTTACCCTCGTCGCCCTCTTCGCGGGAGCCGCGATCGCGGCGGATGTGGCGCCCGTCCTTCGCATGGCGACGACGACGAGCACGGACAACACCGGTCTCCTCGACTACCTCGCGCCTATTCTGAAGGCGGACACCGGCATCGAGATTCAGTGGGTCTCCGTCGGCACGGGCAAGGCCCTCGAGTACGGGCGCAACGGCGACGTCGACGTCGTTCTGACGCACGACCCGCAGCAGGAGAAGGCATTTGTCGACGGCGGATTCGGCATCGACCCCAAGCAGGTCATGTTCAACGACTTCGTCCTCCTCGGCCCCGCATCGGACCCCGCTGGCGTGAAGGGCAAGCCGGTCGTCGAGGCGATGAAGACCATCGCCGAGAAGAAGGCGCCCCTCGTGAGCCGCGCCGACAAATCCGGCACGCACATGGCCGAGCTGCGCCTCCTCAAGGCGGCGGGCATCGCCGACCCCGACAAGGAGAACTGGTACGTGCAGACCGGACAGGGCATGCTCGACACGATCAACATCGCGGGCGAGCGCAAGGGCTACGCCTTGGCCGACCGCGGCACGTTCATCAAGTACGAGGCGAACCACAAGGGCAACCCCCCGCTCGTGATCGTGGTCGAGGGCGACGACTCGATGAAGAACCAGTACAGCGTCATCCCCGTCAACCCCGAGAAGCACCCCAACGTGAAGATCGGTCTCGCGAAACAGTACGCGGAGTGGCTCACGCATCCGAAGGTGCAGCGCGACATCGAGAAGTTCAAGCTCGAGGGCAAGCAGCTCTTCTTCCCCAACGCGAAACAGTAGTGTTCGAAAGGCGCGGAGGGTTCGCGGGGTGAGCGGGATTTGAACTACATCTCGGACGGATTTGTCCAGGCCATCGGCCTGATTTTGTCCATGGACGAGGAGACGTGGTCCGCCGTCGTCGTGACGGTGAAGCTGACCATGCTCTCGATGTCCGTCACGCTCGCCCTGGGTCTTCCGCTCGGTTTTCTGCTCGGATATCTCGATTTTCCCGGGAAGCCCGTCGTACGCACCGTCGTCGACACGCTCCTGGCGTTGCCGACGGTCGTCGTCGGGCTCCTCGTCTACGCCTTCATCTCCAACCGGGGGCCGCTCGGCGGATACGGGTTGCTCTTCTCGATCCGCGGCATGGCGATCGGCCAGACGATTTTGGCGCTGCCGATCGTGGTGGCCCTGACGGCGAGCGCCATCGAGGGGCTGGACAACCGCCTCAAGACGACGCTCGCGACGCTCGGCGCGAACGGCTGGCGGATGGCGGCGAGTTGCCTCATGGAGAGCCGATTCGCTCTGCTAGTGGCCGCTATGACGGCCTATGGCCGCATAGTAGCGGAGGTCGGCGTCTCCATGATGTTGGGCGGCAACATCAAGTGGCACACGCGCACCATCACGACCGCGATTACGCTGGAGACCGGCAAGGGGGACTTCGCCCTCGGCATGGCGCTGGGCATTCTCCTGCTTGCCATGTCGTTCGCGCTGAATGCGGCACTCTCCTTCATCCGCAGGAGGGCGGACGCGTGACGGAGGTTCGAAACGTATTCTCCCTTCGCAACCTGACGCACAGTTACGGCAGGCACCCGACGCTCGACATTGCCTCGCTCGACATCCCGGAAGGCGGGGTGGTCGGCCTCATCGGACCGAACGGCAGCGGAAAGTCGACGCTGCTCAAGGTGCTGGGCTGCCTGTTGGCGCGCCGCTCGGGAGAACTCCTCTACGGCGGCGTTTCCGTCGACGGACGCGAGCGCGCGGTGCGGCGGGAGGTCACGCTCCTTTTGCAGGAGCCGTACCTGATGCGCCGCAGCGTGTACGCCAACATCGCCTACGGCCTGAAATTGCGCGGCATCGCATCGTCCGAGATCGCGTCCCGCGTCTCCGACTCGCTCGCGCGCGTCGGGATGGCGGCGGATTCCTTTGCGCGGCGGCCGTGGTTTCGCCTCTCCGGCGGCGAGGTGCAGCGCGTCTCGCTCGCGGTGCGGCTTGCGCTGCGCCCCAAGGTGCTGCTTCTGGACGAGCCGACGGCGAACGTCGACGAGACGAGCGCCGCCCGCATCAAGGAAGCGGCCTGGCACGCGTGGAACGACTGGGGGACGACGATTGTCGTCGCCACGCACGACCTTGTCTGGCTGTACGAGGTCGCGACGAAGATCGTGAGCCTCTATCGCGGACGCGCCATCAGCGACGGCGCGGAGAACCTCGTGCAGGGCGACTGGGTCCGCGCAGGCGACCGTGCGATTCTGGCGCTTCGGGGCCAGACGATCGAGGCGACGTTGCCAGGCGGCGATCAGCCGCTCGTCTGTGCCGCACTGAACCCGTCGTCGATCGCCGTTTCGCGGGAGCGCCCCGCATCGCGCGCCGACCACAACGTCCTCTCCGGCACGCTGACGCAGATGTCGATCGAGCGCGCGACCGGCGACATTCTCGGCGTTGTCGACTGCGACGGCGTCTTCCTTCGCGCGCGCTTCCCCCTCTCCTCCGCGCACGATCTCAACCTCTATCCCGGACTCGCCGTCCATCTCTCGTTTCCTGTCTCCACGCTGACCTTCCTGTAACGATTCGTAAACTTTTATTGCAAGTCAGTTCGGTAAATTTGCCCAAAACGGTGAATTTCTAACAACTGTCATATTTACTATTGTTTTTTCATCGGGTAATATGATTGTTGCGATGAAACGAAAAAAAGCATGTTCCTGTCGAGCTCGGTTTGTTTACTCAAGAAGGGAGCTGTGAATCATGAGCGGAAAAAAGGACGTTTACGTGGGTTCGGAAATCGGCAAGTTGAACCGGATCTTTCTGCACAAGCCTGGCAAAGAGTTGAAACGGATTACCATCGATAACAAAGACGAGCTTTTGATCGACGAGATCGTCTGGGTCGAGCGCGCGCAGCAGAATCACGACGAGTTCGCGGCCCTGCTTCGCAAGAATGGCACGGAGGTCGTCTACTTTCAGGACTGCCTTGCGGACGTCGTCAAGGACGAAGGCGTGCGCAGCAACCTTCTGGACGACGCGCTTCGCCTGGAGCCGCATGACCGGAACCTGACGGACGCGCTCAAAAAAACCGTCATGGAGATGACCCCGGAAGAGGTCGCAGAGACCCTGGTCGGCGGCATGACGAAAAAAGAAGCGGCGGCCCGCATCGGCAAGATCAAGAGCCTGACCTTCACGACGGCGGACGACTACTCTTTCTTCTTCCGTCCGCTCCCGAACCTCTACTTCCAGCGCGATCCCTATTTCTTCGTCCGCGACGGTGTCGTCCTCTCGGCGATGCGCTTTCTCGCCCGCCAGCGCGAGCCCCTCTACGCCAAGTACATCTTCAAGAACCACCCGCTCTTCAAGGGCGTCAAGATCATCTTCGGCGACCAGGACTGCGACTGCCACCCGAACGTCATCGAGGGCGGCGATTTTCTCGTGCTGAGCGAGGAGTGCGTCGCGATCGGCGTGTCGCAGCGCAGCATTGCCGGGACGATCCAGGCGATCGGCAGCAGGCTCGCGTCCGAGGTCGGTCTCAAGAAGGTGCTTGCGGTCGACATCCCGAAGGAGCGCGCCTATATGCATCTCGACACGGTCTTCACGATGGTCGACCGCGACGCGTTCACGATTTATCCCGGCGTGCACAAGAAGATGCGCGTGTGGGAGCTCTCGTTCGACGACGGCGGCAAACTGACGAAGATCACGGAGTCGAACGACGTCTTCGACAGCCTCAAGAAAAACCTCCACCTCGACAACATCCGCTGCATCGAGACCGGCGGCGGCGACCCGATCGAGGCGTCGCGCGACCAGTGGAACGACGGCACGAACACGTTCGCCATCGCCCCCGGCGTCGTCGTCACGTACGAAGGCAACCTCGTCTCCAACCGGGTGCTGCGCGACAACGGCGTCTCCGTCTACGAGATCAACGGATCGGAACTCGGCAAGGGCCGCGGCGGCCCCAGATGCATGTCCATGCCGCTCAAACGCGAAGCGCTGTAGATCGACAAATTTTCAGGAAAGAAAAAAGCGAAGGGGTTCCGGCATCGCGTCCGGAACCCCTTCGCTTTTTTCTGCGGCATCTTGCGTCATGAGGGCTCGATTTCGGAAGAAAGGCCCCCTCGGCCCTCCGCCTTTCTTGCCCGGAGGCTTGCACTTGCATGATACAATGCTCGATATTCTCGAGGGAAGAGGCGATGTTTGTGAAAAAAAATTGGGCTTGTTTTGCGTTAAGTGTTTCACTTCTCTTTGTCGTTCTCGTTCCGTATCCTGCTTATGCCGCGGAGAGCGTGCCCGGCGAGGTGATCGTCATGCTGCGCGGCGACGTGACGCAGGCGAGAGGGAAAGCCGAGTCCGTCGCAAGGCGCTCCGGGGCGCAGCAGCTTGAGACGTTCGACGCGCTCTCGGAGGCCACCGGCGTCATTTTTGCGCGCTTTCGCTCGGAGGGGCGCGGAAACGGGGCGCTCGTGTCGAAATTTTCCGCCGACCCCGATGTGCTCTGCGCGATGCCGAACTATATTTTTCAGCGCAGCAATCGCTTTGCCGACGCACCGAACGACCCGAGCTACGTAAGCGGCGACCTCTGGGGCTTGAAGCGAATCGGGGCCGATGTCGCGTGGGCGATATCGAGCGGCGACGCGAGCATGCGGGTCGCTGTTATGGACGGCGGCGTCGACGTGACGCATGAAGATCTGCGCGGGAACGTCGACGTGGATCGCAGCAGATATTTCGAAAAAAATCCGACCGGTGATTCGCTCCACCTCGAAGAACACGGCACGCACGTCGCCGGGACGATCGGGGCAGTCGGCGACAACGACATCGGCGTCGTCGGCGTGAACTGGAGGACGTCCGTCATCTCACTCGGCATCTTCGACCCCGAGACGGAGAACGAAACAACCGCCGCGATGATCGGCGCCATCGACCATCTTCTCGCGATTTTCAGGGATGAGCCGGACATTCGAATTCCCGCTGTCAACATGTCCTTTGGAACCCATTTCAGCCAAACTCCCCTCGAAGCGATCGACACGCCCCTCTGGCACGCGTTCAAGGCGCTCGACAACACGGGGCGGATCGTCCTCTCGATAGCCGCCGGAAACGAAGGCTTCGAGCTCGGCGCGCCCGCGCCATACAGGCTTATGCTTGGGGGAGAAGTCTACTGCGAGGTGGGGGATTACCCGTATCCCAACAGCTATATCGGGTTGAATAACACGATTCTGGTCGGCAGCACTCGGTCCGACGACAAAGCCAGCGAATTCTCCTGCTGGAGCGCGAAACATGTGCTGATCGCGGCGCCGGGAAGCGAGATTCTGAGCACAACGCCGGGCGATCAATACAAGCCCTTGTCCGG
>JAJDHV010000033.1 GCA_030266365.1 Synergistaceae bacterium OttesenSCG-928-I11 | reverse complement strand
CGGGATCTCGATCGAGATCGGCGTCAGGTCGAGGTACGAATAATCCTGAAAGAGCGGCCAGACGAACGCCGCGCCGCCGTGAATGCACTTGGCCGACCCCTCGCCGGTCTTTCCGAAGATGACCAGAACCTTGTCGGACGGACAGCGCCGATATCTCTTGAGCAGCGAGATAAAGGACGGAAGAAAAAGAAGAGAAAGAAAAAACGGAAGCCCCCAAGGTGAAGAGCAAACCGGCTTCGACGCCGGAGGAGGAATAGCGTCACGCCATGGGCGAGTGGGAGTGGGCTCACGTCGCGATCGGCGCGGTCGCAAGCGTCATCTTTCTCGTGCAGACGCTCGGCATCGCCGGGGAGAGCGGCGACGGAGACACGGATTCGGGCGGCGACGCGGACATCGATGGGCCGGACGCGACGCAGGGCCTGGCGGACTTTCTCTCGGTCCGCAACTTCGTCGCGTTCTTCATCGGCTACGGCTGGGTGACGCTCGCCGCCCTGCTCTCCGGCCTCTCGCGGACGGCCTCGTCCACGCTGGGCGTCGGCGCGGGCGTCGTCTTCGTCTTCGTCTCGCTCGCATTGATCCGCACATTCCTCAAGTTCCAGGAGGACGGCAGCCTCAAGATGGACCGCCTCGTCGGGAAATCGG
Source organism: Synergistaceae bacterium OttesenSCG-928-I11 (assembly GCA_030266365.1). GTDB lineage: Bacteria > Synergistota > Synergistia > Synergistales > Synergistaceae > JAJDHV01. The sequence continues at coordinate 17,233 of JAJDHV010000033.1, read as the reverse complement.
CAACGGTCTACATCGCCATCGGCGAGGGCGGCCGAACGGGCAAGGTCATGGTCGATACGCGCAAGGGCAGAATGGAGCTCCCCGCCCGCACGCACGGCCCTGCCCTCAAACCGGGCGCTTTTGTCCGCGTCGACGGCGTGGAGGACGGGGTGTTATGGGTCTCGCCCGCCGCGGAGGGTGAAAAAAAATGAGCTTGCACAAAAAAAGCGCACGCCTTTCGGCGGCGCTTCTTTATTTGCTTTTTTCGCTCCTGATATTCTCGCACCTTACCCCATCCGTCGATGCGGCCGAGCGCGACGAAAAATGGGCCGAGCCGATCGCGCTCGCAGGCGTGCTGAATCTTCACAAGATCGACAACAATCTCTACCGCAGCGCCCAACCGAGCGCCGAGGGGATGAAAAATCTCGAGGCAATGGGCATCCGCACGGTTCTCAACCTGCGCACCTACAACAGCGACCGAAGCGAGACGAAGGGGACGAAGCTGCGCGAGGTGCGCGTCCAGATGCACGCATGGGACCCGCAGTTCGACGAAATCGCAACGGCGCTGCGCGTCCTGATCGACCCGTCCGGCGCGCCCAACCTCGTCCACTGCCAGCACGGCGCGGACCGCACCGGCATGACGGTCGCAATGTACCGCATGGTCGTGCAAAACTGGCCCCGCGAGGAGGCGATCCGCGAGATGCTGGACGGCGACTACGGCTTCCACATCATCTGGACCGGCATCGTCCGCTTTCTGGAGACCGTCGACATCGAGGCGATGCGGCGGGCGGTGGGGATTGCCTGACGCCGGTCAGTCGACGGCCCAGTTTTCAATCGTCAAACCCGTGACCCGCGAGAACTCGCCGACGTTTCGCGTGACGAGGATCCCATTTCTGGAGAGAGCGGTGGTCGCCACGATCAAATCGTTCGGCCCGATGGGGAGACCCGCTCGCTCCAACCCGGCCCGGATCGTCCCATACATTTCCGCTGCCGCTCCGTCGAACGGGGCGATTTCGAATGGGGCGAGAAAAGCCCGGACCATCTCGATATTTTTCTCCTTGCAGTCGCTCTTTTCGGCACCATAGTAAAGTTCGGCCTTCACGACGGACGGGATTTCGATCTCCGCGGGCGACATGGAAAGAAACCTTTCTCTGATATGGGCGTGACGCCCCCTCAAATAATCGATACAGATGTTCGTGTCCAGAAAATATTTGCGCCCGCTCACAGCGACGCTCTCTTCACATCGTCATCGAAAGACAACTCTTCGGGTTCGGCAAACGACGCGTCCTCCGCAATCGCGCCGAAAAGCGCACCGTACCCATCCGGCCATCCAGGAGAGATATTTTTTCGCAAGATATCGGCAACGAACCTGGAGATCGACATATCGCGGGATTTCGCCTCCCTCTCGATGTCCGTCAACGTTTCCTGATCGATGTAGAGCGACAATTGCGGCATATTGAATCCCTCCATTCAATACAAGTATAAGATATAATATACTTGCATCAAGTGAAAATCAACCCACAAAATAAAATCGAACCCTCTCTCCAAATGGAGAAGGGCTCGATTGTTGTTTTCGTCTCTCGCTCAGTTCCCCCAATAGCGGGCGATTTTTTCGTGCAGGTCGGCGCGGATCAACGGGTCGTCGATCGTGACCATGCGGACGGGGGTTCCCTGCGCTCGGATCAGTTTTTCCCTCTCCCGTTCGATCCACGCACGTTCGGCTGTGAGTCGCTTCTCTTCTGCCTCCAGACGCGCCATCGAACGATCGACCAGGACGACGAACTCATCGAGCAGGCGATCGTCGAGCGCCTTCTTCCACCGGTCCTCGGCGATTTGGGCGCGCTCTTCCTCGAGCGCCGCGCGCTCCGCTTCGATCTGTTTCAGGATCGCGACATACTCGGCGAGCAGGCTTTCCGTCGACACGTTCTGTTGTTGTGTTGATGGTGCAACTTGTTTTTCCTGTTGCGTTGGTTCGTCGATTTCGAAAACGTCCGTTTTTTTCAAATCATTGTTTTGATCAGTAATCATTGGCTGCAGAGAATCTTGTTTGATTACTGCAATTTCAGCTTGCCCTTCATTGCCATACTCTCCATCAACCTTCAACTCATCGCGTAATTTATCTATTATATTTTCCGTCTCACGCACTTCTTTTTTCGCATCAGCATCGTTGGCATCGGCATCTTCAAGAGTTACCGCTGTACCGGATATTACCTGTTCAGGTTTTGCGGCAGATTTTACTTTTTGAGGATCGCGTAGCATTTTAATAACCTCCGCATTGTCTGCCGTTTTTGCACCCCATGCACTTCGCCATGATTGAGCAACATCTAATGCCGTCATTCCCCCTCCTCTCATATTTATTGTAAGATTGACATCAGCACCATTTTTAATAAGTTCCTCGACAACTTTAGGATTTGGAGAATGCATCTTCACAGAACATATCAAAGCAGTTGAACCATCTTTGCTCTGCGCATTTATGTCCGCGCCATATTTAAGTAAAAGCGGTATTATTTCAGGCCTGTTGTTATTGAAAATCACTGCCGTCATCAAAGGAGTGTGACCGTTCAAAGCTTCTTTTGCATTAATATTCACGCCGCTTTCCAGAGCAGCCTCAATTTCTTCAATCGTTCCGCTTGCACACAATTCATGAAAAACACTATCCCTCACAGCTGATTCCGAGGGATTGCCGAATAATCCCAACAAGAAAAAAGCAATAAAAACACAGGAAAATATATTTTTTTTCACTGTCATACCTCCCTAGTTCGCAAGGAATCCAACATTTAGGACATAAGGGTATCACACCAGAGCGTCTTTGGAAATCGCCCGGCCGCAAAAACGCTGCCCCACAATGACGAAGGGCTCGGGGCAATTCGCCCCGGGCCCTTCGTCGTTGTGTACGCGAAAATTTTTTCGCTCAGTCGCGCTCCTTGTCCCAGTACAGGACCTTGCCGGTTGTGGCGTCGATTTCGTACTCGTACTCCCAGCCGTCGTGTTTGAAGTCGACCTCGTAGATCATGCGACCGTCGTCGCGGTCCATATCGACTTCGAGCCTGTAAACCTTTGTGCCGTCGACCTTGGCGTGGGCGAAGGCGATCTCCTTCGCGCGCTCGATGCCGATGTAGTCCCCGGCGCTCCCCTGCAAGTCCGCGCCGGATCCGTAGCCGCCGTTTCTCCCGTTGCGGTGGAAGGAGACGATCTCGCCGGTCTCGGCGTTCAGGTCGTACTTGAACTTCACGTTTTTGCCGATCAGCACGATGTCGTACATGGGGGCGTAGTGTCTGCGATAGAGTCTGACTTTGACGAAATTCGCCTCCGCCGCCGGGATACCCGAATGCGCGAGCACGATCTCCCGCGCCTTCGCCTCGCCGATCAGGTTCGCCGCGAACGCCGCCGCGCCGAGTGCGGCGAACATTGCGAGCGCGAGCAGCGCGATCCTCGCATGGGCGGCGATGCCGTGTGTTCCGTGTATTCCGTTTGGTGCAATTCGTTTCATGTTCCGTACCTCTTCCTCTCTTTGTGCGTATTTCTGTAACATTCCGGCGATCATACGACATTCCCGCATTTCGTGCAAGAAACGATAAATGATAGAATGCCATAAGGACGATAAAAAAAGATGCAAACGGCAAAAGTCAGGAGGGATTCTCATGGCGGCAAAAAAAATCAAAACGGCCTCGGCGTTCACCATCGGGTCGGTGCTCGGGCGCTCGTTCACGCTGCTGTCGCGTCGGACCGGCATCTTTCTCGCGCTGGCGTTTCTCTCGCTCCTGCCGGGCGCGATTTTCCAATCTTACGGCTTCGACCGCACGGGGCTCGGCTTCGGCCTGATCAACCTGTTCGTCGGGATGCTCGTGCAGGGCGGCGTCGCCTACACCGTCTTCCGGGTCATGACCGGCGACGAGCACATCTCGTTCGGGGAGGCCGTTTCGCACGGCACCTCGCGCGCCCTCCCACTCATGCTCACGGCCATTCTCGCCGGGTTCGGCGTCGGGTTCGGCCTGATGCTCTTCGTCATCCCCGGCCTGATCCTGCTCTGTGCCTGGTCGCTCGTCGTGCCGTGCTGCGTCGTGGAGCGTCTCGGCCCAGTCGAGAGCATCAAGCGGAGCGCGCGACTCACGAAGGGACATCGCATGCAGATTTTCGCGATCGCCTTCCTCTCGGCGCTCCTCGCGCAGTTTGCGGCGCGGCTCGCGGTGTGGCTGGCGGCCGTGCTCTTCCCGGCAAGCCTCTTTCTCTTCACCGCCGTCATCCTGCTCTTCGCGCTTCTTCTGCCGCAGGCGTACACGCTGATCGTCTTCACGACGGCGTACTACGACCTCCGCACGGTCAAGGAGGGCGTCCCGCTCGAACGCCTCGAAATCTCGTTCGACTGAGGCATTTTTTCCTGCAAAAAAAAATGGGACCGCCCGGCGAGTTTTGCCCGGGCGGTCCCTGTCGTATTGCGGTTTCGATTATTTTACGGCTTGATCAGTTCGATGTCGTCGACGATACCGAAGTGGCGGAACTTGCCGTCCTTGATCTCCTGCAACTGCACGGGCTTCAGGACCTCGCGGTTCTCGTCGAAGCCCTGGATGATGCCGGTCAGGCCGTCGTAGTCTTTGATCGTCGCGATTGCGTCGCGGATCTTCTTGCCCTCGGTGCTCTCCGAGCGCTTGATGGCGTCGATGATGATCATGAATGCGTCGTACGCGGACGCGCCGACCATGTCGGGCTCGATCTTGTGGCGCTCGCGGTAGTCCTTGAGGAACTCCTGCACGTTCGCGCGCTTGTCGTCGCGGTCGAGGTTCGTCAGGATGACAAAGCCGTCAGCGGCGTCACCGGCGATCTCCGGCGTCTTGGGGGAGTCCGCGCCCTGCTCGCCGATGAAGCGGATGTTCGTGATGCCCATCTCCTTGGCCTGCTTCAGGCCGGGGCCCGTCTGGAAGTAGTAGCCGCTGAAGAAGACGACGTCCGGCGCCGCGTCCTTGATCTTGGACAGGTAAACCTTGAAATCTTTCTCGCTGCCGGGGTACGTCTGGTGCAGGACGAGGTCCGCCTCGCGCCCGACCTTCTTCAGGTAGCCGGTGAAGCCTTCGCTCAGCGTCTGGCCGAAGTCGTTGTCGCTGGTGATGAGCGAGACTTTCTTCGCCTTGAAGAGCTCGAGCGCGGTGTACGCCGCGACGCGTCCCTCGGTCGTGCCGAGGAAGCCGTTGCGGAAGCAGTACTCGCCGTTCGTGAGGTCCGGGTGCAGCGCGTACGCCGCGACCAGCGGAATCTCCTCCTCGTCGAAGATCGGGGCGACGGCGCGCGACGGCATGCTGTATGAGCCCGCGACGAACGCGACGATCTTGTCCTGCCCGATCAATTTGTGCGCGAGCGGCACGGACTGCTTGGCGTCCGCCGCGTCGTCGTAGTAGACGAGCTCCACCTGCTTGCCCAGGACGCCGCCGGTCGAGTTGACTTTCTCGACCGCCAGCTTGACCGACTCGAGGACGCTGAACCCGTCCGCCGCGGCAAACCCGGTCAGCGGAGCGAGCAAACCGATCTTGATCGTGTCCGCGGCGAACGCGGAACCGCAGAGCAAACCGAGAACAAGTAGAACGGACAACAACAGCGCTTTTACCTTCATTTCAAACACACCTCCGTATTTTTTTCGGAATCGCACGATTCCGTCGATGCCGTTTAGACCCCCAAATACGCCTCCCGCACCCGTGGGTCGGCGAGAAGTTCTTTCGCGTCGCCGTCGAGGACGATGTCGCCTGTCTCCAGCACGTAGGCGCGGTGCGAAATTTTGAGCGAGGCGAGGGCGTTCTGCTCGACGAGCAAGATCGTCAGGCCCTCCTCGCGGTTCAGCGTCTGCAACAGTTCGAAGACCTGATCGACGAGCCTCGGCATGAGGCCCATCGAGACCTCGTCGACGAGCAGGAGTTTGGGCTTCGAGATGCAGGCGCGCGCAATGGAGAGCTGCTGCTGTTCGCCGCCGGAGAGCGTCGACGCGAGCTGCGAGCCGCGCTCTTTCAGAATCGGAAAGAGGTCGTAGAGGCGGTCCAGCCGCTCCCCGACCTGCACTTCGTTCTGAAGTCCGTAGACGCCCATCATCAGGTTTTCGTAGACGGTCATGTGGGTGAAGACGCGCGCGCGCTCGGGCACGATGCGGATGCCGCGCCGCGCGCGCAGATGCGTCCGCATACGCGTGACTTCGTCGCCCGCGAACGAGATCGCGCCGGAGGCGGCTGGCTCCCAGCCGACGATCGCCTTTAGGAGCGTCGTCTTGCCCGCGCCGTTCGCGCCGATGACGGAGACCAGTTCGCCCTCCTGCACTTGCAGGGATACCGAATGAAGGGCGGAGACGCCCTTGTACGCGACGGAGAGGTCGGATACGTCAAGCAACACGGCCGCTCTCCCCCTTTCCGAGATAGGCTTCGATCACGTCGGGGTTCGACGACACGTCGTCGGGCAGCCCCTCCGCGAGCTTGCGCCCGTGATCCAGGACGACGACGCGGTCGGAGAGCGTCATCGCGACCTTCATGTTGTGCTCGATCAGGAGCACCGCGACGCCGCCAGCCCGAATTCCGCGGACGAGCGCCTCGATCTGCGCGATCTCGGCGTGCCGCAGGCCGGAGAAACTTTCGTCGAGCAGCAGAAGACGCGGACGCAGCGCCAGCGCGCGGGCAATCTCAAGCCGCCGCAGGTTGCCGATGGGCAGCAGGCCCGCCTTGCGGTCTGCCTGGTCCAGAAGGCCGACGGTGTCCAGAATTTTTTCCGCCTCCGCCGCGATTTTTTTATCGCGCCACGAGCCGAACGAGCGCAGGAAATTTCCCCTGTACCGCGCACCCCCCAGGGGCACGATCACGTTGTCGCGCACCGAGAGGCCCGTGAACGGGTGGACGATCTGGAACGTGCGCCCCACGCCGAGCGCCGCCATGCCGTGCGGCGGCGTGCCGTTCGTGCGCCGTCCGTCGAGGACCACGTCGCCAAGTGTCGGATTGTAGACGCCGGAGATGGCGTTGAAGCAGGTCGTCTTCCCCGCCCCGTTGGGGCCGATGAGACCGAGAATTTCGCCGCGCGACATCTCGAACGAGACGTCGTCGACGGCCTTGAGCCCGCCGAAGTGGACGGAGAGGTTTTTGACGGACAGGATGACGTCAGACACCGGCGACACCCCCTTTCTCCTTTCCGGTCAGCCCACGGAAGGCGGTGCGGACGAAGCTGTGCTCGCCGAGCAAGCCGCCCGGCTGGAAGCGGATCATCAGGAGCAGCAGCAGCGAGTAGAGGAACATGCGATAGTCGATCAGCGGCCGGAAGACCTCCGGCAGAATCCCCAGGATCACCGCGCCCAACAGCGGCCCCCACAGCGTGCCCATGCCGCCCAGCACGACCATCGACATCATCGAGATCGAGACGGGGAAGCCGAAGTCCCCCGCCGATATGAAGCGCACGTAATGCGCGTAGAGCGCGCCGGCGAGCCCCGCGAATACCGTGCCGATGACGAACGCAGACAGCTTGGCGCGAACTGGCGATATCCCCATGCTCGACGCCGCCGTCTCGTTCTCGCGCACCGCAAAGCAGGAGAGCCCCGCCCACGTCCGCGTGAATCGCCAGCAGATCAGCAGGGTCAGCGCGAGGAAAAAGAGGCAGAGCCCCAGCAGCATCTGGTTGTTCAACCGCTGCCCGAAGACGTAGATGCGCGGAATGCCGCCGATGCCGAGCGCCTTGCCGAAAAACGGCGTGTAGAGAAAGACGGCCTCGACGATGAAGTTGATGCCGATCGTCGTGATCGCCAGAAAATCTTCTTTGACGCGCAGACTCGGCAGTCCGAGGAGGAAGCCCAATATCGCCGCGATCAGCAGGACCAGCGGCAACGCCCCCCAGAAGGTCAGCCCCGCCTTCGTCGTCAGCATGGCGCTGGCGTACGCGCCGATGCCGAAGAACGCGGCGTGCCCCAGCGATATCTGCCCCGCGTAGCCGACGATGACGTTCAGCCCGCAGGCGGCGATGGCCTGAATCGAGATGACGATGGCGACGTTTACGAGATAATCCATTCCGGCATCCCTCCTACTTGCGTCCCAGAAGGCCCGTCGGCTTCCACATGAGGACGACGATCATCGCGATGAAGGCCAGCGCGTCGCGCGGCATCGGGATGTTGGCAAAGCCGATCAGGAGCGTCTCGCCCAGCCCCAGCAGAATCGACGCCAGCACCGCACCCGGCGCGGAACCCATGCCGCCGACGACGATCAGCGCGAGCGTCTTGTACGCGGGCATCGCCCCCATCGTCGGGTAGACCTGATTGTAATAGATGCCGACCAGAATACCCGCGAGCGCCGCGATCGCGGACCCGATGACGAACGTCGCGTCGACGACGCGCTGGCTGTCGACGCCGAGCGACGACGCCACCTCCATGTCCTGCGACGCCGCGCGCATCGCCAAGCCGAACTCCGTCTTCGTCGTCACGAACCAGAGGAAGACGAGGACGATCGCCGTCACGGAGTACACCGCCGTCAGTGTGGAAGAGACGAAAACCCCGCCGACCGTGAACGACGGGAAGGGCAGGTGCGCGGGAAACGTCAGGAGATCGGGCCCCGCAACGATTCGACAGACCTCCTCCAGCCCAAGAAAGAGCGCGATGCTGCTGATGAGCGGGACGTACGGCGGGTATTTCAGAAGCGGGAAGTAGACGAAGCGTTCGATCGCGACGCCCAGTGCCGCGCAGACAATCATGCTGCCGGGGATCGCAAGCAGCAGCGTCCCCGAAAGGGAGTAGAGCCAGAGGCCGACATAGGCGCCAACCGCATAGACCCCGGCGTGCGCCACGTGCAAAATGCCCAGAATGCCGTAGACAAGCGCCAGACCCAGCGTGATGAGCGCGTAGATGGAGCCGATGGCGAGTCCGTTCAGTAACTGTTCGAAGAGTAGCTGCAAATCACCACACCCTTATGAAATTTTATACGGATTTTCCACGTTTATATAATATCAGAAAGATGCTCGAACCGTCGACCTCCGTCACGCGATAGTCGCAACCCGACGCATCGCCCAACGCCTCGAAATCGCTGCGGCGAAACGTCGTGGCCGTGAAGCCGTCCTTACAGACGAGGACGCCGTCCCTGCTCCTTTCGCGGTCGACCTCGCCGAGCAAGCCCTTTGCCGCCTGCTCGTCGAACCACGCGAGCCGGTGCTCCCAGAAATTTTCCGCGTAGCTGCTGAAATAGGCGCGCCCATTCTCGCCGAGCATCGCGACGCATTTTTTTACGACGGCGACGGCATCCCCCTTCACGGCGGAGAGCGCGTTCTGCAACGCCAGAACGACGTCGAACGTCTCGGAGACGGGCATTGTGTGAACGTCGGCGACGCGCAGGGAACAATTCGGGGCATCTTTGAGATATTCCGCGCCGTAGGTGACGGAGTCGGGGGAGAGTTCGACGCCGACGAGGGAGGCGGCGTTCGCGGAGAGCGCACGGAGGATGCGCCCGTAGCCAGCGGCGATTTCCAGAACGCGCTCGCTTCCGGAGAGTTGTCCGCGGACGAATTCGATCTCGGCGTCGAGATATCGTTCGATTCGCGGGATTTTCGTCTCGTAGACTTCATGCAAGTTCATGGAGTGGAGATTGGAGTCGTAGTAATGATCCGTCACATTGCTCCCCCCAAACGACATTCGGTGTCCGCACGGAGAGTGTACGTTTTTTTCATCAAAAAAACGTCAAGGACATTCGGCGCGACGCAAATCGTCATTATGGGATAAAATCGCTACATAGATGAATCGCCGGTGAACCGGCAAATCCCGACGAGAAAAAGGGTGAACAATGGAACAATCAAGAATATCTTCTTTTCGCAGGAGTACCTTTGTCGTGCTTGTTTTGTGCCTGGGCATCCCCCTCCTTGCGACTTTATATATCGTGCAGTTCATCAACAAAAACGTTTTTTTCGAGCAGAAGGGCGACAACCTGATCGCACTCGCCCATGTGCTGGACAAGCGGCTCGACGAACGCGGCTATGACGCGATTCTGAAAGATGCCGGCGCCGAGCGCGCGACGAGGGAACAAAAAATCGCAACGCTGAACGCAGCGTTGCGCGACGCGACGGACGAGGTAGCCTCCGTATCGGAAAGGTTGGGCGTCGGCTTCTACTCCCGCGAACTGGACGCCATCCTCACCTACGGCCCGTCCGACGCCTTCGGGGAAAACGTGGGAAAACCCATCGGCCAGGACCACCCGGGACGGACGGTGATGGCAACGGGTACACCGATGGTGCGGATGGGCACCATGGTCCGCGGCAACATCATGAACGCGATGATCCCCGTCGAGCGGGGCGGCGACGTCATCGGCTACATCTGGGCCAACGAACTCGTCTCGGACCTGGAGAGCACGCTGAACCGCTCCACCGGCACCATCTCCTTCCTCCTCCTGCTCGCCTATCTGTTGATGGTGACGATCGTCACCCTGTTTTTCCGGCGATTGATGCGGGCGGAGAAAAAATCGCGCGACACCGTCGAGGAGGCCTCCCGCGAGATCCAGCGCGTGGACGGCCTGATGCACATCGTCAACAAGGCGGTCTCCTCGCTCCTGAGCGCGGACGAGAACGGTTTCGAAGAGGCGCAGCAGAACTGCATGAACATGATGATGTCGGCCATGGAGGTGGACCGCCTGTTCATCTGGCGGTTGGACACGACCTGCGAAAAGGACGTCTTCCGGCTCGCGGCCTTCTCCGAGGGCGGGATCGGCAGCCCTCGTGGACATATCGATTTCGAGAAGGAAGAAGCGCGCCGGGTCGCCGAGTGGTCGGATTGGTTGGAGAGCATGGAGAACAACCGGGTCGTCACCCGCTTCCGAAGCGAGATGACCGAGGCCGGGGGGCAGTGGCTGGACTCGTACGACATCAAGTCCATCACCATCGTCCCCGTCTTTCTGCAGGACGATTTCTGGGGTTTCGTCTCCTTCAGCAACTGTCACGAGGAGCGCAGCTTCACGAAGGACGAGGAGACCATTCTGGTCTCCGGCAGCATGCTGATGGCGAACGCCATCGCCCGAAACGAGATGCTACACCGCTTGGTGCAGGCACGCGAGGAGGCCCTGGCGGGCACAAGGGCCAAGAGCGCCTTTTTGGCCAGCATGTCCCACGAGATGCGCACGCCGATGAACGCGATCATCGGCATGACCGCCATCGGGAAATCGGCGACCGACGTCGCGCGCAAGGACTACGCGTTCGGAAAGATCGGGGACGCGTCGACGCACCTGCTCGGCGTGATCAACGACGTCCTGGATCTCTCCAAGATCGAATCAGGAAAGCTGGAGCTCTCCCCAGTGGAGTTCGTCTTCAGGGATCTCCTTCGACGGGTCGAGAGCGTCATGGGCGAACGGTTCGCCGAGAAAGAATTGTCGTTCTCGGTCCGCATCGACGAATCGATCCCGACCACGCTGGTCTGCGACGATCAGCGGCTGGCGCAGGTCATCACGAACCTGCTCTCCAACGCCGTGAAGTTCACACCGTCACACGGGGCCGTCACGCTGGATGCCCGTCTGATCGGAGAGGACGAGGAGGGTTATGTCATTCAGATCGACGTCTCCGATACGGGCATCGGTTTGAGCGCAGAACAGCAGGGGCGGGTGTTCCAATCGTTCGAACAGGCCGAGAGCAGCACGACGCGCAAGTACGGCGGCACCGGGCTGGGCCTCTCCATCTCCAAAAACCTCGTGGAAATGATGGGCGGCAGGATATGGGTAGAGTCGAAGGAAGGACAGGGCGCGACCTTTTCCTTCACCGTGCGCGCGCCCGCGGGCAGTCATCAGGAAACCGCCGGACCGGACGACGCGTCGAACGAAAAACCGACAGACGACTACAACGGACGGATCGTCCTGCTCGCCGAGGACGTGGAGGTCAACCGGGAGATCCTGCTGGGGCTGCTCGAATATACCGGCATCGCGATCGATTGCGCGTACGACGGCGCGCAGGCGGTGCAAATGTTCCGCGAGAACCCGGGCCGATACGAGATGATCTTCATGGACGTCCAGATGCCGGAGATGGACGGCTACGAGGCGACGCGACGGATACGCGCGATGGAAGCGGAGAACGCAGGCGGTGAAAAAATCCCGATCGTGGCGATGACGGCCAACGTCTTCCGCGAGGACATCGAGGCATGCCGCGCGGCGGGCATGGACGACCACATCGGAAAGCCGCTGGATTTGAAAGAGGTTCTGGAAAAACTCAGGCGCTACCTGCGTTGATTATGTCGATTTTTTTCGCGCTTCGTCGTTCTTCGCGATGAGGTCGATGAAGGCGTCCTCCATCGTGGGGTCGGGGTTCTTTTCGTTCGCGACACTCTTCTTGAGGTCGTCCGGGCTGCCGGAGGCGATGACCTGTCCCGTGTAGACCAGGGCGATGCGGTCGCAGTACTCCGCCTCGTCCATGAAGTGCGTCGTGACCAGCACCGTGACGCCCAGCTCGACGGCGTTGTTGATGTACGTCCAGAACTCGCGGCGCGTCACGGGGTCGACGCCGCTCGTCGGCTCGTCGAGAAAGAGGACGTCCGGGCCGTGCATGATGGCGCACGCGAGCGACAACCGCTGCTTGTACCCCAGCGGCAGCGCGCCCGACGGCGAATCGATGTATTTTTTGAACTCGAACGCCTCGACCACGCGGTCGACGGCGTTTTTTTGTGCGCTCCCCTTCATGCCGTACGTGCCGGAAAAAAATTGCAGGTTTTGCAGAACGGTCAGGTTGCCGTAGAGAGAAAATTTCTGTGCCATGTACCCAAGCCGTCCGCGCGCCTTGCCCGGCGCGTCGCGGAAGTTGAGCCCGACGACGGAGCAAGAGCCCTCGGTCGGCGTCAATAGACCGCACATCATCTTAAACGTCGTCGACTTGCCCGCGCCGTTCGGCCCCAGGAGGCCGAAAATTTCCCCCTGACAGATGGAGAACGACACGTCGTCGACCGCCGTGAAGTCGCCGAAGCGCTTCGTCAGATGATCCGCCCGCACCGTCTCCTCCCGTTTGCCGTCCTCCCCCAGTTTGTTGCGGAAGAGGTCCTGCATCAGGCTCTTCGGACGGCGCGCGCCGCCCAGGATGTCCATGAACGCGTCCTCGAAGCGCGGCTCCGCGGGGGTCGCGGTGAGCTCGCCGACCACCTCCCCCAAGCCCGCGCGCTCCTCACTCTCGCGCCGGATCGTGGGCAGTTCTGCCTTGAGTTGTTCGCCGCCGTCGCCCGTGACGACGCGCACGCGGCTTCCCTGAATGACGACGTCGACCGTCTTGTCGCGTTTCAAGAGCGGGACGATCAACGAGCGCCTCAGGTCGCCCGCGCCGTCGACAAGGTACACCCTCCCTTTCGCCCGACTGGAGAGTTCGCCCGGCGTGCCGCGATAGAGCAGTTTCCCTTCGTTCAAAAGGATGACGGAGTCGCACGCCTCCGCCTCGTCGAGGTAGGCCGTGCTCCAGACGACGATGCGGTCGCCGGTCGCGAGATCGCGCACCATACTCCAGAGTTCGCGCCGCGCCACCGGGTCGACGCCGACGCCCGGCTCGTCCAGGAGCAGCACACGCGGCTCGGCCAAAAGCGTGCAGGCAAGGCCCAGCTTCTGCTTCATGCCGCCGGAGAGCGCGCCCGCCAGTCTTTTTTTGAACTTCCCGAGCTGGGTAAATTCGAGCAGTTTGTCGTAGCGCCCCTGCCGCTCCGCGTTCGGCACCTCGCGCAAGTTGGCGTAGAGGCGCATGTTCTCCATGACGGTCAGATCCTCATACAGCCCGAACTTCTGCGGCATGTAGCCGATCAGCTCGTGGACGTGCACGGCCTCCTTGTCGGGATCGCGCCCGCAGACGGAGATCGTGCCGCTGTCTGGCAGCAACAGGCCGCAGACAAGACGCAACAGCGTCGTCTTGCCCGCGCCGTCCGGACCGACGAGACCGGTGATCTGCCCCTGCCCGATCGTTGCGGAGACGCCGTCCAGGGCAACCGTCGCGCCCTTGTCGAACGTACGCCGGATTTCTTTGATCTCGATCGCGTCGCCAGGCATGACGGCGTTACGCTACTCCTCCTCCGGGACGAGGACGACCGTCACAGGCATGCCGTTCTTCAGCCGGTCCTGCGGGTTGTCGGGGATGAGCAGGCGGATGCGGTAGACGAGGTCGCTCCGCATGTCCTCGGTCTGCACCTGTTTCGGTGTGAACTCCGCACTCGTCGCGATGAAGTTGATCGTTCCTTCGATCGGCTCGTCCGGGTGCGAGTCGATGTAGACGAGCCCCTTCATGCCGAGCCGCACGTGCCCGAGCTGCGGTTCGGTAACGTAGGCGCGGACCTGAATCGGGCGCGCGAGCATCATCGAGTAGACGGGCTGCCCCGCGCCGACGACCGAGCCGGGCTCGGCGATGCGGGTGAGGATCGTCCCGTCGTCCGGCGCGTAGATCTCCGTGTCGTTGAGCGACGTGTAGGCCGCGTCGAGCTGGGACTGCGCAACGTCGACCTGCGCTTCTGCCGCCTTGATGTCCTCGGGGCGATATCCGCCGCGCAGGCGGTGCAGCTGCGACTCGGCCGCCGCGAGCTGCGCGCGGAGCTGGTCGCGGGCGGAGGCGACGTCGTCGAACTCCTTCTGCGCCACGACGTTCTGGTCGTACAGCTCCCTGAAGCGCTGATAGTTTGTCTCCGCGTTCCGCAGACTGACCGCGACCTGATCGCGCTCCGCCTGTGCGGCGCGGATGTCCTCGTCCTGATAGCCGTGCCGCAATTTTTCGAGGTTGGCCTGTGCCGCCAAGAGCGCCGCGTTCGCCTCCTTCACGCCGATGGCGTACGGCGTGTTGTCGATCCCCGCGAGCATGTCGCCCGAGGCAACGCGCACGCCCTCCTCGAAGCGGAGCGTGTCGAGCCGCCCGCCGATGCGGAAGGAGAGCAACACCTCGCGGATCTCGACGTTGCCGAACAGCTTGATCGTCCCGTCGTCTTTATTTTTCTCCTTCTGCCAGAACCAGTATGCGGCCCCGCAGATCGCGACGAGCAAAACCAGAATCGCCACCGTTTTTTTCTTCATCGATATCCCTCCAGATCGAATATTTTCGAGAAAACAATTATTGTGCGTGCCGTTTGAAGAACCAGCTCGCCAGTAGCAGTGAGCCCGCGGCGATCCCGAACATCCAGGCCATCTCGGTCGACAGGTCCAGCGGTGACAGATCCTTGAGGTAGATTCCCATGACCGCCTTGAGCGTGTGTTTCGTCGGGTTGAGCTGCGTCATCCACTGCAAGGCGGTCGGCATGTTCTCCACCGGTGCGACGAAGCCGGAGAGAAGCATCGACGGCACCATGAAGAGGCTGGTGCCCAAGAACGCCTGCTGCTGCGTCGAACAGACGGACGAGATGGCCAGTCCGATCGCGGACGTCGAGAGGATGAAAAGAAGCATCATCCAGAAGAGAAGCGCGTGGCTCCCGACGAACGGCACATGGAAGACCGTCGTGGACATGACGAAGATGAAGAGCCCCTCGGCCAGCCCCAGAAAGATGCCCGGCACGGTCTTGCCCGCGACGATCTCGATCGGCGAGAGGGGCGACACCAGAAGCTGCTCGAAGGTGCCGAGCTCGCGCTCCTTCGCGATGCTCATCCCCGTGATCAGGAGCACGATCATCTGCGTCAGCAGGATCAGGAGCATCGGCTGATTGAACCAAGAAAATTCGAGGTTGGGATTGAACAAAAAACGCGTCTCGACGTTCGGCATCACGGCACCGGTCGTGCGATTCGCGTACAGCTCCTCCGTGAAGCTCGTCGCAACGAGCGACGCGTAACCGCTGACGATCTGGGCCGCGTTCGACTTTCGCCCGTCCAGGATCGCCTGGACGGGTGCGGGGACGCCCGACATGAGGTTCTTCGAGAAATCGCGCGGGATGTGGAGCGCCATCAGCACCTCCTGCGTGTCGACCGCGCGCCGAATCTCGGACGGGCTGCGGAACGTCACGATCCGGCTGTAGGTCGGTCCGGGCTGAAAGGCGCGGACGAAGCGCACGCCCAGGTCGCCCTCGTCCTCGTTCAGGATCCCGAGCGACGCGTTCTTGACCTCCATCGTCATCGCGAAGCTGAAGACGAAGAGCATCAAAACCGGCATCGCGACGAGCTGGATGCGGCTCTGCCTGTCCTGCAACAGCGTGAGAAATTCTTTTTTTACGAGGTTGAGAAGGCGGTTCAGCACGACGCGCCCCTCCTCACGCGAGCCTGCTCGACGTGAAGGCGAGCGTCGCCGCGATGCCCAACGCACCCATGAACGCCAAGACCGCCATGTTCGGGAGCAGCAGCTCTGTCACGTCGCCGACGAGAAAGAGCGTCAACAGGCAGCGGACGAGGTACTTGCCGGGGAGGATCGCCGAGACCGCGCGCTGGAAGGCCGGCATGGAGCTGATCTCGAAGACGCCCCCGGAGAGGAGGACCGTGGGGAGGAACGACAGCATCAGCGCCCCGATGGAGGCGGCGTACTGGTTCTTCGTGACGTTCGAGATGACGAGGCCGATGGAAAGCGCCGACAGCATGAAGACCGAGCCGACGCAGAAGAGCATGAGGAGCGACCCCCGAAAGGGGATGCCGAAGAAGAAGGTCGAGAAGAAGACGCAGAAGAACGTCGAGAGGATGGCGAGCCCGTAATACGGGATCAGCTTGCCCAGCAGGACCTCGTAGCGGTTGATCGGCGTCGAGAGCATCGCCTCCATCGTGCCGCGCTCCCACTCGCGCGCGACGACGAGCGCGGTGAGCATCGTCCCGATCATGCTCATGACCGTGACGATCAAGGCGGGGATGATGAAGAACCGGCTCTCCATCTGCTCGTTGTACCAGACGCGCGAAACGATCTCGACGCCGCCCGACGAACCCGCGAGCGAGGCCATCCATGTGCGGACGACGCCCAGCGCGTAGTTCTGGACCATCGTCGCCGTGTTCGGCATGGTCCCGTCCGTGACGATCTGGATCGTCGGCGGCTTGGCGGACGTCCGTGCGTGGATCGCCGCCGAAAAGCCGTGCGGGATGACGAGCGCGCCCTTCACCTCGCCTGTCGCGACACCGTGCAGCAGCGCGCGCCGGTCGGCGTTCATCGTGGGGGCGAAGTTCGGGCTGCCCTCGAACTCGAGCGCGAGACGCCTCGCCTCGGCACCGCCATCCTCCAGCGCGATGCCGAACTTGATCTCCTTCAGATCGAGCGAGACGCCGTAGCCGAAGAAGAGCAGCAGGATGAGCGGCAGCACGAAGGCGATGAAGATGCTGCTCGGGTCCCGGACGATCTCTAACGATTCCTTCCACACCAGGGTACCGACTCTGCGCACGTCGATCAT
>JAJDHV010000032.1 GCA_030266365.1 Synergistaceae bacterium OttesenSCG-928-I11 | reverse complement strand
GCGGATGAATATGAAGCTGTGGTTTGAGGATCCAGCCAAGGACTTGACATGTTGCGGCATCGACGATTAGAGCCCAGTTTTCTTCCTCCATGTCCGCGTGGCAAATAGGAAAATCGTCTTCCGTTGCGTAGACCGGCCCAAGGCATTTAAGTCCTTTAGGCGCTTCGATCTTCCGCGCGCCCTCTTTCGGTTCCTCAAGCAGGGTCACCGGGGCTTTCAACACAAAAATTATTCTTTTGTCCACGCCGTAGCCTTCGCCCAATTTAAGGACCTCACCAACTTTGAAGCGCGGCGGCCTTCCGGCCCGCAGCCAATTTATCTGATTTTTTACGTAATCTTTCGCGGGGCGTGTCGTAACGTCGCCGGCGCTGATATAAACGAATTTTTCATCGAAGTCGGGCAGCTTATTGAGCTGCCTGAGCATTGAGCCTCCGTAAGGCCAGCAATACACAATTTTGTACCACTGCGCGCCATGCTTTTCGGCGAAGTATTCCGCAGCATCTTCTAGCCTGAAATCAAGGGCTTTCCCATCCGGTTCCGAATAGAGTTTGTAATTGTCATAATCTATTGGCCAGATCGCGACCGCGTCAGGAAATTTGTCCGTCGGAGCAGCTGCGGCTGTGCAGGGAATGATGCCCGAGAACAGGAGTATCGCCAAAACGGCAAGAAGTTTTTTGAAAGTGAGTTCGATATTCATCACAGAGGTTCAAGCTCGCTGAGGTAGCGTCCCAGAAACAGCGCTCGTTCCTTCACGAAATCGGAGATAAGCGACAAACCGGTTACCCTGCCCAGCGAGCCCATATCTGAAAAAAAATCCTTGTTGAAGTCGAACTCCAGATCGCGGAATTTTATCCATTCGCGCTGTGATGCGCGGAGTTTTTCCTGCTGCTCCTTGCTCATTTTTTGCATCAGGGCCTTGTAGTTCTTGTTGAGCAGTTTGTCCCATTCTTCATAGCCGTATTGGATGGCCTCCAGCATGCTGGATGTGGTATAGTCGGCTTCTATCCTTCTTTCGACCTCGGCGTCGATTGGGTGCTTTTCGTCACTCGCCGAGGCGGATCTCTCCGCGCCAGGAAAGAGATAAAAACACAAAATTACAGCGAACGCAAATATCGTTATCTTTTTCATTTTCATTTTCTCCCAGTCGCCCGTTTATATGTCTGCTCCATTGCTCAGCACGATTTCAAAAGGACCGTCCTTCCGCACCTCGACGACGTGATAGCCGTAACCCTCGTAATAAGAGTCGCCGAAGATGATTTCCAGCGTACCGTCTCCATTCAGATCTGCGAAAAGCCGCGCCGCACATAACAAGTAAAAACAGCAGTGCCGGAATAAGGCGTTTTATGGAAGGCTCTCCCATTTTTTCGATTCCCTCCCGAAAGATACTTTCGTTTCTTGTCAATCTCTCTGTCGAAGTCAAATTCGCTTGAAGGCATTCCGGCGGATCTGTTTATAAAAAGCCGCTGGGGGTAAACCAGCGGCTTTTTATTGGCACGTCGCTATTTATTTGCACCTGCTTTCCATTTTTCAACGTCTTCGGCCATTTCCGAGCCCTCCACGTAAAACCCATCGAAAGACATTACATTGTCGAAAAGGGAATACCGGGAATTGCCGTCGCTGCTGTGCAACACGTAACCGTAAGGGCTGCTGTAGGGGTACGACAGACTGCCGTTGATACTAAAATCCGGGTTGTGAAGCAGCCATGCGGGTATCGCTCCAAAGAACTCCGCGTCGCGGGTACCCACGTTTTCCTTACCGTAGTTGCCGACAAGTTTTCCGTTAAAATTCAGGCTCCCATAGCCGGACCCTGACCTTGGGCTTATGACGTAATGAAAATCCTTCATCTCCGCGTACCAATTCCCGTCTTTGAGGTTGAAAACTTTCTCCTCGAACTCGCCGTTCTCCTTGAACTCGCCCCCGACGATCTGTGAAAATCCCGTTTCCTTGTCTTTTACGATACAAAATACCCAGTTGCCAACGATATTTGGGTTATACGCCTGCCCGTCCAGAATTTTCCTGTCGAGCTTCTCGGCCATGTTGTAAAGGTGAATGCTCTCTCCATCCTTGTCGTCCTGGTACAGCACGAAGTTGCCGACCACGTACGGGTAGTAAACGTCCTTGTCCAGGACACTTTCCTCAGATTTACCGTCAAGGTTGGAGCGGAAGAACCTGCTGTTGTCCCCCTTGGAGTAGTAGAGCTTGTCCTCTACTACCTGCAGTGTGTGGACGCCGCCCGTCACCAGGATGCTGTGCCCCTCCTCTTGGGGGATCAGGCGTCCGATCTCGCCCTTGCCGGTGACGAAGAATATCGCCCCGTCCGGCCCTTCATTCAGGTAGCTGGCGTTTTGTATGTCCTTGTGGTCCACAGTCCAGCCCCCTTCTTCCTTTGAAAATTTTTTAGCCTTGCCGTCCTCGAATTTGTGAAAGCTGCTCACCCGCAAGAAGTCACTGAAAGCGCCAACGTAAAATTCTTCGTTAATCAGGTAAAAACCGTTGTTTATGTAAGCTCCCATTTTTGCGCTCTGCGCAGCATCGAAATTCGGCAAAAATATCTCTGGACCCGCGGGCGGGACAGGTTCAGGAGTCTGATTCATAAACAAATATCCACCCAACGCGACCACAACAACCAATATAAAAACTGGCAAAAATTTTTTCATCTTATATTCCTCCTCTAAGGTTTTGATCTAGCCTGTTCTTCGAACAGGATTATTGATCGACTCTGACAAACAAGGCCGTCGCGTAACTTGTGCCGGACTCGACGCGATAACCCAGAATATCCGATGAGTCCATATGCTCCAGGACGATCCCACTGCTTGCGCCAAGTTCCCTGAACAGCCGGAGGACAAGCGACGCAGCCCTGCGCGCGTCGATGTCCAGGCGCTCGGTCTTCATCGGCTCGATGTTCGTCAGGACTTCGAGTGTGCGTTTGTCCTCGGCCGCCATCGCCTCCGGCGTTTTGTAGTGCGACAGATCCATGCTCAGGATAATCACGTCGTCCTCACTCATTGCTCCGAGCATGTAATTTTTCAGCATCAGGAGGACGATGTCGGGAGTGTCGGGTTTTAAAACCATCGGCACAACCGTTGCGTTCGGAAAGTATCGTGCGATGAGCGGAATATGAATCGTGATTCCGTGCTCCTCCGCAAAGAGACGCGCGTTCGCCTCGACCACATTCATGCCTGAGAAAGCGCTTTTCGCGACGATGTCGGCTTCGAGAGCTCTGTCCGTTGTCTGCCAGTCTTCGTCGCAGACTGCCGCGTAATTTTTCGCTCTTTTAAAATGATCCGGCGACAGGAGCCAGACGCGGCGAACCCGATCCGACGCGATGCGCTCGTAAAAACGTACAATCATACCTTGAGCAAGCCCATGATGCGGCACGATTCCTCCGAGAATGCGCGTTCCTGCCTCCGCACCCGTACATGCGGCGGCAAGGAGCGAGAAGAGCAAGAGACCGGAGGAGAGGGCGACGAACCGCTCGCGTCTTGCCGCCATTACTGTGTGTTCTTCATGAACTTGTCGTGCCAACCGGGACGGAGTCGCTCCAGCTCATCCGCGCGATCCGGTGCGTAGACGATCGCCTTCCACTCCTCGTCCGTCATGCGTTCAGACATGGGACGCTCGAACTCGTAGTACGAAAAGACATAACCCTTCGTGACGCGGGCGCCGCCCGATTTGTCGTTCACGTACACATAAATGGCGCGAGGCGCGCCGGAGGCCGCTTCGAGAACAGTGCCATCCCATCCGTTCGTCGCCACGTCGGCCACGCACGCCATCTTCCGAAGCTCCCCGTCGTCCATCGGAAAGCCATCGCCGGGGAGGAGGAGAAATGCGTCGAATGCGCGGGCAATTTCCTTGATAGACGCGTATTCGGCGGGGGAGAGCGTCTCATTGTCGACTTCCTTTTGCGCGATATCGCGTATCGATTCGAGCAGCTCCGAAAACCGTTCCAGTCTGTCGGAGTATTTCGTCTCATCGTCGGCGTCATTGTCCTCCACTCCGAACTCTTCGATAAATGTCCGCAAGCGGCCCGTCGCACGGAGCATCGCCTCGAAGAACTGCGGATCGGGCTCCACGTAGCCTCTCGGCTGAGGGGGCTCGAAGCGGCCGGCGTACCAATCTCCGCCGTCGCCCATCTCCGCCGCGCTCTGCTCGGCGTAGAGGATCGTGTCGTGCTTCAGCTCCGCCCAGGAGGCAAGGTTCGTCGCCAGCCTCTTCCAGCGCCAACCATCGCTCCGATAAAAAAACTGCTCAGAGCCGGAGTCCTCGAAGCCCGCACGAAACGCTTCCAGCCAACTCGCATAGACGGTGTTCTCACTGGCGAGGTAACCTGCCACGTCCTCCTTCAGTTTCGCGAGGTTGGCCTTGTAATTTTTTTTGTCGTAATCGCCTTTCGAGAGCATGTCTGCGACCTTCGACCCGAAAACGGCCATCACGTCCGTCCCCTTCGGCATGTTGCGCGGGTTGTCATCCGTTCCGACGCGGGGCGACGTGAGCACGTTCATGATGTAGGCGTCGTAGGTGAAACGCTTGGGCGAAATCCTGAAAACAGGCCGCCTGTCCTCGAAATTCGAACTCTCCTTGTCTATTCCAAGGACGCTCTGAATCTTCGGCCCCGGTACTTTTTCCACGATGTCCGAAGCGAGTTTGGCGATCAGATTGTCGTCGCCCAGCAGCCGCAAGGCTTTTTCGTTGTCGTCGCCCAGGCGATTTCGAACTGCCTGGCGGTAAAGTTTGGGGTCTCCTGCGTTGGGGACGCCCACTAGGAAGGTCATCGAGTCCTCGAACGCCGCCCAGCTTTTAAGGTTTGCGTCCTGCGCCAGGGATATGATCGCGGTAGCGGCGACGTTTTGCGGGATCGGACTGCCATTCGTATCGAACATCGGCAGTTCGGCGAGGCCGATATAGCTCACGGCTCGGAAATACCGCCCGAACTCCGGGGAGATCGTATAGTGACCGCGCGGTTTGAAAAGTGTATAATCTATTTTTTGTCCTGCGATATCGGACTCTTCCATTACACTTGCGGCCATGATTTTTTTAACCTCAGCCGCCGCTCGCGGCGAGAGCTTTTCGGCGGTCGGCTTATCCGAGAGCAGCGCGCGCGCAACCGACAACATGTCGTGAGCGGTATCGAAGGCCTGCGCCGCGGTCCCGCTGTCAGCGAGGTACTTCCGCGCTGAATTCATGAAGTCGATTGTCTCGTTCAGGCTTGCGGTCAGCAGGGGAGCGAGGCACGTGCGCTCGAATTTTTGCAGCATCTGGTCGAACAGGAGATGAAACGCGTGCAGAAAAATATCCGTGGTGATGAAATCCGCCTCGTACTGCTCCGTCTGCGCGTAGAGATCCGCCATGTCGTCGACCTGCACACCGCATTCCTCGGGCAGGAGCGGGTTGTGATCGATGAGAAACCCGCGCTTCTCCAACGAATCGACTACTTTGGGCGACAATTTTTCGACATTGTCGCGATCATCGGCGTTCAACCTCCGCACGGATGGGATGCGCTTGCGGTAGACCTTGGCGTTGTCCGCCTGATAGGAGTCCAGCGCGATGAAATCTTTTTCGTCTGCCCACGCGAAGCGGTGGCCGACGCCACCGTCTCCGTCCACGGTGCCGAAGGATAGAAGGACCTTTCCGTCGCGTCTTCCGTAGGACGGAGTGACCTCACCCATAAGCAGAGAAAATTTGCTGTCGGGCAGCTCCATTTTTCCCCCGCCGAGCGCCAGCGAGAGCGCAGGCGCGTCGCGCAGAGCCATATAGAGAGCGCCCTCCGTTGGCTCGCAGTCGGGGAAGGGTTCGACGCCGTCATCCGGTATGTAGCCCAGCACACTTTCGTCCTCGGGGGAGAGAAGCGCGAACCATCCACGCTCGGGTCGCAGTTTCAGCCTGTTGCCGTAGACGACGACGCCTTCGATTTCGTCGCTGTACTCGATCCCTCCGTCGTCCATTTTCTTGTACTCTTCGCCGGGCGACTTCATGATCGGCAGGATCTCCGCCAAGACGATATACTCTCCCTCGCCGGCCGCCTGCGCACTTTCACAGTGCAAGAAGAGCACCGATATTACGAACAGGGCTAAAAAGCAAAAGAACAGGCGTTTTTTCATTCAAACTCTCCCTTTCAAAAAAACTGAGGCTCTAATAATATCCATCGGTCCACAGATCGACGATCGCCCATGTATCTTTTCCGTCGTATCGGTGAGGTTTGGCAACTGCTTCGAAACTTCTGCGCGTAAAATTTTCGTCCTTCACTCTGTAAATCTCGCCGATCATGACGATCAGTCCTTCGGCATTCCGGGTTGCCTTATCGACGCGGGCATAGACGTGGTCGTCCCACTCCGCCTTTCCCCCGGCCATTTCGAACAGGTAATTAACGCCGAAATGATAGCGTTTGCCATCGTAATAATAGGGTACCTCGGCATCCGTCGAGCTGACGGGTTTGTAGGCCACGCCAAAGTATTTTTTTGCGCTCTCGGCAACATACTTACCGTCGATGACGAGCGGTCCCCACTCACAGTTCTTTACTCCACAGCCTGAAATGCGCTTTTTATTATTGATATAATTATGCAAGACCCCAAAGGCGTTCATGTTATACGGGTCATTTGTTATTTCTTTGGCATCGAAAGCGTAGAGTCCGACTTCCGTGAAATTCGACAGGAACGTGCTCATGCGCTTCAAGTCGGCGGCGGAGAATTTTTCATTCGCTGCGGTCTCGGCGGGCATGACCGAAAAAAGACAAAAACAGAGCGCGATGGTGAAGACGAAGCGCTTCACAGGACATTCCTCCTCCTATCCGCGATTCCTAACCCTCGCCCGTCAAGAATCTCTCCATTCTGTCCAGCAATACATCGACGTCCATGTCGCCTTGTTGTTTTTCCAGGATGACTTCCTCGTCCGAATCCGGCTGCATGAGCCAGAAAGAGTTCTCCTCCTCCTGGTTGCGCACCAACATGAATACAAGTTCGCCTTTTTTGTGTTGTTTCGCAAAATTTTCATCCACCGTCTTGCCGAACAGCATTCCGATATATTCGCTTCCTTTTTGGGTTTTCATTGCCCGCCATTCGCCGTTCATCAGAGCGCCAAAGAACAGCATCTCGTAGGTTCCGTTGCCGAAAAGCTGAATATGCGCAACCAGGCCGGCATCGAACCCGCCCGCATCGCTCGAGATATTCCCACTGCCGTCCGCGTCGTACCCCGTCGAGGCGTAGTAGCCGGCGTCGGCATTCGCCATCGCGGCACCATTCGCAAACATCAACATCGCAACACAAAACAATAAGAGTATTTTTTTCATCTGCGTATTCACCCTCATTAATCGAAATCCGCGTCGTGCGCGTTGCGCTGCGCGTCTATGGCCGTTTTCGGCTCGCGAACCTGGGCGTATGTAGAAGCGTTGTTGATCGTGTACCAGAGTCCGTCATGCTCCTGCATCCAGAGGCTCCGCGGGCTGTCCGCGCCGGAACTGCGGAGGGAGAGCTGCGTGTAGTCGGACTCTTTTTTCTTCGAAATGATGTCGAGCCGAAAATTGTCCGGCGACATGCTGTAACTGTTCTCCGGTGTCGCTCCGACCGCGAAGCTGCGGAAGATATAGTGGTACGATTCGTCATTGAGACGCCCGAGAAACGTCCGGTAGTTGTTCGACCGCTCGAGCGGCATCGGCAGGTACATCGCGTAGCGCAACATTTTAGACGCTTCTTCCTGCTTGCTCTCGTCAAGATAGCAGAAAACAGCTTCGAAGTAGAGGTGCGCCGCCCCCTCCATTGTGCGTCCCTCTTTCTGATAACGTGCCTTGAAGTCCTGATAATCGCGCGGCAACTCAGCATACGCTTCGCCGCAGGCCGCGAGCAGGAAGACGACCAACAAACCCCAGACAGAAACCCTCTTCATCCCAACGCCTCCTATATGCACTGTATCTCTATCAATCCGAATACCACAGGTTCGAAATCGATTGCGCCAGCTTGATCGACGTCCAGTTTGTGGCGGTGCCACATGCCATTATATGGGCCTTGGCAACGAAGCCTTCATAGATTTTAACGCCGCAATCGCGAACCCTACCCCCGCCCTGCATATTGAACAGGTCTTGCGCCGTCGTGAGCACCATCGTGCCGAATAAATCCATATCGTCGCCATCAAATACATGGCCTTCCAGCTTACAGTTTCCGCATCTCCACTTTGCAATCTTTGCCTTTATGCTTCCGCCGTTTTTCAATACGATGTAATCGTTCTTTCGCTGGTAAATAATGTTCGGCGAAGTCTTAAAAGTTTCTTCTTTATCGAAGAAATGTGCTCCATCTGTCGCTTTTTCGCATTTTGGAATCGATTTTCCGGTGTCAGTAAATAGAACCCAATTTTTCTGCTGATAATCCCTCATTTTATGGTCGCCTTTGGTCTTGGCTTCGATATCGTCCGGATCAAATGTGAAGAACTGTTTGTCGCAACCCCAACACTGCCAGCGAATCACCGGAACGAATCTCTCATCGCCCGAATCCGCCGCCTGTGCGGGCAAGGAGGCCAGGGTCGTCGCGACAAACGCCAATATGAACACGAGAATCATGCTGAATTTTCTCATTTTGAAATACCTCTTTCTATTTATTTGCCTTGCAGGCGGGCGTGTACGGAATCGTGCCCGCCTGCCGGAGAAACACCCTATTTGGGTCTTCTAAAATAATTCCTCATCGTTCCGCCCTCCTCGCCTTCCGCCACAACGACGTAAACGAGGTCGTCACCTTCGAAGCATATCTCTACCAAGGCTATGCCATTCGCTTTCTCTTCTTCGGAGATATCGACGATCAATTTCTCTCCCTCTGCTTTGTAGGTGAACTCCAGTGCGTCATCCCACGGCCCTCGAGCCTGATAAAATTTGCCTTCTTTGAACTCGATATAGCCGAGATCGTCGTCAGACGCGCCCCCCTCTTCCATGTTGACCTCCATCTTCTCTCCGTTCTGTTCGACGAACATCCGATAGTTGATCCACTTGCCCGAAAAGTCGGCTGCATTCGCCGAAACAACGAGCCCCAGAAATACCGTCAGTGCTACTGCCAAAACCGTGAAACGTTTCATCTTGTGTCTCCTCCTTTTTTGGGGGTTGCATGTTTGCTTAATGACAAGTCGATCTCCGGCACCTCCTGCGACTGTTCGTCGGTGTCGAAAAACTTCGCGCTCCGGAAGCCCATCGGGCGAGCGATAAGGTTGGCCGGGAAACGGGCCATCTCCATGTTGTAGTCCCGGACCGTCGCGTTGTAGTAGCGGCGCACTTTTTCGATCCGTTCCTCAAGATCCGACAGTTCCTCCTGAATTTGCATGACGTTCGCGTCCGCCTTCAACGCGGGGTAGTTCTCCAAAACGAGTCGAAATCCGGCAAGCGCCGCCGTCATGCTCGTTTCCGCGTCTGCCATCTCGTCGACACTGCGGGCCGCCTGCCCAAGCGCCCGCGCCAGGGTGATCTTCTCGAGCGTCTCGGACTCGTGGGTCATATACCCCGACGCGAGCGCCACAAGGTTGGGGATCAGATCCCTTCTGCGCTTCAGGACGGCCAGAATACCGCTCCATCCCTCCTCGCTCAGCGTTCTGAACTTGACCAATCTGTTGAAGAGCCTCATCGCCCAGATGCCGATGAGCATTAACAGCAATAAAACGACGAGACCGACACTCTTAAGAGTCTGTATTTTTTCCATCATTCGTTTCCTCGTTTCTTCAGCCAGCTTGTCACCACGGTGTGCGTAAGCTATACCGCATAACCACCCCCCTGTCGTCATCTTTGGGGTGACAGGAAATGCATAATACGGGTGATTTTTAGGGTGATCCGCCCCGCGCCACGGCGTTCATTTCGTTCTCGTCAACGCTGTAACGCGATTGGGATTCTCAGGTACATCCTATTGGGCGATTTCTCGTACATCGTAAGAAAATCATCGAATTCCTGTTCGGAGATGTAATGTTCCTTGCCATTCACCACCCGGACGAAATAGATTTTTTCCTCTGCCTGTGAATAGCCGGAGTGTATGTCCGTCAGTTGAATCAATGCGCCCGTCCCCTTATCCAGCTTAAAGGAAGACAAGTATGTATCCGCCGCGCCTCCTGAACCCACGCTGCAAATTGTGCCGTCCTCCAAAATAATTCCGCGGTTTCTGCTCCAGAAAGATTTAAGCAAGACGGGCTGCCCGTCTCTCAATGTGAAAACCGAATTTGGAGCGGAGGCGTTCAGTCCCTCCATCGAACCGAGCAGCAACTCCAAAACCCCATCGCCGTCGAGATCGGCCAAGGCGTAACCCAACGCGCTGTCGCGAGGATAAGGGTCTTCGGCAAATCCTACCGTTTCCAAATCTTCGTCGGAATCATATTCCTCCTGACGCAGGCGCTCTTCCAAAAGAAACAGAGCATCCAAAATCGGCTTATACGCCTTCGGTACGCCCTGGTAGACGACGGGATACTCCGTGAGTACTAAAGAACCGTCGCCGCCGTGCGAACTTATAAAAAAGCACCTGGTTTGATCGTTGCCATCGATAAAAGTTATCCCTCGGTGCGGCATCGAACCCCACTCCATCCATGTAACGACGAACGGTTCTCCTGGCCGCAATTCATCCAGCGAATACAACGCGTTCCCCGCTGTGGGCAGGCCGATATCGTTACGAACGATTTCAATAAACTTGAACGCCTTTAATGGCGCGGCGGTCAGGAAGACGATTTTTTGATAACCCTCTTCTTTGAATTCCATAAACTCATGGTATGAATCGTATCTGTTCAGGACCTCTTCCGTTGCGACTTCGACACTCACGGCAAATGCAGGTGTTGCCGTAATCAACAGCAGAGCCGGCATTAACAGCGCGATGAGCAAGATAGTTTTTTTCATTTTCAGTTCTCGAATTTGCAATTCATGAACGACACGTTCGGGCTCGACGCCATCGAGGGGTCCGTGTTCCCCGTGAACAGGGAGTTTTTGACCGATATATCTTTCGAGTCGTCGGTCACGCCGAACATCTGCCCCCTGTTGTCGGCAAAACGGCAGTTCGTGAACGACACGTCGCTCGTGCTGGAAATATTCACCATCGTAAACTCCTCGTTGTCGCGGAATACGCATCCGTCGAACGATATATTTTTGCAGCGTCTTATCGTCATGATGTCGTAGGTGCACTCGTAAATCGCCGAATTCTTGACGGTCACGTCCCGAGCGTCCGCCAGTTTCAACCCCTCCGTGCCGCAGCCGAACATCTCCGTATTGCTTATTTTTATCCCGGAGGAATTTGTGAACCCGAAAACCCCTCCCTCGCAGTAACCGCCCTCCGAGTGTCCTGCCGTGACGCCCTCTATCGTTATGTTCGAGCAGCCAGTGAAATGGAGGACGAACGCGTATCTCGGGTCGACCAGGATGCCGGCTCCGAGGTCGCTGGCGGTTTTGATCGTCAGGTTTTTGACCCCTTTGAGCGTCAGCTCGCCGCCGTCGTATATCTGTTCCCAGAACACGCCTTTCTTTAAGTCGGTGTGTTTCCCGCCGCGCATCGGGGCAAGGATATCCCACTCCGACAGATTGTATTCGCCAAACTCCATCACGATGGTCGTGTCGGAACCGAGGGCCTCGATGAACTCTTTCGCGTTCCTGACCCTGACTGTTTTTACCTCGGGCTCCCTGGGCTTGATATTCGGCTGTTTTCCCTGCAATTTCTGAATTTTTGCCTGATCGCCCTCTTCGAGCGGGGAGGATTTGACGAATCGCGCCGAGATGTACGGATAATTCGCGTCCTGAATCGCTTCGCGCATATCCGTCAGATTTCCCGATTTTTCGACCTTGAACAGTATCCTGTACCATTCGGAGCCGTCGGATTTGTTCTTCACCGTCAAATCGTGGGCGATGAAGACATCGGGCTCATGCGCCTGCGTCAGAACCGAACTCTTGGGCCCGGCCTCCGCGCGAATATTCACACCCGTTCCCATGACGGCGATACGGGCGAGGCCTGCCGCCGAGGCCGAAGACGTAACCAACATACACAATATCAACGCGAGAAGCAGCTTTTTCATGGTTTGCAACTCCCTTTTGTTTTTTTACACTTCCAGGCCGACGCTCAAAACGGGCTTCGCTTCGCCGCCTTCAACCTCATAGACCTCATAACTAAAACCTTGGCTGAAGCGCCAGTTCGCAATTATCTCCAACTTGCCGTCGCCGTTCAGGTCGGCAAACCCGCAAATTTTATGAAGAAATGTCGCCTCACCGCCACCCGTGCCGATATATTCAAACAGCGGTATTTCGCGGACTTTGCCGCCGACGATCTTCCGCAGAAACGCGACCGAGTAGTCGCCCTTTTTGGAGATTGCCGGAGGGAGAAGCGCTTCGCCGGACAGCCACGGCGAGGCGTCCGTCCTCCATGTCGCGGCGTCTTTTTTTGCGTCGAATATGTTCTGTGCGTAAATCACGACCTCATCCACGCCGTCGCCTTCCAAATCCACTTTGAAAATCTGCGTTATCCGCGGGGTCGCGTTTTTCAACCCCCTTTTCGCCAGATATTCCTTGACGATTTTTTTGTAGGTCTCGCTCTCCGGCCCGAGCGGCGTGGCCCTGCGCGGCATGGCGTCGAACCCGTCCCCCCAGACGGCAAGGCGGGCCGACCCAATACTCAGCTTCTCCGATTTTTTGCCGTCCCGACGCTCTATATCGAGCAGGGGTGAAGAATAACCCACCGACTTGCTTCCGAATTCTTGCGGATGATCCTGCTTGACGGCTTCCGCAATACCGATCCCTTCGTAACCTGCCGATGAGTAAACCTTACACTCCTCGCCTCCCCAATATCTTTCAAGATGGTATTTGGGGTCGCCCCCTTGAAGCGGGTCGCCCGAAACCCATTCGCTTTTGTCCTTTATATACTTGCCGAGCAGAAAACCGTCGAACCAGGCGAAAGAATCGGCCCAGCCGGCAGACGCCGAAAGGGCGACGACCAGAATCGTCGCGAATACGAAAACGCACTTCATATTTAATACCCTCAACGCGGTCACCCTTTTGCCAGCACGAGGCTTTGTATCGCGGTGTATGCGATCGTATTCATCGGGTCTTCCGTGTTGGGGATTGTCGGGTACGAAATCTCGCATTCCGCCCATACCTCCTCGTTCATTACGAACCTCCGAATGTTGAACCTTTCGTTCTCCCACCAGTACAGCTCCCAGTAATCGTCACCGGTATCGCCAACAGAAAATTCCTCATAAGAAATATTTTCTTCTCCGATCGCCTTCTTTGCATTCTCGAAAGAGCCGCGCAGACCGCCATCCACAAACTCGGCCCAACCGCCCGACACGCGGAACAGGGATTTTTCGATTCTGTTACCCAGGACGAAGCCGTCGCCGTTCGCAGGGATGGTTACCACCGACCTGAAAATTTCATGCGGAACAAGCACCGTGAAACCGAAGCGTTCGTTGTAGTAGCGAAGCCACTCCGGACCGTCCTCCGGGCTGCTCGGCCAGAGAGCCATCTCCTCGCCGCTCACACCGTCTTTCAGCGTAAGGACCGGATCGTCTGCAAAAGTGGGCATTGAAAACGCGAAGATTGCCAATAACAGACAGATGATTGCCGCGCATTGCTTTTTCATAGTCCTTCCTCCTCTTAATCCGGTATTCTGGCTTCAAACATCACGGATGACAGGTGTCCGTTTTCGTCGAAGCGGACGACCAGGTCGTCGAACTCGGTCCCCCATTTCCAGAACTCGTCCACCGCGTCCCCGGGGTCTTCCGTGTGCGGCGCTCCCAACACCTCTCTCACACGGTTTTTGCCGTCGCGTCCGATGACCAGTCCGCCGACAGCCGCGCCCTCGCGGCTGACGAAGAACGATCGCAAAGATGTGATGGCGAAGGTGTCCACCACTATACCGGGGAGAGGCGGCCATTCGTAAAACGTCACCTTGAAGCCGTCATTCTGTTCGAGATGTGTCCAGATGGCGCATTGGTCGATTAAGTTCACCGCGCGGCGCTCGATTTTCGTATCGCCCCATTTTTGAACGATCTCGGGCAGGCTCGCTCCTGTGCTTATCGCACAGGCCAACTGCCAGGCGCTCCAGTTGAACTTTCCATATCCGTCGTCCGCGTAATTCTGAGGGAGGGTTTCGTCGATCTTAAACAAACGAGCCATCGCGCCGGAAATTTTTTCGGCGTCGCCTTTTTTGAGTGGGGAGACCGTCGCGAACTTCGTGACGACGAATCCGAAGTGAGACCTGAAGCGCTTCTCCCAGTCGCGGAGCGGCTGTGATTGGCTGGAAAGTGATGCGGGCAGGACGATTTTGTACCACTCCGATCCGTCCTCTTCGCTTACAATCGGCCACTTCTCCGCGAAGAAAACGTCGCCGTCGTTCATCTGCCCCAGAACATTGCCGGCCGCCCGTGGCTGGGGCCTCAGGTTCACGTTCGTCCCTCTTATGGCAAGCCGGACATAACCGCTCGTCTCCGAGGATGTCACGCCGGAGGAGGATACGTCCACCCACGGGACGAATTCGTCGTTGGTAACGAGCGAGCCGTCCACGCCGCTGTACGCCGGCGCCCAGTAATAATCGAATCCGTC
This sequence comes from Synergistaceae bacterium OttesenSCG-928-I11, assembly GCA_030266365.1. GTDB lineage: Bacteria > Synergistota > Synergistia > Synergistales > Synergistaceae > JAJDHV01. The sequence goes on along the minus strand of JAJDHV010000032.1, from coordinate 3,707 downwards.
CGGCTCGGTCACGACCACGATCGTGTTCGGCATTCCCTCGGCGATGTCGCAATAGAACAGCAGAGAAAAGCCCTCCTTCCCCTGGACCATCGGCTTGTCGAAATCAGGGACGGGCTCGAAGTCCTCATTCATCTTGCACCCATAAACGCTGACGCTCGACTCGGGGAACTTCGGCGCGACGAAAATCGCGGTGCTCCCGCCGGATGGGCGATTTTTGTCCACCAATACTCCCTTGCGACCGATAGTGTCCAGAAACTTTTCGACGTCGTCACCGCCGGGAAAATCCTTCACGCGCGCGACGTGATCGGCCCATGCGGGGAGAGTCTGTATCGCGGACAAAAACAACACGAGCAGCAACAGGAGCGGAAATCGTTTCATCATTTTTCTCAGTCCTTTCTCGATGATCGCCGCGCATGGTGCGGTTTCTCAACAACCTGATCTTATTTTTTATCCTTTCAGGGCTCGTTTTCGCAAACCGCCCCTGATCAACCACACGCTCAAAAGAACCATGAGTCCACCGAATATGCGCAGGATCCACGCATTGCTCGCCGATTTCGATTCGGCCTCGCCGAGCATCTCGCTGGCGGAGGCTTTACCCGCCGTCATTTTGCTGAACTCGCCGCCACCCTCGACCTTGTACGATGCGAAAGCGTTGCCGGACACTGCGGCGATGAGGCTGATTTCGGCCGGTTCTGTTTCGTCGAATTCGATCTTTACATCGCCAGCCTGTGGGTTTTCAGGGTCGGCCCCGATGTAAAAACCTCCCGTGCCGGCATGAACCTTCGTGCGTGGCGCAAGTTTTATGTCGGAGCGATCCAGCAAAAACGCTTCGATCTCGCCAGCCGTCTTTGTATCCGGCGTCATATCCGAGACCGTCTTTGCAGGCAGCTGCTCGGCAATAAACATCGGAAGCTCATAAGCGCCAAGCGCCACCCTCTCCGTGTAAAAATCCTCCTTCGCGTATTTCGCGAGAAGATCGTTGCTGTCTTTGGTGAAATAGAATGTGCGATGAATGGCCCCGAGCAAACCGGGGTTCTGGAATTTCGCGATATCGACCGGTTTGGTTGTCCATTTTTCCTCGTACGAGTAACGAATTTCCTCCTTCCCGTCGCTCTTTGTTCTGCGCGTAATGTCTTCGGTCCACTGCAAAAACCAAACGCGGCGCGCCAGTTTGATCGCCTTCCTGCTCACACCGAAATCGGGGTCTACGGCCTCACCCTGCGGCAACGCCATGCCGGTGACGTGAACGAGTTTCCCGTTCATCGACGGGTCGATTCTCGACGCGTCTTTCATTTCGACAACGACCTTACTCGCTATGCTGATCGCGTTTTGAGATTCCCGTCTGTTTTTTTCGCCAAAGAAAACCATCGTAAGGCTTAACAGCAATATCACAACGCCAATGACAATTCGTACCGTTCCCGCGCCTTCTTTTCTCTTCATAACTCGTCAACCTCCTTGTCGTCTATCGCAAATGATCAGTTACCAGCCGCGCCCGCCGCCACCTCCCGTCCCGCCGCCGGACGAACCGCCGCTCGTTCCGCCGCCCAGAAACCACGAGCCCAGCTCCCATAAGCTGTAATTTTGCCCTCCGCCGAACGGCGAGTTCCCGAAAATGCTCGCCGCCGACTCGCTTACATTGGTGAAGGTGCTGTAAGCGCGGACGTAACCGCGCCTGTCGCCCGCCGCAGGCCACCATGACAGGTCGTAGTCCACGGCTTCGAGCAGGGGCGCGAAGCGCCGCTCCCACGCTTCCGCCGCGCCGAGGGCGATTGCGTAGGGAAGAATCCGTTCGTACCTTTCGACCGTGTCCTCCGGCGCGTTCAATTCGGCGAGCGGTCTTTTCTCGGCGGCCTCGATGTACATCAGAAACCCCTCGACCTGCGCCAGATGCCTGACGCATTTGCCGCTTCGCACCGGCATGATTCTGATGAAAAGAAACGCGATGGCGGCGGCGGAAAGGATCGCAACAGCCAGCGGCACGTCTTCGCGCATGAGGTACAAGCCCGCGGCGTCGATACGGAGAAAAATAATTGCCGCAAAAAGCGCGAGCGCGCGGCGCTTCCACGAGAGCGCTTTGTTCGCTGCTTTTTTCAGGCCGGAATACCCCATGCGGAGGAGCAGAAAGAAAAAGAACAGACCGACGAAAAACAAGCAAGCGTCGCCCCAGGCGCTGCGCGGGTTGATAAATGACGCCGGCGTCAGGAGTGCCGCCAGCGACAGGAAAATATACCCGGCGGTCACCAGAACACCGAGTGCACTCGCCAAGTCGCGACGGCTGTACAGTTCCCGCTTGCCCATGTTCTCCATGCGCGATTTGTAATTGCCCCACACGCCGGACAGTTTTTGTGGGACGAGTTCGACGGCGTCCCCTTTGCCGAACAGTGCGCCCGCCAGAGCCTGAAGCGACGGGTCTATTTTGCTTTTCGCGTCAGATTCGAATGCATCGCGCAAAATCAACTTCCCCGCCTCGTCGCGCTCGACGCGGGCACGACCCTTCACGACGAGCTCCATGATGTCCCCGCCCATGGCGGCAGGCAGGGCTTTCATATTGCGGACGAGCGCCATGTATCCGGGTGTCATTCCGTCAGGGGGGTAGAACAACGGAACGACGGTTCCCAACCTCAGGTCACGCCCCAGAAAAAACCACGCCGGAAGAAAATAAATCAGTGCAACGAGAGGGAAAAGTGCCAGCCCGAACAGCCTGTTGCTCATAAAGCGGGCCATCGCGCGCTCGAAAAAATTTTTTTCCGGCTGCGTCACGATTCCGCGTTCCCAATCGAAAGCGACGGTGAAGCCTTCGCCCTCGGCGAGCGGCCGCGTCGTGGCGAAGGAATATGGCCCCGTCCCGATAAAATCCGCTCCCGCCTCTCCCAGGTGTCCCGTGTAGGCGCTTGACGCGAGGATTTTCACGCCTTCGCCGGGCAGTTCGAGGGTAAACGACGCGGAATCTATCGGGAACGCCCAATCGTTTCCCGTGGCGTTCCAGTACAGCGCGTCCCTGTCCTCCAGAAAACGAATGTGATTCGTGACCCTGTAGGTCAATGCCCAAACGTGAACGCCACGCGGAACCAAAAAGTCAGGATCGCCGACGCGTATGCCCACGTCGCCGCCCCGGCGCTCCGTCTTGAAAGGGACAGGGCTTCCGTCGAGCGTTGCCGATAAAAATTCGAAGCCGGTGCGCAGCGCCTCGCCCTCCGGCGAAACGTAAACGACGGGAAAGATGCGAATGATCCCGTGCCGAATCTCGTATCGTTCGACGTTTGCCGCGATGCGCTCCGTCACCGTCATCGAAGCGTCCGACGACACAACCGCCGTAACGTCGTAACTGACGATACGCTCGTCCCCATATGCGCGCGAAGGGGGCTCGCCGGTCAGCATCAGGCAGACGCAGCAGAGCAGAAGCGCCGCCAGCTTCAGCATCTTCATCATTCGGTTTTCTCCGTATAAGCCATCCTCTTCACCTCTCCCGAAAATTTGCATGCCTACCTAATAAATACCGCACGACTACCCCTCTGTCGTCATCCAAGGGGTGACAGAAAACGCAAAATACGGGTGATTTTTAGGGTGATTTGTCGACGTTCAGATGTTTTCCGCCGCAAATCCCCGCCGCGAATTGTGGCAAAACCGGGGGACAGGTGGTACGATGGAGATGGATTCTTTGCGGTTCACGTTTTTAAAGGTCGAGACATGAAATCCAAGAGGCGAGA
>JAJDHV010000031.1 GCA_030266365.1 Synergistaceae bacterium OttesenSCG-928-I11 | reverse complement strand
GTGTTCGTTCTATTTTTCCTTTTTTATTTTTTCTCCTTGTATGCAGAATACAATGTCGTGCGGTTTATATACTTGATTCAGATCTCGAAGTAATCTCCGCACCCACGATCGGGAGGTGAGCGACTCGAAAAATCGATATTCAGCGCTCGTGTAACTTGTCTCAAGCCATCCCTATCTGCAAAGGAGTGATTGTTTGTGAGTGAATACAAACACGAGAACACCGGAAGAAAACCCAATATTTTTGAATCTATCTTTATTTTGGCATTTGTCGCCTGCCTGATCCTGGCCGCAGTCATCATATTCGAACAGGACGTCCACATTCCTCTCGCAATTTCCGCCGCTGTCGCAGCCATTATGTCCATGCTCTTCCTGAAAACGAAATGGGCTGTCATCGAGGAAGGCATCCTCACCTCCATCATGATGGGGATGCAGGCCTGCCTGATCCTCTACACGGTCGGCATGCTCATCGGCACGTGGATCCAAAGCGGAACGGTGCCGACCATGATCTACTATGGTCTCAGCGTCTTGAGCCCTTCCATCTTCCTCGTAGCGACGATTTTGATTTGCAGCGTCGTCGCGCTTGCGACTGGTACATCCTGGGGAACGAGCGGCACGGTCGGACTTGCGCTGATGGGCATCGGCGCGGGGCTCGGCATTCCGGCCCCCCTCTGCGCGGGCTTCGTCATTTCCGGTGCCTATTTCGGCGACAAGATGTCCCCGTTGTCCGATACGACAAACCTTGCGCCGGCGATGGCGGGGACCGACCTGTTCCAGCACATCCGCGCCATGGCCTGGACAACCGGCCCGACCTATGTCATCGTGCTCGTCATCGCGGGCGTCTTCGGCATGAAATATTCCGGCGGAACGCTCGACGCGGAGAAGATCGAGGCAATTAAGGTCCTGCTACAGGCGGAATTCCCTGTCTCGATCATCGGCCTGCTGCCGCCGGTCGTCGTCATCGGACTTGCCGCCTCCAAAAAACCGGCGATTCCCTCCATTTTCGCAGGCGTCATCGTCAGCGCGATCCTCGGAATGATTTACGGGGTTGGCTTGGGTGATACACTCTATGCATTACAGGAAGGTTACTCGCCGCTCCTCACGGGCGACCTCGCAGAATTCCTGGAGGACACTCCCGCACTGATGGCAGCGCTTTCTGACGCAGGCATCACGGGATTGACCCCCGACGCCGCGATCAGTGCGATAGAGACATTGAATGAGCTGCTTGCGCGCGGCGGCCTCCAATCGATGAACTGGACGATCTCCCTCATCCTCTGTGCACTGACGTTCGGCGGCATCCTCGAGCGCGTCGGCTACCTCGAGGTTCTTCTCGACACGCTGCTCAAGAACGTTCGCTCACCGGGCGGTCTCACGACATCCGTCGTCATCTCCTGTATTGCCTCCAACCTCTTCACCGGAGACCAGTATATCTCGCTCGTCCTCCCCGGTCGTATGTTCAAAGACCGCTTTGCCGAAGCAGGTCTGCACCCGCGCATGCTGTCGCGCTCCCTCGAGGACTCGGGCACGCTGACGAGCGTACTCATCCCGTGGAACACCTGCGGCGCTTACCACACCACAGCCCTGGGCGTACCGACCATAGAGTATATACCGTACGCGTTCCTAAACTGGCTCAACCCGATCGTCGCGATTGTCATGACGTACATGGGCATCGGGATATCCTGGGCCACGAAGGACGGCGGGTTTGTCATCAGCAGGACGAAACCGACCGACGTATAGACAGACTAGAGCGCTCCGAACCGTATAACAACGCAAAGGCACCGGGTTTGCCCGGTGCCTTTTTCGTTTTTTGGTCTTGACTTATGCGTCATTTCGCGTAAAATTAGCTGCTGTGGTATTTGAGCCGTTAGCTCAGTCGGCAGAGCACTGGATTTTTAATCCAGGTGTCCCGGGTTCGAGCCCCGGACGGCTCACCACTATCGTTTCATTTGCGCGGTCCCATCGTCCAGTGGTCTAGGACACCGCCCTTTCAAGGCGGCGACACGGGTTCGAACCCCGTTGGGACCGCCATTATTATGCCCTTCGGTTGGCGGCGCGTCACGCGTCCTTCGGTTTTAGATGATAAACGAGGATGGATAAAAGGTCCGTCCAATCCACGGGTTTCGTGATATGCCCGTTCATACCCGCAGACAGGCTTTTCTCTTCGTCCTCGGGCAGCGCGTTCGCCGTCATTGCGATAATCGGCACGTCTTCCGCATGTGCCACTGGAAGCGCGCGGATACGGCGCGCGGCTTCGTGACCGTTCATTTCCGGCATCTGAACATCCATCAGAATGAGATGGTATCTGTCCGGATTCATCGAAAACAGCTTGACCGCCTCAGCCCCTGTGCGCGCGACATCGATTTGAATGCCCGTGTCCTCCAGATAGGTGAACATGATTTCCCTGTGGATTTCTACATCCTCCGCAAGAAGAATGACGCAATCTGGAATCCCACGCAGGATCTCGACACTCTGTTTTCTCGCGTCCCGCAAAGACTGTTGCATCTCCTCCTTCGGGGGTAATGTGTCGATCGCCTCGTACTCGCCAGCTTCCTCCAGCGACTCCAAGTCGGACATGTACAAAATGTCGTCCAGAAGGGCGATCATATTCGAGGAGACGAGTTCGATGCGCTCCATCGCATAACGGATCTTGTTCAGGTCGCTCTCCTCTCGCGCAATACTCGCCATTCCCATAACCGAATTCAACTGCGAGCGCAATTCGTGACTCATGTGAACGAGAAAATTCTGCCGCGATTGCCGTTCGCGTTCCAGGGCGTCGTCCAGCTCACTCTCGATTTCTTTCGGCTCGATGTGAGCATCGTATGAATCCGTGACGTCGTCGAGCAGATGGAGGTGCAATTCCCTTCCATCGAACCAGCGTATCGCGCTGTCGTGTCTTTTATAGCATCTCCCTGTCGAGAAAACGTATTGATCGCTTTCGACAGTAATGCCCGGATTGTCCAACAACGCCATTTTCGCGCACGAATCGCATGCGGAAGTGGCGTTTTTTTCGATCCATTGCCAGCACTTGCTTCCAGTTGGCTGATTTTCGACTCCGAAATGTGCGCGGGTCTTTGCGGAGATACAAACGATTTCGTCCGTCCGGGGATCGGTGACATAGGCGAAGGAAACGGAACGATCCAACAATTCGTTCACGACCGACAGATATTGATCGTTTTCCAAACCTCACACCTCGATTCCCCGTTGCATTTCACAGCGCGATCATCCGCGCCATACGCGTTGCCGAAAGTCAAAAACGTATTTTTTCAATTACGATACTCAGAAACCGCGCGAATTCCCCAATTTTGTGTTTCAGGCGAAACAGATTTCCCTCTGGCATGGATTCGGGCACAACGGCACGCGGTTGATTCTGTGGCGGCCCCATCGGAGTAACTCGAACCCGGGCCTCATCCATCGCGTTGATTGCGTTCTGTTGCGCGCTTCTCGGTCCGGATCGCGCCGAAGTGCTCAACTCCTGGCTGAGCTCGTTCAAAATAAAAGCCGCAAGCGCGGACAGGATAAGCACAAATAAAAGAACGAATGCGATTTTCTTCATCGACACGCCCTCCCGGACGTCGTTTTATTCTCCTGCTTTCCTGGCCGCATTTTCCGCAATGGATTTGAGCTCGAAGAGCCTTTTGTTATGCTCTTCCGGAGCGATAAACCAATCGTACAGCAGAATCTCAATGATGTCGATGATCTTTCGCGCCTCTTTTGCGCTGATGTCGACGATCACCTTCACGTCGTCTTCCGGAAGCGCCTTGAATTTTCCCATCTTCCGAATACTTTCGAGCGCGTCGATCACTTCCTGCCGGACCGGCATGGAGAGGTTGGCAAGGGTTCCGATTTCGTTTTGCAGTTTCCCCGGTTTGATCTTGAACTTTTGACGGATCATGTTTTGCACGCATCGCCGCGCGTAGGTCGCGGATGCAGGCGGACTGACCTGCAACAATTTGCACGCTTCGTCGTAATCCTTGTAGACGGTGTCCGGAACTTCTGCGGTTTTGAACTCCTCTTTTCCTCCGACGTAAAGCGGCAAAAGGCGCTGACGAAAAAACGTGTTCGGGAGATCGTCCCGCATCTTGTTGCGCTCCGCTTCCGTCTTCGCCTTCATTGCGGGCGGGAAAGTACCCGCGTCAACAAACATCTCCACCTTCCGGCAGCCTGCGTAGGGGCATTGGAAGATCACCGAGTGCTCCGCCACATTGGCGCCGGGGTCGGAAAGAAGGTGGGAGAAGACGTTTTGTCCGAAAACAACCTGGTACGTATATCCGCAATACGGGCATTTATGCACATTTTCGATTTTCATCGCACTCACTCCCATTCGGGTACACTACTTCAGTATCATTATCGGACGCAGTGAACGAAAGGTTCAATCCTCTACGCGAACCTGAAGTTCCGTCAAAAATTCCTCCCTGTCGTTCGTCTCGTGTATGTCGATCTTGTATAATTCCAGCATTTCGCCGGTCAGCGTGAAACCGGCGCGGTCGGCGTGTTCGAGAATGGCGCGAATCCACTCGCCGCTTTGCTCATAACCGCCGCGATAGTGCAACGAGAGATAGGTTCCGCCGGGAATGAGAAAATCGCACACAGCCTCGCGTTCCTCCAAAATAAAAAAGACGGAGCGAAAAAGGCCGAAGATGCCCTGGCGAAGATCCCGAATATCCAGCGACGCACCGATCATGTAATTCTTCAGCGTGTAAACCCGGTGCTCGAATCTTTTGTGTAGTCTGTTGAACGCGAAATCGATCTCCTCGTCCTTTTGAACATCCGTCTTCAACTGTACGCTGGGGCGGTCGGGGTATGTGACGAGGTCGATCTCTCCGGTGCGTGACGCCTTGAAGGAGTGGATTTCTTCGATCCGCGAACGGATCGTGACCTGTTTCGCACGCAACCGCTCGATTTCCTCCCGAATGACGTCGTCTTCCTCGCATAAAAGGGACAACGTCGTATCGATGTTTTTGTTATCGAGGTACTCCTTGATTCGCTGCATCGAGAATCCAAGCTGCCTCAAATCCTTGATCACGTTCAACTTGTAAATGTCCCGTATCCCGTACTGCCTGTATCCGTTCTCCCCGCGCCGGGGGGTCAAAATTCCGATCTCCTCGTAATATCTGAGCGAGTCGGGGCCGATACCGTACAGTTGCGAAATTTCCTTGATCCGATAATGGTCCTTCATTTCGACTTCACCGCCTTCTCGCATGCTTGACTTTGGTATTATACCAACCTTTAGAATGCCTGATGTAAGAAATGGAGGTTCTTATCATGAACGACAACACAAAAAAATCATTGCGGAAAAAATTCTTCGCCTACGCGGTCCCCTCCGTTGTGGCGATGTGGGTTTTCTCCTTCTACTCCATGGTCGACGGATTTTTCGTCTCGCTGGGCAACGGTCCGCTCGCGCTCGCGAGCGTCAACATCGCGATGCCGTTCGTCAATTTCCTCTTTGGCCTCTCCATTCTCTGCTCGGCCGGTGCATCGACCGTCATCTCGATCTATCTCGGCAAGGGCAAGCATAAAGAGGCGGTCGACGCGTTCATGACGAACCTTGTTACACTCGGAATTTTTTCGCTAATCTTGTCTGCCCTCTGCCTTCTTTTTATCGACGACCTTGCGCGATTTCTTGGAGCAACGCCGAATCTATTCGGACAGGTGAAGGATTACCTACGTATCGTTTCGTACTTCGTCGTGTTTTTCGTCACGACCTACTATTTCGAGGTCACCGTACGCGCGGATGGATACCCGAAACTCGCGGCGATCTCTGTCGGCGTCGCGGCGCTCACGAACATCGTGCTCGATTACATCTTCGTCCTGCGTTTCGGTTGGGGTGTGGCAGGCGCTGCGTGGGCGACCGGAATCGCACAATGTCTGTCCGCTGCGATCCTGGCCGTTCACTTTTTCAGCCGGCGCACACAGCTCGGCTTCCACGCCTTCACCTACCGGCTCGGACACGTCGCGCGGTCGATCCGCCTCGGCGTTGGCGACTCGGTGACGGAGTTCTCCGTTGGGATCGTCATCTTCCTGTTCAACAAGAGGATCCTTCAGGTGATCGGTGAAACGGGCGTCGTATCCTACACGGTCATGGCGTACGTCACGACCCTCGTCGTTATGACGATGTCGGGGATCTCCCAGGGGATGCAGCCCCTCGTCGCCTACTCGCACGGGCGCGGCGATCGGACGTCGTGCGGATATTTGCTGAAACTCGCGCTGAAAACGGCAGCGTTCTGTTCTATCGGATGGTTCCTGATCATGGAGGCATTGCCGGGCGCGTTCGTCTCCATCTTCATCAATGGCGCGACGGAGACAAAGCTATACAGTGATACAGTCAGTGCATTCCGGATCTATTCGATCTCGTACCTCTTCATCGGGGTCAATGTAGTGCTCGCGACGTATTTCTCCACCGTCGAGCAGCCCGTTTATGGAATCGCGCTTTCGATCAGCAGAGGCGTGCTCGTCATCGGGGTCGCGCTGTTCGCAATGTCCTCCCTGATGGGAGCGACTGGCATCTGGCTCACGCCCACGGTCTCGGAAATTGCGTGCGTCGGTATCGCGGCAGCCGCTTTTTATTTCATGCAACAGGGAAAGGAAAAGAGCGCAGCTGCAACCAATCCCGCATAGGTATCCGCACAAAAAAATTCTGCGGCGGCAATGTTGCCGTCGCAGAATTTTTTATGCCCGAACGATTAGAATTTCAGATAGGTGTCGGCGCAATAGAGCGCGCCCGCCGGGTTGTGTGCGAGGACGCGGTCCTTCGTCACGAGCGTCGTGACATATGCGTCCGCGTGTTTGTAGAAGAGGGAGTCGTGCCCCACGCAAAGCCCGACGACGACATTCAGATCCGTCTTTTCCCTGTTGAGGAGCCTCGCCTGCGCGATGGGGTTGCACATCGGTTCGAACTCACCTGGGCGAATTTTGTCGTGTTCCGGAATGCCGACCGTCTCCTTGGCGACGCCGCCCGTCTTGCACATTGCGGAGACGACCTCCAGCCCTTTCTGTCGCATGATGCGCGCGGCGGCCTCCGCTTCACCATGGAGGCCCATGCAGAACGCGATCCCGACTTTTTTGTATCCCATTTTTCCACAGAGCTCGATAATTTCCCGAAGGCGCGGCCACTTGCAATAACCCTCCGCCTCCACTGCCGAACAGGCCAGGTAGAAATCACGGACCTCGTCTGACGCATACTCCTCCCGCACGCTCTCGAAAAAACGCCTGTCATTCATCGGGCAGTTCTTGTGATAGCGTTCGTTGTTTTCCTGCTTGCACTCCCTGGTTCCGCACATGTCGCAGATCATCATCGCACTCGCCTCCAAGCATCGATCGGATCAATTTTTTTGAGACTTTTCACACGCCTCTATCACATTTCGTACGAGTAGAGCGGTCGTCACACCGCCGACGCCACCTGGAACGGGTGTGACGCCCGCGACGCCCTGCCGCATAACGGACGCCTCGTCGACGTCGCCGCAAATGCCGCCGCAGCCATCGTCATTGATTCCCACGTCGATCACGAACGATCCTTGTTTCACATATCCGCCGTCGACCATCCGGGCCTGCCCGATCGCGGAGATGAGAATGTCCGCCTCGGAGGCGACTTCGCGGATGTTGCGCGTTTTGGAGTGGCAGATCGTTACGGTGCAGTGCGCATCGAGCAAAAGAAGCGCGAGCGCTCGCCCGACGACCATTGAGCGTCCGATGACGACGACGTGCGCCCCTTCGAGGGGGACCGCGTAGTGCCGCAGCAGTGCGACCACCGCCTCGGCGGTACAGGGCAGGAAACCCGCCAGCGAGCGATCGTAGATCGACGCCGAAGAATAGGGGCCGACGCAATCCACGTCTTTGGAGGGCTTGATGGACTCTTTTACCCTTTTCAGTGAAATATGGGGCGGCAGTGGGCGAAACGGCAAAATTCCGTGGACGGCGGCATCCCGCGCGAGCAACTCCAAAAGATAAATCAGGTCGCTCTCCGGCGCATCGGCAGGAAGTTCATGCACATCGGCAGCGATGCGCAGTGTGTCGCATTTTTTGACGATGCTGCGCTCGTACGCGATATCGTCCGGGCGCTCACCCATTCGGACAATCGCAAGTTTCGGCGTCACACCATCCGCAAGCAGCCGGTCGATTCTCGGCTGCAAAGCAGCCTCCAACGCCTCGACAACCGGTTTTCCTTTCAGGCGAATCGCATCGTTCGTGGACATGTGCGTCACACCTTCCACAATTTGTTAGAATATCGACAAGACATCATTATACATAATGTTCTGCGAAAGGGGCCAATATGAGGAGACGCTTTTTTCTCGCCATGCTCTGCCTTCTTTTTTTTATACCATGCATGAACGTGAACTACCTCTCCATCCGCCACGGAGAAGATGTGCTGTGCGCCGCTCCCGTGTCCTTCGGTGCGTCTTTCGCGACGTCGTACATCCACTCCGTCCAGCTCACACCGGTGATCGACGAGTATCGAATCCTGGGCGGTCGAATCTGGAGCTGGGAAGAGCGCGTCCAGTCGCACAACGCAGGCCTGCCCTTCGACGCTCCGCCGCATGGCCGGTTTCTCGTAAAATCGCCCTGGATGATCGTGCAGGGCGGCCGTGTCGCGACGACGAGCATCCCCTACCGCGTCGGAACGGATTCGCTCGGCAAAAACCGCTGGTCGCTCCCTCCGTTCGAAGAAGTGCGCGCGTACGAAGCATATCCCAAATATCGCGTCGACATCGGCGTTTCGAGCGAACGGCTCTTTCGCGCGAAAATCACAGGCTGGTGAGAAGAAGATAACCTCCGAGCAGCGAGAGTGCAACGGAGAAAAAAAACGACTTTGAGAGTGATCTTTCGATTTTCTCATGCCTTCTTGCCGCAAGCATTCGGATGATTTCCCGGAGCGCGATCGCCACGCCGAAAGAAAGAGTAAAATTCAAAACAAGGGAGATCGGAGGGAAAATGTTCAACGATCCCGTGGTGTCGATTCGGAAGAAGACGAGCGAAAGCAGTGAGGAAAACGCGAACGCTACGACGTTTCCGGCTGCGTCATCACAGTAGGCATGAAGAAACGAGAGAAAGAGCGAGGCGAAAATAAAGAACATCGCGGCGACGAGCTTGATGTTCCGGATCGATTCGAGTCGAAGAATCATCCCCGCGCTCTCGATCGAAGCACGGTCCCCTGGCAGGCCGTTCGAAATAACGAATCGGTCCGTTTGAAGGACAAAAAGAGCGAGCACAATAAAAAAAGAAAAACTTGCGCGAAAACCCGGTCTCGAACGGCACGCGTTTAAAAGAAGCGCGAGAGCAAGAAACGGATAGAACGGCCAGGTTTGAAACGGCAGGACACCGACACCCGTCCACGGAAGGAAGAGCGTGGCACAGAGGGCGCACAAAAGAGCGGCAACACCACGCACTCCGCTGCCGGAGATGCTTTGGCGCTGCCGCTGCACGCCGGGAACTGCGACGACGAGAATCAGGGCCAGGTATGAAAAAAAGGAAACGATCGCGGGCAGCAACAGTCGGTTTCGCTATTTCGCCGAGATGTAACCTGCCAGCTGCGGCAGGGCGACGTTGCCGCCGCTGATCAGCGCGACGACCTTTTTGCCCCTGAATGTTTCGGGAAGTTTCCCGAAAAGAATGGCTGCGAGCGACACGGCGCCCGTCGGCTCGGTGAGCAACTTGCAGCGCTCCAACATCAAGGTTTCCGCCCGAAGAATTTCGTCGTCCGAGACGAGGAGCATGTCGTCGACGTATTTCTGCACAATGGGGAACGTCAGTTCGCCCGGGATCGAGGTGCGAATTCCGTCGGCAACGGTGTCGATCCGGTCGAGCGAAACACGCCTGCCCGCCTTGAACGACAACCCCGTGCTGTTGCTGCCAGTCGGCTCGACGCCGAAGACGGAGATGCCGGGATTTTTTTCCTTCAATGCAGTCGCAACACCGGAGATCAGCCCGCACCCGCCGGTCGGCACGAGCACCGCCGCCACGTCGTCCAGATCCTCGACGATTTCGAGCCCGGCGGTCCCCTGTCCCGCGATGACGTACGGATCGTCATACGGCGGTACGAAAACGAGCCCTTGCTCGTCGCGCATCTTCGCCGCAAGTGCGAGGCGCTCGTCGGAAGTGGTGCCGCAGAAAACAAGGTCGGCACCGTACCCATTGATAGACGCCGCTTTTGCCGGAGAACCGCCCTCCGGCATGATGATCGTCGCCTTGTACCCACAGGCGCGCGCTGCGTACGCAACCGCCTGCCCATGATTGCCGCTTGAAGCGGTTAGAACGCCTTTTGCACCTTCCTGTGGAGTGAGTGAAAAAACTCGGTTCGACGCGCCGCGAATTTTGAACGAACCGGTTTTCTGCATGTTCTCCGCCTTCATATAGACGCGCATTCCCGTCATCTCGCTGAAAGTCGACGAATAAAGGATAGGCGTGTGGTGGATCACTTTGGAGATTCTCTCGCGTGCTTCGAATATATCGTGCAACGAAATCGTACGCATTGCAATCGCCCCCGAATCGAAAAAATATGGAGACCGGCGTTGCGCCGGTCTCCATATTTTACTTCATCGTCGCGAAGAATGGTCGGTGCCGAGGTTGTTTAGTCGACCTTCATGCCCATCTCTTTGTAGTACTTCGCAGCGCCGGGATGCAACGGAGCGGTCAGACCGTCAAGCGCGGACTGGAGGTTGATCTCGCGGCCCTTTGCGTGCGATGCGTGGACGTCGGCGATATTCGTGAACATCGCCTTCGTGAACTGGTAGATGACGTCTTCGGGAACCTTGTCGTGCGTCACGAGAATCGCCATGACCGCAGGGGTCTTGGTCGCCGTGTCGACGCCGCGATACGTTCCCGCAGGAATCTCGCTCGCCACGAAGTAGGGATGCTCTTTGCTGAGCTTGCCGAGGAATTCATCGCTGAAGCTCATGAGTGCAATATCCTTCGTCGTTGCGAGGTCCATGACGGAAGCGGTCGGGAAACCGGCGACGACGAATCCGGCGTCGATCTGGTTGTCCTTGAAGCGGCTCGTCGTCGCGCCGAAGTCGAGGAAGTCGACGCGCATGTCGCCATATTTCAGGTTGGCAATCTGGAAGATCGCGCGAACGTCGCCCTCAACGCCCGATCCGGGTGCACCGACGCCGACTCTCTTGCCCTTCAGGTCGTCGATCGACTTGACGCCGGAGTCCTTCGTCGTGATCAGCTGAACGTGCTCGGGGTAAAGAGCCGCAACCGCACGAAGGTTTGTGAGGGGCGCCTTGAACATGAGGCGTCCGGTGTATGCCCAGAATGTGATGTCGTTCTGCGCGAATGCGACTTCGATGTCTCCGTTTGCAACCAGGTTGACGTTCGCGACGGAAGCGTTGCCCGTCTCCGCGGTCGCCTGGAGGTCGGTGCCCTTGCTGACGGCCTGCGCGATTGCGCCGCCGATCGGATAATAGGTGCCGGACGTTCCACCGGTCGCGATCGACAGGAATGTCTTCGCGGCGAAAGCGGTTCCCGAAGCGGCGAACAGGACCATCGTAACCATCATGACAGCGACAAGCAGTTTTCTCTTACTCATGAACAGATTCCTCCTCATTTTTCATACAGGTCAAATTTTCGGGGTGCCATGGAGCAGAATCGCGAGGCTCAGATCGATTCGTAATTTCCTGTAATCAACACCTCCTCTCGCTTTATGGGATTAGTATAACCGAACGCCGCACGAATCGCTATTCGGATGTCCCCATTTGCGGTCCCTGTTTCTTCGCTCGAATCGTCTGGATGAAATGCAACGAGACGAGAACGCCTAGCCCAATCGCATCCGTCATCGTCCCGGGATCGAGAAGTGCAACGGCGCCAACGAGCGCGACGATGCGTAAAATCCAGGGAAGCTGCGCCTTGTAGTACCCGATCGTACACATCGCAAGCAGAAAGACGCCAATCAACGCCGTGATGACGGCCTGAATCATCGGCAACGGCGTCGCATCCACAAAGAGCAGAATCGGGTTGTAGACATAGATATACGGGACGAGGAAACCCGCGAGAGCCAGTTTGAACGCGGTAACGCCTGTTTTCATCGGATCGTCGCCCGCAATGCCCGCACCGGCGTATGCCGCGAGCGCAACCGGTGGCGTCAGGTCGGCCGCGATGCCGAAGTAGAAGACGAACATGTATGCGGCGATGGGTGGCACACCCAACTGCAAGAGTGCCGGTGCCGCCATCGTGCTGGTGACGATGAAGTTCGCCGTTGTCGGAAGCCCGGTGCCGAGGAGGATGCTGGCGCACATGGTGAAGAAGAGTGTCAGAATGAGCTTGCCGCCCGCGAGCGTGACGATCGCGCCGGCGATGCGAAGTGCGAGTCCCGTGAGCGTCCCCATCCCGACGACCATGCCAACGCAGGCACACGCGCACGCAACTGAAAGCGCACCGCGCGCGCCCGCCTCGAAGGCCTCTTTGATACGAATCGGCGTCAGGCGCGTTTCCTTATTGAGCCAAGAGAGAACGAAACTGACCCAGATGCCGTAAAAAGCGGCCTTGAGCGGCGTGTAACCGGCAATGAGAAGGTACACGATCACAACGAGCGGAATGAGAAGGAAACCCTTTTCCTTGAGCAGCTTGCCGATACTCGGCAGTTGCTCGCGGGACAATCCCTTCAATCCCAGTCGATTGGCCTCGAAGTGCACCTGCACGATAACCGCGAAGTAGTAGAGAAGCGCGGGAACGATAGCGGCGACCGCAACTTCCAGATAGCTGACGCCAAGGAACTGCGCCATGATGAAAGCACCGGCTCCCATAACCGGCGGCATAATCTGCCCGCCGGTCGAAGCGACCGCCTCGACCGCGCCGGCAAAATAGGGCTTGTATCCGACGCTCTTCATGAGTGGAATCGTGAACATACCAGTCGTACAGACGTTCGCGACGGACGAACCTGAAATCGTTCCCATCAGACCGGAAGCGACGACAGCGACCTTTGCCGGACCGCCCGTCGACCAGCCGGCAAGGGCGAGCGAGAGGTCGATGATGAACTTGCCCATACCGGTTTTCTCCAGGACGGAACCGAAGAGGATGAACATGAACACGAAGGTCGACGACACTTCGAGCGGCGTGCCGAAGATACCCTCCGTACCAAGGTACATGTGATTGACAATACGGCTGACGTTGAACCCCCTGTGCGAGAGCATCTCGGGCATGTAGCGCCCAAAATAGCAATACAGAAGGGAGACGATCGCGAGGCACGGAAGAATCGGGTTCGAGATGCGCCTCGTCGCCTCGAGCAGGACAGCGATCAGGATGAAACCCATGATGAGGTCCATCTGTGTGGGGAGCCCGGATCTCTCCATGGCAATGATGTCGATCTGCTGAACCAGATAGATCAGCGGGATCGCGGCAACGATTGCAAACGCGAAATCGTAGATGGGGATTTTTGCGTCCTTCTGCATGCCGGATTTGATCGGATAAAGCAGAAAGACGAGAACAAGTGTGAAGGCAAGGTGGACCGCACCCTGTTTCTGCGCGGGCAAGAGCCCGAAACCGGCGGTGTAGAAGTGAAAACACGCCATCGCGACAGCGAGTGCCGAGATGAGTATCAACTGCCAACCCGGAGGCGTGCGGAAACGCGCCTCCGTGTCATATTTGCGCATCAATTCATCGAAATCGATTCCACCCTCGCCCGCGGAGGGTGTCGGTTCCGTGTTTTTATCTTTCATTTCCTCCATGGTATAACCTCCAGACGAAATTTCTTGATTAGTCAACCCTCAGAGAATTGAAACATGACCGATTGTGTTGCGTTTGTCTCCAAGTTTCACCTCCCAAATCCGAAAAACAACACTTTTCGATGTGGAAAATATGATTTCGCATCGAAGGCAAAGCTAACAGGATAAAGACTTTACATGATTCAAGTGGAGGATAGCACAGAGAATGGATAAATTAAAGAGGCATTATAACGGTTTTTGGAAGGGGGCTCGCAAAAAAATGGAGGCAGGCACAATGCGCCGCCTCCGTTTTTCGTGTTGTCTCTAGAAAATATTATTGGAGCGATTGATCGTTTTTGCCACTCTCTGAAGTGTTCGAGTCGTTTGCACTCGACGAACCGGAATTATCTGTTCCCGCGTTATCCGCACCGGCACTCGATCCCTCGCTGGAAGCGCTGGAGCTTCCGCTTGCACCCGCATCAGAGGCGGAGTCATTCGAACCGGAAGTGCCGGAAGCAGAGTCATTTCCCGCCGATTCCGATCCGGAAGCCGAGGAATCTCCCCTACCTGCACCTGCGGCTGAAGCGCCGTCAGAGTTGTCGTTCGCACCGGAATCGTTCCCCGAGGAAGAAGCCCCCCCATTTTTATCCCCCTTCGAGGCGGACGCCGAGCGCTCTCCTTCGCCACCCTGGTTGTCCTTCTTCCTTTTCTCCGCTTCCCGCATAGCGATCAGTCGCCTCTGGCGGTTTTTCTCCCTCTCGGCAAGCGATGACATTTCACTGCGGAGTTTGCCGACAGAAACCTGTTCGTGGATCATATCGGAAATCTCTGCGCAGATTGCCGAACCGCCGTCATTCGGTTTCAGCGCACGAACGATCTCGGAGGCCTCGTGCATGATCTCGGTCGAAGCGTCGAATGCGTAGCCGTTTTGCGCCAACACGGCGAGCGTTGCAGCAGCGACCTCGGGTGCTACGCCTGCACGCACGGAAAGCATCATGACGGAGGCCGTCTCCTGGAGCGCTTTTTCTCCGTATTGGAGGTATGCCGTCGCAAGGGCCGTCCCGAGAGCCTGTCCGGTCAGCTGTGCCTGGCTGAACAGCGCCTCGCCGTCATCGAATTGAACCTTATTGATCATCACGCTCCCCATGAAGACGTAGCGCGCTGAAATTCTTCCAGCGATAAGATCGCCAATCCCCTCTTCACGAAGCGTGTTATAGAGACTCTCTTCGACGATTTCTTCCAGCGTCGACGCGCCTGCGCCCATCGGACAAGCAATGGCGAAGAGGATCGTCAGAAAAACAAATGCAATGCGGGCTCCCATCTTCATGGTTTATATACAACCCTGTTCAAATTTCCTCCGAGGCGCTCCCAGTGGTCCGCAACCTCGTATGGCGAGCTTCCCGTTCGAATATCCAGAAAAGCCATATGAATGGTCAGCAACTCCAAATCGGTTCGCAGTTCTCCCATTGCTTCGACCAAATCCCTCACTTTCATCCAATCGATCTCGCCCTTTCGGAGCTCATCGGCGATCGCACTTCTATATTTTTCTATACTGTTCGTAAAAGGTTGTTCGGACTCGAGATTCGAGGAGACATACGGTGAGACCGGTCGATTTGCAGCCCACATGGTGGGCGTTGCGACAACCATCGGAGAGAGATAGTCCGAGAATTTTTCATTTGCATTTCGAAACCCGAAAAAGTGCCCCGCGAAAAAGAACGCGATGCATGCGGCAATGCCGCCAAGTCTGAGCAGCAGGTCGCGATTCGCAGAAAATCCAAGAACGCGCTTCTCCCGAGATACGACAGGCGGCGGTGGGCACGATTGCAATGCGGCTCTCGTAATCATCCGGTCGCTCAATTCACGGTATTCCTTCATTAGATTTCGACAATCGCCGCACACGCCGAGATGTTCCTTCAAGGTCACCAGTTGCTCTGGCGTGCATTCGCCGTCGCACGCGCGGCTAATCAGTATCTCGAATTCGTCGCAGGGTGTGTTGTCCACGTTGTGCGGAAAATCGTACTCCTCGTGCTTCAATTGAAATCACTCGCCTTTTCCATTCTTACCCTCAGGGTCCTCCGGCCTCGCAACACCAACTGCGCAAAAGCCTCCATCGTTATATCCAGCATTTCCGCCCCTTCTGCGTAGGAGAGGCCGTTTGCGACCAAAATCAACGCTTCTCTTTGCCTTGCAGGGAGCAGTGACAGCACACGCTCCAAATCGATCCCGTCAAGAACGCTCTCCTCTGGGGAGTAGCGAAGGCTCTCGGGCGTTGGAAGGTTCTCGTCGTCAAGAATATCCGACAGAGAGTCCGCGTAGCGAGCGTTTCGATATCGATGCCTGACGAGATTGCCCGCAATCCTTAGGACAAACGCGGCGAATTTTCCTTCCGCACGATAAGACGGCGCCGCCTTGTACACCTGCACGAACGTCTCTTGTACAACATCCTGTGCCTCATGCAAATCACGCAATGCACGGAAGGCATACGACATCACCCGTCTGCACCACATGTTATACAATGTATTGAACGAATCCTGGTCGCCATCGGCGATCTTCAGCATAAGTGTATCTTCCATGCCGCGGCTCTCCCCAAGATGAAAATCGAAACTACTATCAAACATAATGCGAATATCGCCCCTTTCATGACGCGAAAAAAGGCATCGTCGTAAAAAACACATCGATTGCTCGCATTTTAACCACGAGAAAAAAATTCTGCAAATTTTTCTCAGGGGCCCGTCATTTTTTCACCCGATCCTACATTAAGCATAATGTGTATGTCAGCACCGGCAATAATCCGGACAGATGAGGCTAGCACGATCAAAGCACTCGGTCCAAGAACTGGTAAGGCTCCGCCCAGCGTTCCCGTCGCTCAGGGCAGGAGCCTTTCGTTTTTTTTCGATTCCTGTATAATCGACAAGAACCAAAAAAGGAGCGATGACCGTGAAAAAAATCTGTTTATCCCTTTGTCTTGCCCTTATCATTTTTTCCGTTGCGGCTGCCCACGCTTGGGACGCGCAGGGGAAGATCTACGGCACGGACGTAGAATATTCTGGTCTCGCCATCACAAAGCAGGGTGTGGACGTCAAATTCACGAATACTTATTATTCCGATGTCAAGATTTCACTGCGACTGAACTTTTACGACCGTACAGGGAACCTACTGGGCTATTCGCTTTTCGGCCTGCGCGAGATTCCCGCCGAGGCGTACGTCGATATCGCCGGCAACTACCTCAATGGAAACTGGCGCAAGTGCAGGGACGCCACAAGATTGGAATGGCAGCGCCTGACCTACGAGGTTCTTTACTGAACGTATTTCGGAAACGAGCATAAAAATAATCCCCGGCATCGGCCGGGGATTATTTTTATGCTCGTTTCGCTCCGTGCAGTCCTAAACTCTCGCCGTCGCCATGAGCAGCTTGATGCGATTCAATTGATTGACTTTGCTAACGCTGGAGTCGTAATCCAGCGCAAGGATATTCGCGTTCGCGTATCGTTTTTTGAGTTCCTTCGCGACACCTTTTCCGGTTATGTGATTCGGCAGGCATGCAAAGGGCTGAACGCAAATGACATTCTTCACGCCGTTCTCGATCAGATTCATCATCTCCGCCGTCAACAACCAGCCCTCACCGGCCTGGTTGGCAGGCGAAACCATGCTTGCACCCATCGAGGCGAGAGAGTCGATTTTGTGGATTTCCCCAAAACGCGTTCCCGCGAGCGCTTTACGCATCGGGCGTCGCATCCGTTCGAGCAGAATAATTCCTCCCTGCGCAAAGAGGCGAGAGAGAAAGGACCCCTCCAGCAATTTGTGGGAATAGATCGAATCCATGAGACAATACAGCATGAAGTTCGAAATATCCGGAACGACCGCTTCGCCTCCTTCCGCCTCGATCGTCTCCACGAGGCGTTCGTTGGAATTCACATGGTACTTGACGAGAATTTCGCCGACGATACCGACGCGCGGGCGAGGCGTCAGGTCGACGGGAAGCGCGTCGAACGCGCGAACCATTTCCGCGACATTCGCTTTGAACGCGTTCCAGCTGCCATTGCAAACATTCTTCTTGGCGATATCGACCCACTTTCTGTAAAGCGCGTCCGCACTGCCTTTTATCGTTTCATAGGGGCGCGTCGAAAGATGGAGTTTCATCAGCATATCGCCGTACAACATGCCCAACAGGCATTTCCAAAGCGTTTTCGGGGGAATGGAGAATTTCTCGGCACCGCCGTTTTCCTGGGCATTGGCGGCGAGAATGCGCACTCGCTCGTACCCAGCCATATCGAGCGCTCTGCGCAAGAGCGGCACGTAATTGCTTGCGCGGCAAGCTCCGCCGGTCTGGGCATAGAGACAATCTGTGCGCTCCAGATCGTATTCGCCGCTCGCAAGTGCCTTTAAAAACTGCCCCACAACGACCATCGCAGGGTAGCAGGCATCGTTGTTGACATACTTCAGAGCGAGTTCGACTGCATCTCGGTCTCCCTCGGGCAGGACACGAAAATCCAGTCCGGCGTCCCGCATGGCCATCTCCAAAAATTGAAAGTGGTGTGAGGAAAGCGGCGGACAGAGGATCGTTCGGGTTGCGACGCTCTCTTTTGGCGAGGAGACCGATTGTGTCTTCGACGACTCCGTTTGTTCCGGCAGCGGCCTCTTCCCCTTCTTGACGGAAGCGAGCAGTGAGCGAATCCGAATTTTGACGGCGCCGTTATTCTTGCCCTCGTCGATTTTGATCAGTGTGTGTAGTTTCCCATGACGCTGCAAGAGTGCAGCGGACTGATCTGCGCTGATCGCATCGAGCCCGCAGCCGAAGGAGTTGAGTTGGATCATATGGACGTCCTTGAACTCCGGATGCCGCGCGAGCAGTGTCGCAGTCCGATAGAGGCGCGAATGATACACCCACTGATCAACGACGTAAAGATCGTCGACGCCTCCGACTTCGTCCACCCGGTGACAGACGGAGTCCTCTGTGAATATCGTCACGCCATAACTGCCTATCACCTCGGGAATGCCGTGATTGACCTCGGGATCCAGGTGGTAGGGATGTCCGGCCAGCACAACGCCGATTCCTCCGCTCGAT
>JAJDHV010000030.1 GCA_030266365.1 Synergistaceae bacterium OttesenSCG-928-I11 | reverse complement strand
TGCTGTTCGGGCTTTCCGTTTGTGCGTCCTCCGCTGTGGGTGATGCGGGAGTCGCCGCCGATGCCGTGCCGGTTTTCTTGCTCTTCGTTCGTAGGTTCCTCTCGCGCGTGTAGTGATACCGCATCTGCCTTGGCGTGACCTCGACGCCGCAACGCTCGGTGAATATTTCCGCAAGCTGCTCGAATGTGTAACCCTTTTTGAGCGCACCGCGAATCTCCGCCATGTACTCCTTCGTGCGAAATATCTCGGAGAGGCCGACCTGTGCCATGGGGTCTTTCTCCCGCTTCGGCAGCTCCGCCAGATGCGACATCACATCCGCAAGCGCACCCTGTTTGATGTTTGTTTTTCTTCTCTGTGACATTTCTTGTCCTCCCGTTGCAGGTTGAGTTCACCCGTCCTTCTGTGTCTGTATCACACAAAAACAACCACACCAAAGAAATAATATTTTGTGTGATTGTTTGTTTATATGGCGTTTGGAATTTGCTCGAAAAGCGTGTCACCGGCGTCACTCGTCACCCGGATAAAGCGACATCGACCGCCAGATTAAGCGGGGCGAAGTCGGAGAGTGACGGGTGACGAAAGTGACGCCGAAATCGCGCCCTTTACGGTGACATTCCTTCCAAATATGACTGCGAAGCAGATGAGGCGGATACGCCGTATCTGCCCCCGTTCGAGTACACAAGCCCCTCTTTGCTCATGCGCAGAAGCTTCTGCCTCATGGTGTTGGGTTTTACCTCCAGAGCGTCGGCCAAGTCCTTCGGCGAGGTTTCGCCGTTCTCCTTCAGGTAGTCGAGAATCGCGCGCTTCTCCGACGCCATTTCATACTCGTGCGCATCGCCCTCCAAACACCATTCCATGCCGTCGAGGGAGAGAGCGTACTCCCGCTCCTCCACGTCGCGCCCTGTGAGGTTCAGCTTTCCGACCCCCTGATGACGAGCACGGTTGAGGAAGAGGAGACAGTCCGCCGACCCGGTGATGGCTGCACTGCCGCTGGCGTTGTTGATGAAGTCCTCTGCGTCGCGGGACTTTTTCTCGTGGTGCAGGCAGAGTATGGCGACATCGTGTCGGTCGGCGATCTCCTTGACGGGAGCCAGCGTTTCATAGTCGTCCTCATAGGCGTTGGCGTTCGGCGTGCGCGGCTTGCGGAATTTCTGGAGCGTGTCGATGACGATGAGTCGTGCATTTGGGTGCGTTTTCAGCCACTCCTCCACAAACGTCAGCCCGCCCTCGTGCTGGCGCGGAATCTCAAAAACGAAATCGATGCGGGAGAGGTCAGTGCTTTCGTTGCCCATCGCGCGGATGCGCTGCTGCAAGCGGCGTTCGGTATCCTCCAGCGCGAGATACAGCACGTCGCCGCACGCGGTGTCGATGCGCCCGAGTGCCGTACCGCCGCAGGCAATGGCGGTGGCAATCCCGAGGGTAAAGGAGCTCTTTCCGATCTTCGGCCTGCCGATGAGGACGCAGAGGCCTGCGGGGATGATATCCTGCAAGGCCCAGCGGATCGGCGGCAGCTCCTTTTGCATCAGGTCAGCGGCGTTGACGATGCGCGTCCGTTTGTGGATTTTCTCCATTTTGGCGAGGTGCTTTTTCTCCTCCGGCGACATCAAAAGCTGTTCAATCTGACCGCCGAGAATGGTTGTCGTCGTATCCATGCCGTGGAGTTGCGCATAATCGTTCCAGTCGCTGACTTCGTCACCGTCCTCGGGAAGAAAAGGGGCGCGCAGAATTCCGTCGAGACCGGTTTGCAATGCTTTTTTCGCGGAATCCAGCCCGGGATTGCGGCCCGTCTTTTTCTTCGTAGCCATATCGTCGTCGGCGGCAATGAAAATTTTTCTGTCCGGGTACTTCGTGCGGAGTGCAGCGGAAACCTTCACCAGATTGCCGCAGGTCATGGCACAAACAGTCGTGTAACCTACAGCCTCGTACAGGGTCAGGCCGGTTGCCAGACCTTCGCAGAGAATGATCGGGCCTTCTTTGAGGTCGCCAGCGATGGTAAAGGCCGGGTTGTCGCCGCCGAGCGGGGAGACGAAATTCTTGAAACCGTCCGGCTGGATTCTCTGGTGCGTGACAAAGCTGTCGTCGATTACATCGCGCAGTGGAACGACGAGATCGTTGCCGGATTGACGAAGGTCGCCGAAGACGCCGACGTTTTTTCGCACGAGGTAAGGATGATCCGGTTGGGCAACGGGAGCGCCTTCGTAGATTTGTTGGGCTCGCTCTTTCGCCTTACTGGCTTCCTCCTGCGACATTTTGTCCGAGGTTTGGCGCTTTGCCGTTGCGGTTTCCTGCGAGATTGCCGACTGAAAGGCTTGATCCAGTTTTTCATGATCGTCTTTTGTCGGTTTGTACTGCCACTTTTCGAGCTCACCACCGCGTTTATGATCCTGAAAGAACCCGTTCGGCCAGCCGTTGTAGCTCTGGCCTTCTGGATAGATGCAGTATGCGCCGTTTTTCGACCCGGGTTTATCGCCGTCGAGGTGAAAACGGTGGAGATGTGCATCGATCAACAGTCCCTCCTGCGGCGGAGCGATACCGGCTGAGAACATGGCGGCGATGACCTGCTCCTCGATATTGGAGACGGGGATGTGCTGTGTCATCTCAGATCACCGTCCTTCTGGAGAGGTTCTGCACCCAGAGTTCGAGGTCGGATTTGGCGTAACGAACGGTCTGCTTATTCAGGCGGACGAACGGCGGTGCGGGGTTCTCGTAGATATTGCCGTTGCCGGAGAGAATTTTATCCGGGTTCCGTTCGCCTTCGCATCTGGACTTGCGAAGGAAACTGACGGAGACGCCGAGTAGCTTGGCCGTCTGAAACTCGTCCAGTAGCAGCGGGAGGTTGTTTGTGTCGATGATGGGAGGATTTTGGGCGATGCGAGTTTTTATCGTCATGCCGGGCACCTCCCCGCCTGGGCAAGCGCAATTAGGCACGCGCAGTTTTTAGAAACTCGCTCCTGGACTGTATTCCTATGCTGTTTTTGGGTACAGAGTGGTTTGAATGGTGTGGTTGTTCTTAATGGGAGTGGTTCGCTGTCTGAATCCGAACTACCTGAGTTGCTTGAACCGCCGTCGTCGGAGTTTTCCTTCGATGATTTCGATGCGTTGGATGCACCTGAAAACGTGGAGCGCGATGCACTGCGGGCGGCGCGTGCGTTGTTGCGGGTTGAGATGTTCGCGGTGTGCGATCTTGCAGTGGCTTTTGTTGTTGTAAATTTGTGCGCGATGAACTTTGCGAACATCGGCTTGTCCTGCTTGAATGCGCGCGGTTTGATGCCATTCCTTTTTGCGATGGCGTTTCCTACGCAGTGTGCCGTTTGCGTCGTCGTCTGTGCGATGAAACCCAATGCCGCGCTGGTAAGCCCAATGGCGAGGCATCCGATTCCGAGCTGTGTCAGCCATGCGCTCTCCGTCACGCCAAGAAGCATTAGCGATAACGCGCAGCCGATTGCGGCTGCAAAAGTGACGTCAAACGCGCGGTTCGACAGTGTGCTGGACCGGTTGAAAATTTGTTGCCAGAACAGATTGAATCTTGTTTCCAATTGTTTGTCCCCTTTCTTCTGAGAGCATTTCGTTATTTCGCGTTCTTCTTTTCATTGCCTCCTTCCCGAAGAACAAAGATATTATTCGTTGGAAACCCGCCACTGTCAAGCGTAACTCATTTGGGACATTTGCTTCTCTGCGTGCCTATAGCGTGCCTAAAAATAAAATCGCCCCAGAGTGGAATTCTCTGAGGCGTTGCTATCTCTGGCGGGCTCGAGGCGATTCGAACGCCTGACCTACGGCTTAGGAGGCCGTTGCTCTATCCTGCTGAGCTACGAGCCCGCACAACTCGTGGATTGTACAGAATGTTCCGTTGTGATGTCAATACATACCCAGCAGCTCGCCAGGCAAGTGCAATCAGAACGGCCGGATCGTTTCGAGGTGAATGGGTTTTCCATAAACTTGCCGTGTTTTTAGCGATGACCTTGACTCAGTAAAAATACGTATTCACATTCCAAAGATTTCTTTATAAAAAAGGTCATCACGAACATCGAAAATCCCATCGGTCCATAAACAAAGCATGAATGGGCAATGGCAAATTGATGGTTGTTTTTGAATATTGCGTCACATGTAACTCTCTCTTCATTTCGATGATTCTCGCCGCAGAATATTTCGGCGTTTATCACAATTTATAAATAATTGCAATATTCAGTTTACCGTAACTGTATTTCTGGAAAATCCATTATCGCTGTGCTAGAATCGTCTTGCGTGGTTGTGCCCCCACAACAAGGGCGAAGGATGGATGGAGGTGCGAGTGAAGAAAAGCTGAGGCAGGATGGTACGATTTATACCAGGAGAATCAGGTAGTGACTTCATCAGGGTGGAGTCGATCTCTGCAATCTCGATGCACATTGCGAGCCGGGGCGGTATCGTGGGTGTCGACAATGTGGTTTCATAAAGAGGCGGAACGATTAAAAGACGACCGCACACGGTGATACATCGTCGTGTGCGGTCGTTTTTTTATAATATATATTTGGTGCGAGGGAGGGGACTCGAACCCCTACGCCGAAGGCACTGGATCCTAAGTCCAGCGCGTCTGCCAATTCCGCCACCCTCGCACGACGTAAGCGAGTTTATACCGTTTCATTTTACACGTCAACGGCGGAATTCTCGTGTGAAGAGAACCAGCAGCGGAAAAATTTCCAGCCTGCCGCAGAGCATGAGCAGCATATAGACGATTTTTATCCCCGCGGGCTGCGAGGCGTAACTCTCCATGGGACCGACCATGCCGAAGCCGGGACCGACGTTGCCGAGCGTTGCAGCCGCACTTGACATCGCAGTCGTCAGGTCCTGTCCGAACAGCGCCAGGGCAACGAAACCGAGGAGAAAAATTCCCATATAGGCAATGAGAAAAGCGAAGCAGGACGAGACGACGCTCGGGTCGATCGCCTGGCCGGAAAACCGTGCCGGTATAATCGCGCGCGGATGCAGGATGCGGGTGAACTCCTCCCGGATGTGCCTGAGGACGATCACAACTCGGATGCAGGTGATGCCGCCCGCCGTTGAAATCGCGCACCCCCCGACGAACATCAGGACAAGCATGAGGTGACGGATGGAAGAGGGCCAAAGATTGTAGTCGCTCGTGAAAAAACCGCACGTCGAGAGCATGCTGACCGTGTGAAAAAAACCCTCCATCGCGGATGTTCGGAGGTCGGCATAATATCCTTTTGCAAAAAGAATCGCCGTCGAGAGCAGCCCGAAAAGGAACAGGAGAAAGACGAAAAAGCGGAACTCCGGATTTTCCCGAAGGGGTTTTATCGTTCGACGCACGAAGAGAACGTGGTAAAAGGTCAGGTTGCTCGCCGCCAAAAACAGGAAGAGGGCAGTGACCCACTTGACGTAGCCGCTCGCGAAGTGCCCGACGCTGTCGCGGTAGGGGGAAAATCCCCCGGTCGCGACGGTGCTGAAGGAAAGGGTGGACGCGTCGAAAAAATCAAGCCCGCCGCCGAACATCAGCAGGCAGATTTGCAGGACGGTCAGCGTGACGTAGGTCTTCCACAAAAACGTCGCGGTTTCGCGAATGCGGGGCGTCAGGCGCTCGTGGACCGGACCGGAGACCTCGGCCTTGAAAAGCTGCATCCCCGCGCCGGAGACGGGGAAAAAAACGAGCGTCAGCACGACGATCCCAATTCCGCCAAGCCACTGAGAAAAGCTGCGCCAGAAAAGAATGCTGCGCGGCAGGGCGCCGAGATCCGGTATGACCGTTGCGCCCGTCGTCGTAAACCCGGACACCCCTTCGAAGAGCGCGTCGAGATAACCGGGCGTCGCACCGGAGAAGAGATACGGAAGCGCCACGATTGCCGACGTCACCATCCACGAGAAGCCAACCGAGAGAATCGCTTCGCGGATCGTCATGCCGCGAAGACTCCCCCCGATGCCGAGAAACGCGAACAGGACGCTCAACGATGCGCCGACCGCAAGCGACGCAACGAAGGAAAGCAACCCCGCATCGCCCTCGAAAATGCTCCACAGAATCGGAACCAGAAACGCGGCAGTGATGGAGGCCGACGAGATGGAGAGAAAGCGGCAGGTTCTGCTCAAGCAGTGCCCGCCCCCAGTTTTTCCAGCGTCGAATCGACAACCTCCTGCGTCGAAAAAATGATCGCTTTGTCGCCTGCGAGGAAATGGAACGTGCCCGTCGGAATGAAGAGGTCGCGTTTGGCGCCTTCACGGCGCACGAGCCCCACCAGCGCACCGCGGGGAAGTTCCAGGTCCTTGAGCTCGACGCCGATCGCCGGGCTGTCTGGTGGTATGGTGACCTGCAACGTCTCCGCTCCGATCTGATCGAAGATCATGAGCGTGCTGGCATGCTCGGGAAAGCGAACGGCGCTGATGATGACAGACGAAAGGGCCTCGTTGCGGTTGACGATCGAGTCGATCGGAAGGTGGTCCGCAAGTTTGATGTACGATTTCCGCCGGATGACCGCGATGCTCTTGCGCGCGCCTAAGACTTTCGCGAGGACCGCCAGCATGAGGTTCGTCTCGTCGTCCCCCGTCGCCGCGAGAAACCCGCCCGTCGTGGCGACACCCTCTTGCAGAAGAAGTTCCTCGTCGGCCCCGTCGCCCCACAGAACCATGGTTTCCGGCAACTCCGTCGCGACCTTTCTGCACTTTTCCTTATCGATATCGATCAACCGAATGTCGATGCCCTTGAGACGTTTCAGAAGGAGCTGCGACGTTTGAAAACCGATCTTCCCCGCTCCGACGATGATGACGTGTTTCAGTTTTTTTCTCCTGTGCGATTGGTACAACTGTGCGATTTCCTGGATCTGGTCGAGGTAACAGAACGAATAGCAGAGATCGCCCGGTTGCAGTATGTCCGTCGCTCTGGGGATGAAACCCTCCGCGCCGCGCTGGACGTAGACGACGATCGTGACCAGCCTCGGATTCCGCTTGCGCAAATCCATCAACGTGAGATGCGAAACGGGGCTGTCCTCTTCGACGCGGAAGGCGTAAACGCCCGCTTTGTCGTCGATCTCCGTGGAGTGGATCGCGCCCTGCGTTTCGAGCAGACCCTCGACCTCACGGGCGACGCTTCGCTCCGGCGAGACCATGACGTCGATCCCCAGATCCCGGCTCCAGGAGTCGCTGTCGGTGAACTCCATGCCGACCGCGCGCGATATGACGCGTTTGACGCCCATCTTCCTCGCGATCCAACAAGCGAGGATGTTGACCTCGTCCTTGCTGCTGCAAGCGATCAGCAACTCGACGCTCGAACCTTCCACGATGCCCGCTTTTGCGAGAATATTCGGCCGCGCACCGTTGCCGCGCACAACCATGACGTCGAGTTCGTTTTCGGCTTTTGCCGCCCTGTCCGGGTCGCGCTCAATCAACACGACGTCGTGTCCATCCTGCGAGAGGTTCCTCGCCACGCTGAATCCAACTTCTCCCGCTCCGACGATGACGATGTTCAAGAAATCCCCCCCTTTAATCCTTCGAGAGTATAACGCCTTCGTTCCAGTACGGCCTCGAGAAAAGAATCAAAACGGTATAGAGTTCGAGTCGGCCGCAAAGCATCAAAAAGGAGTAGATCCATTTTGCCCCTGCCGCCTGCGAGGCGAAATTGCCGGCGGCCCCGAGGGTTCCGAAACCCGGGCCGACGTTGCCCAAGGTTGCGGCGACACCCGAAATGGCGGTGAAAAAATCCGGCTCGAAGAGCGTGATTCCAAAGATGCCCACGACAAAAACGAGCAGGTACAGGCCGAAAAAAGCGAGCGTCGAGGAAATCGCGTCCAGATCCATCGCTTTCTTCCCGATTCGAAGCGGCAGAACCGCCCTCGGGTTCAGAATGCGCGTCAACTGCCTCGCGGCGTGCCTGAAAAGAATCAACAGGCGAATCTGCTTGATTCCCCCGGACGTCGATCCCGCGCAGCCGCCAAGGAAGAGGCAGACAAAGAGCAGCGACTGCGAAAAGAATGGCCAAATCTCATAGTTCGTGGTGACGAAGCCGGTCGTAGTGATGAGGCTTGTGACCTGAAATG
Source organism: Synergistaceae bacterium OttesenSCG-928-I11 (assembly GCA_030266365.1). Lineage (GTDB taxonomy): Bacteria > Synergistota > Synergistia > Synergistales > Synergistaceae > JAJDHV01. Next base: position 11,027 of record JAJDHV010000030.1, on the reverse strand, counting down.
CGCCGTGCCTCAGACACTGATGGATCGATTCGCTTGTTCCCGACATGTATAGGCCGAGCGAAGTGAGAAGAGAGAGCGAAAGCACACACAGGAAGTAGAACGCAAACTCCGGATCGCGAAAAAAAGAGCGCAGAGAGCGCCCTCGAATTGCTTGATAGTGCAGGACGAAGTTCGCGCCGGATATGAACATAAAAAAAGTGACGACCCAGTCGTAGAATGCGTTGTCGAAATACGCCATACTCTCGTCGTGAGGGGAAAAACCACCGGTTGAGATCGTCCCCATGGCGTGTGTGATGGCGTCAAAGATGCCCATGCCGCCCAAAAGCAGAATGATGGTTTGAATCAACGTCAAGCCGATATAGATCAACCAGAGGATAACTGCCGTCTGTCGTACGCGCGGCGTGATTTTTTCGTGCACGACACCCGGAACCTCCGCCGTGAAGAGGTTGAATCCGCCGACGCCGAGGATGGGCATCATTGTAAGCGTAAGTACGATGATGCCCATCCCGCCGAGCCAGTGCGTGAGCCCTCGCCAAAGCAGGAGGCCCCTCGGGACGGCATCGATATCCTGCAAAATTGTCGATCCGGTAGTGGTGAAACCGGACATTGCCTCGAAGAACGCGTCGGCATATGTCGGTGCGGATCCGTGGAAAAAATAGGGAAGACCGCTCACTGCGCTCGCCGCGATCCAGGAAAGCGCGACGGAAGCCATCGCCTCGCGCGCCCGCATCTTCGACATGTCGACGCCGCGTCCGAGAAAATAGAGCACTGCACCGGAAAAAATCCCGATGCCAATGGACAGGGCGAAGGGGACCGTATCCTCCCCCGCGTTCGAGACGGCATAAACGAAGGGGCAGATCATCCACAAGCTGATGACGATCATGAGAAAGCCCAGAAACCTGACAACGACGCATACTCTCAAAACCATACCGCCTCCACGACGGGATCATACCATAATCCCATAATCGCGAAAGCGAGTTTACAGGTTTTTCAGCGGCGACGAAACGCGCCGACTTTGTTTGCGTCAGCCAATCAGCCGCTCGATCGCCTCATAGCGTGGCAGACGTGCAAAAAGCGGCGTCGTGTCGCCGGATCGATACGGCGCCTGCGTTTCCTCGAACGTTTTGCCCGGCTCCGCCCGGTAAATGATACCGAGCGGAAATGGGTCGCTCTCGAGCGCGCGCGACATTGCGACGGAAATATCCCCCTCGTCGCGCCCTTCGCCTTCGATCCACTTCGCGGCGGTCGCCAGCCACTGCCATGAATGTGTCTTGTTGAAGGAGACGCACGGTTGCAGTATATCCACCAGCGCGTAGCCTTTGTGCGAGATTGCCTGCTTGAGCAACTCTTTCGTCCGGTCGACATCTGCCGCAGAACCGCGCGCGACGAACGTCGCGCCACAGGAGAGCGCAAGCAGGAGTGGATTCAGCGGACGGTTGACCACGCCGCCCGGTTGTGTGGACGTATGCGTCCCAATCGGCGTCGTCGGGGAACCCTGTCCCTTTGTGAGTCCGTAGATCATGTTGTTGCAGACGATGTTCGTGATGTTCGGGTTTCTGCGGATGGCATGCAGAAAGTGGTTGCCGCCCTCCCCGTACATGTCGCCGTCTCCGCCGACGGCGATGACGGTCAGGTTCGGGTTCGATGCCTTGACGCCCGTCGCGAGGGGCAGTGCGCGGCCGTGCAAACCGTTGACGCAGTGGCACCGCAAATAGTGCGGCATCTTCGCAGCCTGCCCGATGCCGGAGACGACGACGACCTCGTTCGGTTCGAGGGCCAACTCCGACAACGCGAGTTTCAGCGCCTCGAGAATCTTGAAGTCGCCGCACCCGGGACACCAGGATATTTCGCCGTTGTAGTCGAATTTCGTCTCGATCATCACTTCGCCCCCTTCGCAAATTTTTCCAAAATCCTTCCGACGCGCTCGACAAGCTCGTCGACCGTGAAAGGATACCCGTCGTATTTCAGAATCGTATCGGTCGCTGTCGCTCCCGTCTGTGCACGAACGAGACGCGCGAATTGCGCCGTCGCGTTGCCCTCGACGAAAATTTTCGCGCTCTCTTTCGCCATCAGTCGAACAAAGGATTCCGGCAACGGATTGAGTTGTTCACAGGCGGCAAGCGCGACGCCGTCCGGCGACAGAATCGCCAGCGCCTCGCGCAGCGGCTCGAAGGTGGAGCCCCAACAGACAAGGAGCGTATGGTGATCCTCGGGACCGATCAGAATATGCGGCATCGCCTCCTCGCGCATGGCGTGCTCCTTGGCGAGCCGTTTCTCGACCATTTTTCGGCGGATCTCCCGGTTCTCCGTGATGTGTGCGTCCTCCGTGTGCTCGTGGCTGTCGAACGACACGAACCCCGGGCCGTGTCCCGGCACCGCGAACGGAGAGATCCATTTGCCGTCTTCGGGAAAGCGATATCTGGCATATCCCTCCGGCGCTTCCGCCGGCACCACGGGCGGGCGAATGCTTGCCGGGACCGGACGCTTCACGTCGTAGCCGGTGTCCAGCAAATATTGGTCGGTGAGGATGACCGAAGGCGTCTGATATTTCCACGCGGTTTCGAACGCGCGCCCCGCCACGGTAAATGTGCTCTCGACGTTGATCGGGGCAAAGATCGCGCGCGGAAATTCTCCGTGTCCGGCATGAAGCGCGATCTCCAGATCCGCCTGTTCCGTGCGCGTCGCGAGGCCGGTCGCGGGGCCAGGGCGCTGGGCAAGGTGGATGACAACAGGCGTCTCGGTGATCCCGGCGAGGCTGATCCCCTCGGTCATCAGAACGAAACCGCCGCCCGACGTCGTCGTCATGGCGCGCGCGCCCGCGTACGAAGCGCCGAGCGCCATGTTGATCGCCGAAATTTCATCCTCCGCCTGCTCGACCACTGCGTCCAACGCGTCGGCGTTGCGTGCGAAGAACGAAAAAACGCCCGTCCCCGGCGACATGGGATAGGCGGTGATGTAGTTGCACCCCGCGGCGGCAGCCGCTAAACCCAGCGCGGTGTCACCGTCCATGAAGACAAAACTTTTCTTGGAGGCGGTGTTTTTTTGTAAAACCGGCTCTCCGCCGACCGTCTCCAAACCGAGTCGATGCCCTTCCCGAAAGGCGATCCCGTTTTTTTCCACGACCTCCGGCTTGCTGCCGAAACGCACGGCGATGTAATCATCCGCGCTCGTCTCCGAAAACCCAAAGATGCCGGTAATAAAACCGGCGACGATCATCGACGCGTAAACCGCGCCGCCGATTTTTTTTGCGCGCTCGATGAGATCGATATCCACCATCTCGAAACCCAGCGCCGCGATTTCAGCGGCGAGTGCCGTCGTGTCGCCGACGATACGCGTGGATTTCGAGATATTCTCCGTCACGTTGACGTGCAGACCGGGAGAAAGGGCAAAGAGCCAGTCGATGCGGTCCACCTGCGCACGAACGGGCGACGTCGACACCCGAAACTGCGACGAGTTATTGCCGCCTCGCACCCGCGACATGTACTCGCGCGTCGAAAATACGTAGAAACCGGCGCCGGAAAGAATTTTTCCCGCCAGGTCCTCTGCGGTTTGCAGGCCGAGGCCCGCGGCCGCAGAGAATGTGATCACCGTTTCCGTTCTTTTTGCTTCCGACATACCGCACCCTCCTTCGTCCTTGCAGATCGTTTTTTCCATTCGATACGATTTGCATCGATTTCGGTTATTATGTCTCCAATAAGACACAAAATCATCTCGGCTTTTACCGAAAGAAAAAGGAGGAGCGGCCTTGTATTTTTCCGAAAAAGGAAAGAGCAACACCAGGCAAACGATTGACCTCGCAGTGAAAACGGCGAAGGAGAGAAACATCGGGCAGATCGTCGTCGCATCGAACACGGGCGAAACGGCGGAAAAGTTGCTGGACTGCGGCGTAAACGTCGTCTGCGTGACGCACGCGTATGGCTATAAAGAAAAGGGCGAAAACGAAATGCCGCGGGAAATGCGCGCGAAGCTGATCGAAAAAGGCATGGACGTATACACGTCGTCGCACGTGTTGAGCGGCGTGGAACGGGGGATCAGCAACCATGCGAAAGGCATGTACCCTGCCGAGATCATGTCCTACACACTCCGCATGTTCGGCCAGGGGGTAAAGGTCTGCGTGGAAATCTCCACGATGGCGCTCGACGCGGGCTTGATCCCCTACGGAGAAAAAATCGTCGCGATCGCTGGGACACAGCGCGGCGCGGACACCGCGGTCATCCTGACCCCCGCGCACGCAAACGAAATTTTCCGGACCTATTTCCACGAGATTCTCTGCAAACCGGCGTAAGCACACGCACGGCTGCGGTCAGAAAAATTTCGAAGGCCCGCCCGAAATATCGCTCCGCTTTGCCCGCAGTTCCTCGCGGGCTTTTTTTCGTTCCTTGCCGGCCCGCCACTCTGCCCACTCTTCGTCGGATACGAGATCGAGCCTCGGAGCGCGACGCGGTCTTCCCATTTCGTCGATGGAGACATACGTGACGTAGGCGCGGTTCGCGAGTTCACACACTCGCTCGACTGCATCGACACGTTCGATCCACGTATCGACGCGGATTTCCATCGACGAGTTCCCAACGTAGACCATGCGTCCCTCTATGACAAGAACGTCCTTTGCATAGACGGGGCGCAAAAAATCCGCGCGATCGAACGACGCGGTCGTGCAGTGGGAACCGGCATGGCGAAATGCGACAAGCCCCGCAACCAGGTCGATCCAGTACAACAACTGTCCGCCGAAAAGATTGCCCAGCGTGTTGATGTGCCCCGGCATAACCACCTGCAACTGCTGTACTTTGGATTGCGCCACCGTCTTTGTGATTTCCTGCATTTTTTTCGCTCCTCGCACTTTTTTGTCCGCATTATAGCAACCCCAGGACCGCGCGTTTTCGGCATGAAACGCAAAAAAATATTTCGCTGATATATGAACGAATAGTTGGACCACCTTTTCATCGTCCCGAGGCAATGTCCACATTCCCCAAAACGACGAACAAAGTGACACTTATTCCCATCATACGCTTCCCGTTTTTCACAATTTTCTCCTGGCGTCGCTATCGAGAATGAATAAGCATGGAATAACTGATATATCAATCGGTTTTCTCGGCTTGACATGCTGCACGTTTTTCTGGAATAATGATCCACACGGTCACTTTGCGTCACATAATGAAATCAAAATTGCAACGTCAATGCATTCAGCCGAGAGAGGGTGGTTTATGGATACCGATCCTACCCGCGACATAGCTTGTGTGCAGTTGCTATATTCCAGTTTTCCAAATTTTTTGTTTTTATACTGACGAAGGAGTGAATTTGATGAAGAAGTTGATCCTGGCAGCAGTCTGTTTGATGTTCGCATTCACATTCATGGCCCCTGTCGCGGCAGATGCCGCACCGGAAACGATCTTGAGATTCGCTGGACAGGTCCCCCCGGAGCACCCCGCCACCGGTTACATGAACGAGATCGCCAAGGAAGTGCTGGAAAAGACGAACGGACGCATCGAGATCAAGGTCTATCCCGCCAACCAGCTCGGCGACTACACGCTCGTCTACCAGGAACTGATCCGCGGCACGATCGACATGGCCATGATTTCCATTCCCGGCGACATCGACCCGCGCGTGAATTTCGTCTACACGAACGGACTCGCATGGGACTACAAACAGCTGGCTGACTTCTTCGAGCCGGGTGCGTGGGCGTACAAGAAGATGGACGAACTCAACCAGAACCTGGGCGTCAAATTCCTCGGCTTCCACCCCGAAGGCTTCATCGGCCTCTCCAGCACGAAACCCCTCGTCGAGCCCCTCAACCCGAAGGTCGACAAGGGCGTTCTCTGCCGCGTTCCGAACATGCAGGTCTATAAGGACGGCGCAGAGGCCATGGGCTTCCGCACAGTGACGATCCCCTACTCCGACCTCTACGTCTCGATGCAGACGGGCGTCTGCGATGCGGTCGACGGCATTCCGCCCCAGGCTGCGTACACCATCCTGAAGGACGTCATGAAATACTGGTACCAGCTCAACTACTCCATGGAAGTCTTCCCGGCCATGATGAGCATGAAGACGTGGGCGAAGCTCTCCGACGCCGACAAGAAGATCATCGAGGAAGCGTGCGCCAGGACGTCGGTTCTCTCCGTCCAGAACGCCGAGCGCGACGACAACGCCGCGATGGAATTGATGAAAAAGCAGGGCATCGAAGTCAACGTCTACACGGCAGAAGAGCTTAGCGCAATCCGCGAGGCGGTCATCGCGTCGTGGCCGAAGCTCAACGGTACGTGGGGCAAAGATTTCGTGGACGAGATGATCGCAGCGGTCAGCAAATAAATCAAATAAATTCGGGCAACCGTTGAACCATCTGTTTTGATTTGACAGCCGCTTAAGCCGCCGCCGATCCGTCATTGCGGGAGACCGCAAACCGGTTCGAGACGGCGGCTTATTGATAAACAAGGAGAGATGTTAATGTCTGAACAATCGCTCTGTGAGATAGCGGAAGAGGCGGACAGCAAAAAACCGAAAAACATGTTCGACAGGATATTGATCGGCGGCATTTCAATCGTACTGGCGATCAACTCGCTCCTCTTGACGCTGATCATCGTGGGGGCGGCCTCGGCAAGGTACGTTTTCAAGGTCAACTTTTACGGCTACGACGAGATCGTCATCCTCCTCGCCTTCTGGTTCTACTTCCTCGGCGCCGCATACGGCTCCTACAATCGGACGCACGTCTCCGCGGACGTGGTCGACGCCTACGCAAAGGAAGGGCCGACCAAACGCCTGCTCGCGTTCATCCGCCATCTGGTGACGGTCGCCGTCTGCGGACTTTTCGTCTATTACGGATTCGCGTTTTTCGAGTTCGGCTTCGTAGGGCCGCTCGGCAACTTCACGTTCCAGCCGAAGAGCATGGTGTGGCGCATTCCACTCTGGACCTCTTACGGCGCAATTTTTGCCGGTCTGATTTTTATGGAAATTTATTTCGTCAGAGATCTCGTGTTGAGCGCGCGTGCGCTCTTCTCTAAAGAAAGAACAGGAGGAGCGGCTTCATGATTTATATCGCGCTTTTGGTTCTGATCGTCACGCTGCTCTTGGGCGTTCCGGTGCCCGTCAGTTTCATGGCCTCCTCGGCATGGCTGATTTTCTTCGGCGGACCGGACGGCGCCGGTTACAACCCCTCGCAGCTTCTTCCCTACGGGTATCAGCAGATGGCCTCCGTCTCGCTCCTCGCAATCGCGCTTTTCATCATCGCGGGCGGCCTGATGGAACGCGGGAAGATCGGCGAAAAGCTGATTGATCTCGTCGATGTGTTCTGCGGCAGCATCAAGGGCGGCCTGGGCGTCGTCGGCACGATCTCCTGCGCCATCTTCGGCTCCATCACCGGCGCGGCGTGCGCGACGCTCTCCTGCATCGGCTCGATCATGTTCCCGCGCTTCAACAACGCGGGCTACCCCAAGGGGCACACGGCGGCGCTCATGGCGAACGCCTCGCTCCTCGGCCTCTTGATCCCCCCGAACGCGACGCTGATCATCTTCGCGTGGATCAGCGGACAATCCGTGCTCGCCTGCTTCCTCTCCACCGTTTCGGCGGGCATTCTCGTCACGATTCTGATCTCGTTGACGAACATCTGGCTCCTCCGCGACAACCCGGAGGTTCTCGTCGCGAAAAAACGGACGAGCAAGGAAAAGGTGCAGCTCTTCCGCGAACGCGGCTACCTCGCCATCCCCGCACTCTTCCTGCCGATCATCGTGCTTGGCAGCATCTACGGCGGCATCATGACCCCGACGGAAGCGGCTGCGATCGCGGTCCTCTACGCGATTCCCGTCGGCATGTTCGTTTACAAGGGGCTGACGTTCAGAGGCCTGATGGAGTGCCTGATCGAATCGGGCGTCACCACGGGCGTCATCATGGTCATGCTCTACTCGGTCTCCATGCTGAGCCGACTCTACATCCTCGAAGACCTGCCCTCCAAAGTACTGACCCTCTTCTACTCGATATCCGAGAACCGGTGGGTCATCATGGGCATGATCAACGTCTTCCTCGTGATCATGGGCATGCTGATGGACGACATCAGCGTCGTCACCCTGACGACGCCGATTCTGATGCCCATCATCACCGAGCTCGGCTTCAGCCCGATCCACTACGCCGCGGTTATCGGCGTGAACACCGGACTGGGCTGCATCACGCCGCCTGCGGCGCCGGTGCTCTATCTGGCGGGCAGGTTGTCGAATACGCCGATCAACGAGATGATGCGCCCGTGCCTCTGGTTCATCGCGCTTTGCTGGGTTCCCGCGCTGATCTTCGTCGCGTACTTCCCGAAGTGGGTGCTCTTCCTCCCGCACATCGTGCTGGGAACGCCCTGGTAGGAACGACTTGATGTTCGGGCTCTGGAGCAGAGGCATTCGCGCCTCGGAAAATTTCTATCGCAATTTGTTCGCGCTGCTGACGTTTCTCACGTTCGGGGCAGCGTTGCTCACGAACTCCCCTGTCCTCTTTCTGCTCGTCCTCGCATTCGGCGCGCTGTCGAGGACTGCGGTGAAGAAGGGTTGGGGAAATCCGGCGTTCGTCGAACGGGTCCCTTGGCTCGTCTCGAAGAAAAAATCCTGAGCCCAAGCGAACCGCAAAATAAAAATGGCTGCGATCCTGACGATCGCAGCCATTTTTATTTTGCAGCTTTTGGGCGTGCCCCGTAGTAAAAGCGGATTACCGATAAATTGCTCCTGAAAAGTCTGATGCTCGCCGAAGGGAAATACCCGAAAAGGGCAGCCATTCTACTGTAAAGAAGCCGTATATAAAGCCCGCATCCGCACCCGTATGTCACGGGCGGGATGCGGGCTCGTGCCATACGTTTACCGTCGTCTGCGGATCAGCGCGATGGCGAGCGCACCGAGCGCGAGCGCGCCCATGCCTGCGTCGCAGCCAACGCCGCTGCTGCTGCCGCCGGGCGTTGTGTCGGTCTTTTCAATGTCGGCGAACTTCATGCCGCCGTCCGGGAAGGTCTGCACATACTGGATCGCGTCGTTTTTCAGCGTGTAGTCGATCTTCGTCAGCACGCCGTTGTCCAGGTTGGAGCCGTTTGGCGCGGTGAACGAGATTTTCAGGTACGGGGCGCTCACTGCGCCGCGCGCGGCGCTCTGTGTCGTGATCGGCGTCTCGTTGCCGTTTTCGTCCACGAACGCATACGAGACATCCGTGTAGCCCATGCCCGTGATTGTCGCGCTGGTCGTCGCGATTAGCGACGGATCCGAGCCCGCCGCGACCGGAATCAACACTTCTACGCGCATTGATCCGTCAGCGCTGCGGACGTAGCGAATCTCGCACTCGGTTGCATCGATTGTGAAGAACGCTTTTTCCGTCGGGTCGGTCGGCGAACCGGACTCTACCGTCAATGTGAATGTTTTCGCCGCGGTCGGAGCGACGCCGTTATCCGCGCTCAGCACGACTGCATAGGTGCCAACCTCCAGTCCGGCTGCGATCTCCAATCTCTTTGCCGCGTCGTTCCAGGTTATTTTCGGGTCGCCGGAGATTTTCGTCACGGTCGGGATGGGGTTGCCGGTCGCCGTAAACACGTCGGTGGATGTCGCCGCGTAGCCGAGCGCGAGAGTAAGGGAGTCCGGGCCGGTTATCGCCGGCGCAACCGGCAGCGTGCCGTTCACGGTCACCGTGGCGGTCGGCACGTCGAGGTACGTTGTTCCGTTATCCAGCGATACCTTGATCGTATAGGTCTTTGCAGTCATGGTCGCGTTTGCGGGAAAGGCAAGCTGCGTCGCAATACCAGAGCCGGTTACGTTCGCCGTAGCCGCCGGAGTCGTCGCGCTGCTCTCAAATGCACCAACCATCGCGCTTGCCGGGGTAATATCCAGCCATGTCACGGCGACGTTGCTGTTTCCACCGCTGGCAGTGAAAGTCGGCGGCGTAGCCGATATCCCGGTAACCGGATAGGACATGCTCTTCAACGCTTTGCCGTCACCGGGGAAACCGATGCCGTCCGTATCGCCGTCGGTGTGGACGAAATTTATCGTCACTGGGTCGCTATTGCCGAATGTATCTGTTAACGTCAGCTCGACACCGGCCCCGTTCGCCGTGACCTTGGCGGAGGAGACCGTATTGGGGGAGCCATCTGTCGTAACGGTAAAACCATTCGCCAAGGCCGATTCACTCAAAACCGATCCCGTATATGCATGGGCAATGGGGTTCGCAAAGGCGATCGTCAGCTTGGGACCCGTGCCGTCCTTCGTCACCGATGTCGGCGCATAATCCGCCTTTTCGAGATACAGAATATACGGGTTCGAAATTTTGCCGCCTTCGGCGGCAGGCTCTGAAACCTCAGAACCAGATTTGAAGATGACAGACTCAAGATTCAAAAAGCTGGCGGGACGAACGGCAATACCAGCTGAAGAGACACCGCCACTGTTCACCTGGCCATCGTTGTATACATACCACGCGTTGTTGGTTTTGTTGGAAACCGGAGAACGCGTCCAGGCCGAACGGGCATTACTGTAGTCCGCCCTTTTCGGTTTCGCATTTACATCATTCCACCCAGCCTGGATATTCCCCGTATAAATGTAATTCACTTCCTCAATCGACAGAAGAAAAATCTCCGAATCGGCATCTACCAAATCCTGTGCGCCGTAAGCTGAATCCACATATTTCGTCGTCAGAAACTTCGTGTACGTCTTCAAAAGACCGCCAGAGTACGGCAACAGACCGGAATCCGTCTTGAACTCACCGTTCAGCCAAGTCTTGATGTCGGAATTCGCCCATGCCTGATCCGTTCCGCCTGAATTGAAGGCCTTCCCGCTGTGGACATGCGTACTGCAAAGCCAGAGCTGCTGCGAAGTAGCCCCTTCCTTCAACTCCATCGTGCCGCATTATGTCGGCGCCGCGGGAGACGAGCCATGCTCGATCTACGCGGTTCTGTACCACCCCTAGGCCAGGAGTTCGTTCATGTATGTAGAACCGTTTGAATTTCGCAACAGAACCCTGGGCGATATCTTGGACGCCACCATCGCCCGCGTGCCGGACAACGACGCCATCGTATACGTGGACCGTGACTACCG